>NZ_JBSIPX010000021.1:0-96685 GCF_053668055.1 Massilia sp. SYSU DXS3249 | reverse complement strand
GCGCCGCAGGGCCCCAAGCGGCCAAAGAAGAAAGTCCACGTTTCAGCCGAAGAGAAGCGCCGCCATGTATCGACAGCGCGCGTGCTAAAGGATGGCTTCGTTAGATAACACCTTTAAAGAACTGGCACAAGTGCCCACCCTACGAACCCCGGATACGTAGCGTGTCCCGTAGGGTGGGCACCCCGTGCCCACGCGGATTCAACTGGCCACGATCAGGGCACGCAACAGCGCCACGTGCCCGTGCAAATCGCTTTTAATACGTACTAAACATCCGCTGAATATCCCGCGTATTGTTCGTCTTGGTCAGCGCCAGCATCAACAAAATACGCGCCTTCTGAGGCGACAGATTATCCCCCGCCACGAAATCGAGCTCGTCGTCATTCGCCTCGCCGTTGCGCGCGACGATACCCTGGCCGACGCGCGAGGAGCGCACGATGATCACGCCCTTCTTGCGCGCAGCCGAGAGTGCAGGGCGCACCTTGGCCGGCAGCGAGCCATTGCCCACGCCCGCATGCACCAGTCCCTTGGCACCCGTCGCCACCAGCGCCTCGACCGCCGCCGGCCCCACGTTCGCGTGCGCATAAGCCACCTCGACAGCCGGCAGGACCGACAGGTTCATGACATCGAACTCGGTCTCCACCGTATGACGGCGCAGCGCCGCGCGATAAAAATAGGGCTTGCCGCCCTGGATGTAGCCGAGCATGCCCAGTTCCGCCGCGCGGAAGGTGTCGGTCGTGGTCGTGTTCGCCTTGGTGACGTCGCGTGCGCCGTGGATCTGGTCGTTCATCGCGACGAGCACGCCGCGTCCGGCCGCATCAGGCGAGCCGGCCAGCATCACCGCGTTGTACAGGTTGATCGGGCCGTCGGCCGAGAGCGCGGTGGACGGGCGCATCGACCCGACCACCACCACCGGCTTTTTACTCTTGACGACCAGGTTCAGGAAGTAGGCCGTCTCCTCCAGCGTGTCGGTGCCGTGGGTGATGACGATGCCGTCCACGTTCGCCTGCGCCAGCAGGGTGTTGACGCGCTTGGCCAAGGTCAGCCACTGCTCGTTGCCCATGTTTTCGCTGGCGATCTGGAACACCTGCTCGCCGCTGACGTTGGCGACTTTCGTCATCTCCGGCACGGCCTGGATCAGCGCCTGCACGCCGACGGTGGCGGCCGTGTAGCCGACCGTGGTGGTGCTGGTGGCCCCGGTGCCGGCGATGGTCCCGCCGGTGGCGAGGATGCTCACGTTCGGCAGCTTGGCCGCGGCCTGGGTTTGGGCCTGCGCCGCGACGGCAACACAGAACAGGAAGCCGAACAGCGCGGTGGCCGAGCGGGCGGTCTTTTGGAACAGCATGCTACTTCTCCTTAAATGCGAAACCTGCTTCCGGCCGAAGCGAGGAAGCAGGTTCCAGGCGTCTTACTGCTTGTAGACGACGCCGTCCTTCATCACAAATTTCACTTGCTCGAGCAGCTTCACGTCGCGCAGCGGGTCGCCGTCGACGGCGACGATGTCGGCAGCAAAGCCCGGTGCGACCATGCCCAGGCGCTGCGGCTGGTCGAGCAGGGCGGCGGCGTGGACAGTGGCCGAACGGATGGCCTCGATCGGCGACATGCCCGCTTCGACCATGTAGCCGAACTCCTTCGCGTTCTCGCCGTGCGGGAAGACGCCGGCGTCGGTGCCGAAGGCGATCTTGACGCCGGCCTTGTGGGCGCGCGCAAACGTCGCCTGCAGCTGCGGGCCGATGGCCGCCGCCTTCGGGCGCACCAGGGCCGAATAGTAGCCCTCCTGCTTGGCCTTGTCGGCGACGTAGCGGCCGGCCGAGATGGTCGGCACGTACCAGTGGCCGGTCTTCTTGAACAGCGCCACCGTCTCGTCGTCCATCAGCGTGCCGTGCTCGATCGAGTCGACGCCGGCGCGCAGCGCGCGCTTCATGCCTTCGGCGCCGTGGGCGTGGGCCGCGACGCGGAAGCCGTAGTCCTTGGCGGTGCTGACGATGGCCTTCAGTTCGTCTTCGGTGTACTGCGAGTTCTGGCCGTTCGCCGCCTGGCTCAGCACGCCGCCGGTGGCGGTGATCTTGATCAGGTCCGCGCCTTCCTTGTAGCGCTGGCGCACGGCCTGGCGGCCCTGTTCGGGGCTGTCGATCACGCCTTGTTCCGGTCCCGGCGTGCCGACCTTCTCGCTCAGGAAGTGCGACAGGTTGTTGGTCGGGTCGGCATGGCCGCCGGTGGTGGCGATCGATTTACCGGCGGTGAACATGCGCGGACCGGGCACCGCGCCGGCCGCGATCGCGCGCTTCAGCGACACGTTCAGGCCATCGGCCGCACCGAGGTCGCGCACCGTGGTGAAGCCGGCCATCAGCGTGCGCTCGGCGTACTTGACCGAGCGGAAGGCCATGTCGGCCGGATCGGCGGTGAGGCGGTCGCGGTAGGCGTCGACCGCCGGCGCCGTTTCGCTGGTCAGGTGCACGTGCATGTCGATCAGGCCCGGCAGGCAGGATTTGCCCGACAGGTCGATGTTCCCGGCGCCCTGGGTCATCGGCCCGACCGATTTGATGGTGCCGTTCTCGACCACGATGCTGACGCGCTCGCGCCAGGTGCCGCTTTTCACGTCGAGCAGGCGGCCGCAATCGACCGTCTGGGTGGCGGCATGCGCCACATTCGCGCCATTCAGGACTACCAGTAAACCTGCTGCATACAGCTGCTTCATGTGTTCTCCCCCATGCTTTTTTATAAAAAAAGGCCTCCCATCGCTGGAAGGCCCGGTGTAATGCGCGCTGCTTCCGCTGCTTGTTAGCGCAGCGGCGATGTGGCGACGTCCTTGTGCGGTACCGGTTCCTCGAGGTCGCCCTCCCACTTCGCCACGACGGCGGTGGCGATGCCGTTGCCGATCACGTTGGTGGCCGAACGCGCCATGTCGAGGAAGTGGTCGATGCCCAGCAGGAGCAGCAGGCCCGCTTCCGGGATGTTGAACTGGGAGAGCGTGGCGGCGATCACGACCAGCGAGGCGCGCGGCACGCCGGCCATGCCCTTCGAGGTCAGCATCAGCACCAGCATCATCGTGATCTGGGTCGACAGCGACAGCTCGATGCCGTAGGCCTGGGCGATGAAGACGGCCGCGAAGGTGCAGTACATCATCGAGCCGTCGAGGTTGAACGAATAGCCGACCGGCAGGACAAAGGCGGCCAGGCGGTTCTTGACGCCGAACTTCTCCAGGCTTTCCAGGGTTTTCGGGAAGGCCGCTTCCGACGAGGCGCAGGTGAAGGCCAGGATGGTCGGCTCTTTCAGCAGGCCGATCAGGCGCAGCACGCGCGGTCCGAGGAAGGCCATGCCGGCCAGGATCAGGATCACCCACAGCAGGATGATGCCGAGGTAGAACTCGGCCATGAAGATGCCGTAGGTTTGCAGCACGCCGAGGCCGCTCTTGGCGATGACGCCGGCGACCGCCGCGAACACGGCGATCGGCGCGAAGTTCATTACATAGCCGGTGACCTTCAGCATCACGTGGGCGACGCCGTCGATGGCGTCGATCATCGGCGTGGCGCGCGCGCCGACGGCCGCGGCGGCGACGCCGAAGAACAGCGAGAACACGACGATCTGCAGGATCTCGTTCTTGGCCATGCCGTCGACGATCGAGGAAGGAATCAGGTGGGTGATGAATTCCTTGAGCGTGAGGTTGGTGGTGGCAATGCCCGAATCGCTGCCGATCGGCGGCGCCATGCCGGCCGCGAACATCGCATCGCCCGGACGGAACAGGTTCACCAGGATCAGGCCCAGCGCCAGCGAGATGATCGAGGCGATCACGAACCAGCCCAGCGCCTTGACGCCGATGCGGCCGACTTCCTTGGCGTCGCCCATGCGCGCAATGCCGACCACCAGGGTCGAGAAGACCAGCGGCGCGATGATCATCTTAATCAGGCGCAGGAACATCGTCGTAATCAGCGACATCTTGTCGGCGAAGGCGGCGGGGTCGGCGAAGTACTTGTTGGCGATGTAGCCCATGACGACGCCGAGGGCCAGGCCGATCAGGATGTAAGTAGTGAGGCGGTTTCGATTGTTCATATGCTTCCAGTGGTCGGCCTGCGCGTCCGCCCGGCAGGCCGGAACTGGTGGTTCTGGCGTGCCGGGCAGGGCTGTTGTCGGTGGTGCTAGGGCGAACGAAGGCTCGTTCTGAGTATCTTGGCAAGTTCCGCAGTATCCTAGGCACTGTTAGTGCTGTCAAGCACGCTCAAGATGCTGAAACAACAGGTAAACCGATGATCGAAATTGACAAGGTCAGCAAATGGTACGGCGACTTCCAGGTGCTCGCGGAATGCAGCACGCAGGTGGCGCGCGGCGACGTCGTGGTGGTCTGCGGACCCTCCGGTTCCGGCAAATCCACCCTGATCAAGACCGTCAATGGACTCGAGGCCGTGCAGCAGGGATTGATTCGCGTCGACGGCGTGGCGGTCACCAGTCGCAGCACCGACCTGCCGAAGCTGCGCGCGAAGATCGGCATGGTGTTCCAGAACTTCGAGCTGTTCCCCCACCTGTCGGTGCGCGAGAACCTGACGCTGGCGCAGGTGAAGGTGCTGGGGCGCAGTAAAGAGGAGGCGGTCAAGCGCGGCCTGGCCTACCTCGACCGCGTCGGCCTGCTGGCGCAGCAGGACAAGTTCCCCAGCCAGCTCTCGGGCGGCCAGCAGCAGCGCGTCGCGATCGCCCGCGCGCTGGCGATGGACCCGGTGGCGATGCTGTTCGACGAGCCCACTTCCGCGCTCGACCCGGAAATGATCGGCGAAGTGCTGGACGTGATGGTGAAGCTCGCCCAGGACGGCATGACCATGATGGTCGTCACCCACGAAATGGGCTTCGCCCGCAAGGTGGCCGACCGCATCGTCTTCATGGACCACGGCCGCATCGTCGAGGACACGCCGAAGGACGCCTTTTTTACTTCCCCGCGCTCCGAACGGGCGAAGGAGTTCCTTGCCAGGATCATCCACTAATGTAGGGGTGGAGGAGGCCAGTGGCCTCCTCCACGGCTTCACCGGAGTCCCCGACTCCACGCGTTACGCGCTCTTCCGCGAGCCCGCAACCGCAACAACCCTTCCGATGCATTGCCATTTTGCTTACCCTCCGCCTCCATCCCGGGACAGGCGCGGCGAACCATTCCCTATACAGGTAAAATGACGCCGTCCCGCAATCCGAGAGCCGCCATGTCCACCATCGAGACCCCACAATCCATCACGATCACCCGTCCAGACGACTGGCACCTGCACCTGCGCGACGGCGCGGCGCTGGCCAGCGTGCTGCCGCATACCGCGCGCCAGTTCGCGCGCGCCATCGTGATGCCGAACCTGAAACCGCCGGTCACCACCACCGCCGACGCCGCCGCCTACCGCGACCGCATCCTGGCCGCGCTGCCTGAAGGGATGTCGTTCGAGCCGCTGATGACGCTCTACCTGACCGACAACACCGATCCCGACGAGATCCGCCGCGCGCAGGACACCGGCTTCATCCACGCCGTGAAACTGTACCCGTCCGGCGCCACCACCAACTCGGCGGCCGGCGTCACCGACCTCAGGAAGTGCTACAAGACGCTGGAAGTGATGCAGGAAGTCGGCATGCCGCTGCTGATCCACGGCGAAGTCACCGATCACGACATTGACCTGTTCGACCGCGAGGCCGTCTTCATCGAGCGCGTGATGCGTCCGCTGCGCCGCGACCTGCCGGCGCTGAACATCGTCTTCGAGCACATCACGACCAAGGACGCGGCCCAGTACGTGGCCGAAGCCGAGGGCCCGATCGCCGCCACCATCACGGCCCACCACCTGCTCTACAACCGCAACGAGATCTTCCGCGGCGGTATCCGGCCTCACTATTACTGCCTGCCGGTCCTGAAACGCGAAGAGCACCGCCTGGCGCTGGTCACGGCCGCCACCAGCGGCGACGAGCGCTTCTTCCTCGGCACCGACTCGGCCCCGCACGCCATCGGCGCGAAAGAGTCGAGCTGCGGCTGCGCCGGCTGCTACACCGCGCTGCACGCGATGGAGCTGTACACCGAAGCCTTCGCCCAGGCCGGCGCGCTCGATAAACTGGAAGCCTTCGCCAGCTTCAACGGCCCGGCCTTCTACGGCCTGCCGCGCAACGAGGGCACGATCACGCTGGTGCGCGAATCGTGGAACCTGCCGGCCACGGTGCCGATGGGAGAGAACGAGCTGGTGCCGCTGAACGCCGGCGAGCGGATCGACTGGAAGATGTTGTAAGTGGCGTCGGAGATCGCGCTGATCGACTGGTCGCGGCCGTGGTACGACGCGGTGCGGCCAGCGTACGAGGCGCTGGCGCTGGCGCTGGCGGGCGAGGATTTCGCAGGCGCCTTCAACCGCAACGCCGCGCGTCTCGCCCTGCGCAACCACCTTGACCTGCCGATCAGCTTCGTCCCGCAGGAATCGCTGCCCGAAGGGACGGCCTATGAAGAATTCATCAGCGCCACCGGCAACGTACCCACGCGCGACAACCTGCACGACTTCTTCAATGGCCTCGTCTGGCAGACCTTCCCGCTGATCAAGCGCGAACTGAACGCGCTGCAGGCTGCGCAGATCGCGGCTGCCGGCGTGGGCAAGTCGCGCGGGCCGGCGCGCGACGCCGCCACCATCTTCGACGAAAACGCGGCGATCCTGGTCGTGCGCGCATCGAGCGCAGGACGCGAGCTGGTCGACGAACTGCGCGCGCACTGCTGGGAAGGAGCACTATTCGAAAAGCGAGCCCTGTTCGAAAAGCGCGCCATGTTCGGCCCCGACGCCCAACTCTGGCTGTTCGGCCACGCGCTGATGGAAAAGCTGGTCGCACCACGCAAGGCGATCACCGCGCATACCCGCGTGCTGTTCGCGGAGGACGATTATTTCGCCCTCGGCCCTGATGCCCGGCGCGCCTGGATCGATAAAAACGTCGCCGCCACGCTGCGCAGCGAAGCCCTGCATACGTCAAGCTTCACACCGCTGCCGGTGCTCGGCGTGCCCGGCTGGTGGCCGGATCAGGACCGCGACTTTTATTCGGACGCGAGCGTCTTCCGCCCGAAACGCATCGCATGAAGGAACCCATCATGACCGACCCCGTACGCTGGGGCATCCTCGGCACCGGCAAGATCGCGCGCGCCCTGGCCACAGCCATCAAGGACGTGCCGGATGCGGTACTGGCCGGCGTCGCCTCGCGCAGCCAGGACAAGGCCGACGCCTTCGCCGCCGAATTCGGCGGGACGGCTTACGGCTCCTACGAGGCGCTGGCGGCGGCAAGCGACATCGACCTGGTCTACGTCGCCACCCCGCACCCGCAGCACGCCGCCAATGCGCTGCTTGCCTTGGGAGCGGGGAAGGGCGCGCTGGTCGAAAAGGCCTTTACGGTGAACCGGCGCGAGGCCGAAGAAGTCGTCGCCCTGGCGCGGTCGAAACGCCTGTTCCTGATGGAGGCGATGTGGACGCGCTTCCTGCCCTCGCTGCTCGAGGTCAAGCGCATCATCGCCTCGGGCGAGATCGGGGAAGTCAGCCAGGTCGTGGCCGACTTCGGCTTTACGGCCAGCTTCGGCCCCGAGCACCGCGTGTTCAATCCGGAGTTGGGCGGCGGCGCGCTGCTCGATCTCGGTATTTATCCTTTGTCGATCGCGGCCAGCCTGCTCGGCCCCGTGGTCGAGGTGAAGGCGCAGGCGCAGATGGGCGCGACCGGCGTCGACGTGCAGACCGCGTTCACCTTGAAGCATGCGGGCGGCGCCATGTCGGCCTGCAGCTGCTCCTTCCTCGCGCGCACGCCGGGCGAGCTGACGGTGTCCGGTACCCGCGGCCATGTGCGCATGAACACCATGTTCCACCGCGCGCGCTCGGTGACGGTGGCCCTGGACGATGGCAGCACGCGCACGGTCGACACGCCCTATCTTGGCAACGGCTACGTGCACGAAGTCATCGAGGCCCAGCGCTGCTGGCGCGCCGGGCTGGTCGAAAGCCCGGGCATGACGCACGACGAGACGCTGGCGCTGATGGGCGTGATGGACGAAATCCGGCGCCAGATCGGGCTGGTCTACGAGGCCGACCGCCGCTGATCTTTGCGCCACACTGCGCGGCGTATGCATGTTGACAATGGAACGCGGCAGGCGAATACTCGGCTGCTGTCCGCTTCCATCATCCCGTTCCGGAGTCCCCATGCATACCTTGCGCACCATCCTCCTCGCCGCCTGCCTACTGCCTATGGCGGCGTACGCCGATCCCGTTCCCCAGGAAAAAATGCACTACGTCGGCGACTGGCAGGGCAAGGACATGCGCCTGCAACTGTCGAAAGAAGGCAAGGTCCAATACAAGCGCGACCAGCCGGGCAAGAACATCAACCTGAACATCGAACTGAAGGGTTTTAACGGCGACAACTTCGACGCCGGCGTCAGCATCGTGCGCTCGACTTTTGTGGTCAGCAAGCCCCCGCATCGGGTGGGGGACAAGTGGAAGATGACGGTGGATGGGGTGGAGCTGACCAAGGTGGACTGAGGCTTTTGTAGGGTGGACGGCTTTGCCGTCCACGCGTTCAAGCTCCGTATGAAATACCTGCTCGGGTGTTCTTGCCTGGGTTGAACGCGTGAGCGGCGAAGCCGCCCACCCTACACCTTCAAGAACTCTTCGCGCCCACCGAGCCACCTCGCCAGGTGCGCATCCACAATCGCAATACTCTCCGCCGTCTCCCGCTCCAGCAAACTGGCCGCGATATCGCGCGCGTGTTCCACCAGCCACTGGTCCGTCTCCAGGTCCGCAAAGCGCAGCATCGCCTGACCCGACTGGCGCGCGCCGAGGAATTCGCCCGGCCCGCGAATCTCCAGGTCGCGCCGCGCGATCTCGAAACCGTCGGTCGTCTCGCGCATCGTCATCAGGCGCTGCTTGGCCACCTGCCCGAGCGGGCTCTGATACAAGAGCAGGCACACGCTGGCCGCCGAACCCCGGCCGACGCGCCCGCGCAGCTGGTGCAGCTGCGACAGGCCGAAACGCTCGGCGTGCTCGATCACCATCAGCGAGGCATTCGGCACGTCGACGCCGACCTCAATGACGGTGGTCGCCACCAGCACGTGCACCTCGCGCGCCGTGAAGGCATCCATCACCGCCTGTTTTTCGGCCGGCTTCATGCGCCCGTGCACCAGCCCCACCTGCAGGTCGGGCAGCGCCTCGGCCAGCGTCTCGTAGGTCTCGGTCGCGGTCTGCAGCTGCAGTGCTTCCGACTCCTCGATCAGCGGGCAGACCCAGTACACCTGCCGCCCCTCGAGCGCCGCCGCGTGCACGCGTTCGATGACTTCCTCCCGCCGGTTCTGGTCGATGGCGCGGGTGACGATCGGGCTGCGGCCGGGCGGCAGCTCGTCGATCACCGACACTTCCAGGTCGGCGTAATAGGTCATGGCCAGCGTGCGCGGGATCGGGGTGGCCGACATCATGAGTTGGTGCGGCACCAGGCCGTCGCTGCCCTTGTTGCGCAGGGTGAGGCGCTGGCCGACGCCGAAGCGGTGCTGCTCGTCGACGATCACCAGGCCGAGCTTGGCGAACTGCACCGTGTCCTGGATCAGCGCGTGGGTGCCGATCACCAGGCGCGCTTCTCCCGATTCGACCATCTCGCTGGCGGCAAGCTTGTCCTTCTTTTTCAGGCTGCCGGTGAGCCAGGCGACTTTCACGCCGAGCGGCTCCATCCAGGCCGCGATCTTCCTGAAATGCTGCTCGGCGAGGATCTCGGTGGGCGCCATCAGGGCGGCCTGGTAGCCGGAGTCGATCGCCTGCGCCGCGGCCAGCGCCGCGACCACCGTCTTGCCGCTGCCGACGTCGCCCTGGAGCAGGCGCTGCATCGGATAGCCCTCGCGCAGGTCGGCGCGGATCTCTTTTAAAACACGTTGCTGGGCGCCGGTCAGCGAGAAGGGCAGGACACCCAGCAAGCCTTCGGTCATCTGGCCCATCGCGCGCAGATGCGGCGCGCCCTTGTCGCGGCGGGCGCGCTGGGCGCGTTTCAGCGAGAGCTGCTGCGCCAGCAGTTCGTCGAACTTCATGCGCGTCCAGGCCGGATGCGATTTTTCCATCAGCGCGTATTCGTCGACGTCGACCGGCGGGTAATGCAGCAGTTTGACGGCCGGCTCGAAGTCGATCAGGCCCATCGCGCGCCGCACGCTTGGCGGCACCGTGTCGGTCCAGTCCACGCGGCGCATCGCTTCCCCGATCGCGCGGCGAAGGATGGGCTGCGACAGGCCTTCGCCCGACGGATACACCGGTGTGAGCGAGGTCGGCAGCGGTGCGTTCTCGTTCACCACTTTATAAGTCGGGTGCACCATCTCGGCCCCGAAGAAGCCGTGCTTGATTTCGGTGCGGGCGCGCACGCGCACCCCTTCGGCCAGCTGCTTGACCTGGCTGCCGTAGAAATTCATGAAGCGCAGCAGCAGGTCGCCGCTGTCGTCGCTAATGGTGACGAGCAGCTGGCGCCGCGGTTTCAGGGCGATCTCGTTCTTGATCACCACGCCCTCGACCTGCGACACGTGGCCGCCACGCAGGCAGGCCTCGCGGATCGGCACGATCTTCGTCTCGTCCTCGTAGCGCATCGGCAGGTGCAGCACGAGGTCCATGTCGCTGCGCAGGCCGAGCTTGGCGAGTTTGGTTTGTGTCGTTTTCGGGGCGGGAGGGGTCTTTGGGGCGGGCATATCGCGGCAAATTGACGTGGTTCAGCGTAAAATAGAAGGTTCGCCGCACGTACTTGGGGCCATATTGTAAGGCTGCCAGCTCTTATTTTCCCAGAATTGACCAGAATGTATTCGCTTTCCGATTTCGATTTCGACCTGCCGCCCGAGCGCATCGCGCAACTGCCCCTGCCGGACCGCTCGGCGTCGCGCCTCTTGCAGCTCGATGGCGACCGCATCACGGACCGCCATTTCGCCGACATCGTCGACCAGCTCCAGGCCGGCGACCTGCTCGTGATGAACAACACGCGCGTCCTGAAAGCCCGCTTCTTCGGCGTGAAGGAGACCGGCGGCCAGGTCGAGGTGCTGGTCGAGCGCGTGCTGGACAACCGTACGGTGCTGGCCCAGGTACGCGCCTCCAAGTCGCCCAAGCCCGGCAACCGCATCCGCCTGGCCGACGCTTTTGACGTCACCACGGGCGAACGCGCCGGCGAGTTCTTCACCCTTCACATAGATGAGGAGGGGGGCGACGTGTTCGACCTGATCGAGGCCCACGGCCGCCTGCCGCTGCCGCCCTACATCGAGCACACGGCCGACGAATTCGACGAGCAGCGCTATCAGACCGTGTACTCGAAGGAGCCGGGCGCCGTGGCCGCGCCGACCGCCGGCCTGCATTTCGACCAGCCGCTGCTCGACAAGCTGGTGGCGAAAGGCGTCAACATCGCCTACGTGACCCTGCACGTGGGCGCCGGCACCTTCCAGCCGGTGCGCGTCGAGGATCTCTCGCAGCACAACATGCACACCGAGTGGTACACCATCGCCCAGGAGACGGTGGACGCCGTGCGCGCGGCGAAGGCGGCCGGGCGCGACGTGGTCGCCGTCGGCACCACGAGCCTGCGCGCGCTGGAATCGGCCTCCCAATCGGGCGAGCTGGTCGCCGGCAGCGCCGACACCGCTCTCTTCATCACGCCCGGCTATCGCTTCAAAACCGTCTCGCGCCTGATCACCAACTTCCACCTGCCGAAGTCGACCTTGCTGATGCTGGTGTCGGCCTTTGCCGGGTATGCCGAGATCCGCAAGGCCTACGCGCATGCGATCGCCAACGAATACCGCTTCTTCAGCTACGGCGATGCCATGCTGCTGACTACCACTTCACGTCAATAAGACCCGATGCTCGAATTTACCCTCCTTAAAAAAGACACCAGCGGCCTGTCGCACGCGCGCCGCGGCCGCCTCACCCTGAACCACGGCACCATCGAGACGCCGATTTTCATGCCGGTCGGGACCTACGGTTCCGTCAAGGCCATGGACCCGGTCGAACTGAAGGCAGTCGGCTCGCAGATCATCCTCGGCAATACCTTCCACCTGTGGCTGCGCCCGGGCATCGAGGTGTTCAACAAGTTCGGCGGCCTGCACGGCTTCATGGGCTGGGACAAGCCCATTCTGACCGACTCGGGCGGCTTCCAGGTGTTCTCGCTGGGCGCGATGCGCAAGATCACGGAAGAGGGCGTGACCTTCGCCTCGCCGATCGACGGCTCCCGTAAATTCCTGTCGCCGGAAGTGTCGATGCAGATCCAGCGCGCCCTGAACTCGGACGTGGTGATGCAGTTCGACGAGTGCACGCCGTATGAAATCGACGGCCGCGCCGCGACCGCCGAAGAAGCGGCGAAATCGATGCGCATGTCGCTGCGCTGGGCCCAGCGCTCGATGAACGAATTTAACAAGGGCGAGAATCCGAACGCGCTGTTCGGCATCGTCCAGGGCGGCATGTACGAGCACCTGCGCGACGAATCGCTGGCCGGCCTGGAAGAGATCGACTTCCCGGGCCTGGCGATCGGCGGCCTGTCGGTCGGCGAGCCGAAGGAAGACATGCAGCGCATCCTGGCCCACGTCGGCCCGCGCCTTCCGGAGAACAAGCCGCACTACCTGATGGGCGTCGGCACGCCGGAAGACCTGGTCGAAGGCGTGGCCAACGGCGTCGACATGTTCGACTGCGTGATGCCGACCCGGAACGCGAGGAACGGCTGGCTGTTCACGCGCTTCGGCGACGTCAAGATCAAGAACGCGCGTTATAAAGAAGACACGGCGCCGCTGGACGAGTCCTGCACCTGCTACTGCTGCAAGAACTTCTCGCGCGCCTACCTGCACCACCTGCACCGCTCGAACGAGATCCTGGGCGCGCGCCTGAACACGATCCACAACCTGCACTATTACCTGAACCTGATGCAGGAGATGCGCGACGCGATCGATGCGGATGGTTTCAATGCGTTCCGGATCCAGTTCAAGGCCGACCGGGCGCGCGGGGTGTAATACATCCTCGATTGCGCTGGCGGTGGTTGAACGCGTGGACGGGGAACCCGTCCACCCTACGTCGCCGCGTCGACCCGTAGGGTGGACGGCTCCGCCGTCCACGCGTTCAGCCAGCGATACCTATCCCACCCCTCCTATCCGGCGAACCCATCCGGTCAACGCCCTTCGCATCTTCTCCGATTTCCAACTTGCAATTTCTGAATGTCATTCCCATATACCGCGGAATGGCCGCTGGCAGTTCGCCGGTGCTAGAATACAGCGCTAATTTTTTATCTCACAATCGGAGTCCTTGTGTTCATTTCCAACGCGTACGCGCAAACCACCACCGCCGCCGATCCTGGCCTGATGGGCAGCCTGACGACCTTCGCCCCGCTGATCATCATGTTCGTGGTCATGTATTTCCTGATGATCCGTCCCCAGCAAAAGCGCCAGAAAGAAATGAAAGCGATGATGGACGCGCTGGCCAAAGGCGACGAAGTCGTCACCGCCGGCGGCATCCTGGGCCGTGTCGTGCAGGTGAAAGACGCGTACGTCACCCTGGAAGTGGCGGCCGGCACCGAGATGGTCGTGCAAAAGAACGCCGTCACGACGCTGCTGCCGAAGGGCACGCTCAAGGCCCTGTAAGCCCGCGTTGCGGCCCGCAAGGGCCGCGCGCCGCTCAACATTGAACGCTGGAACACTATGAATCGCTATCCCGTCTGGAAATACATACTGATCGCCGTCGCGCTCCTGTTGGGCGCGCTGTACACGGCGCCCAACTACTTCGGCGAATCGCCGGCCTTGCAGGTCACCACCGGCAAGACGACGGTCAAGATCACGAGCGACACCACGACGCAGGTAGCCGATGCGCTCAAGCGCGAAGGTGTTCCGGCAAACCAGATTTCGCTGGACGGCGTGGGTAACTCGGCGGCCGTACGCGCCCGCTTCAACACCACCGACGCCCAGTTCAAGGCCAAGCTGGCGCTCGAGCGCCAGCTCAACCGCGATCCGGCCGACCCGGATTACATCGTCACCGTCAACCTGGTCAAGAATACCCCGGCCTGGATGCAGTCCCTGCGCGCACTGCCGATGAACCTCGGCCTCGACCTGCGCGGCGGCGTCCACTTCTTGCTGCAAGTCGATTCGCGCGCCGTGCTGGAAACCAAGATGAAGGGCATGCAAGCGAGCGTGCGCAGCATCCTGCGCGACAAGAACATCCGCCACGCCGGCATCGAGCGCAACGGCAACACCGTCGAAGTCGCCTTCCGCGATGCCGAAACCCGCGCCGCCGCCCGCACCACGCTGGCCGGCCAGTCGCAGGACCTGCAGCTGACCGACGCCGCCGACGGCAGTGAGCTGAAACTGCTGGTCACCCTGAAGCCGGAAGCGCTCAAGCGCACGGTGGAAGAGGGCGTCAACCAGAACATCACCACCCTGTCCAAGCGTATCAACGAACTGGGCGTGACCGAGCCGGTCATCCAGCGCCAGGGCGCCGACCGCATCGTCGTGCAATTGCCGGGCGTGCAGGACGTGGCCCGCGCGAAGGACATCATCGGCCGCACCGCCACGCTGGAATTCCGCTTGGTCGATCCGACCATCACCCCGAACACCGAACTGTCGGCGACCATCCCGCTGAATTCGGAACTGTTCACCGAAGGCCGCGGCGCCCCGGTGGTCGTCTACAAGGACATCATCCTGACCGGCGACTACATCTCGAGCGCCGTCGCGACCTTCGACCAGAACCAGCAGCCGGCCGTTTCGCTGGACCTGAACGGCGACGGCGGCCGCCGGATCCGCCTGGCCACCCGCGAAAACGTGGGCAAGCGCCTGGCGGTGCTGCTGAAGGAAAAGGGCAAGTACACGGTGCCGACGGCCCCGACCATCAACCAGGAACTCGGTTCGACCTTCCAGATCACCGGCATCGGCAGCATCGAAGACGCGAACGAGCTGGCGCTGCTGCTGCGCTCGGGCGCCCTGTCGGCGCCGATGGAATTCATCGAGGAACGCGTGGTCGGCCCGCAGCTGGGCGCCGAAAACGTCAGCCGCGGCCTGCATTCGACGGTCTGGGGCTTCGTCGCCATCGCCGTTTTCATGATCGTCTACTACCACATGTTCGGCGTCTTCAGCTCGCTGGCGCTGGCCGCCAACGTGATGTTCCTGCTGGCCCTGCTGTCCATGCTGCAGGCAACGCTGACCCTGCCGGGTATCGCCGCAATCGCGCTGGCGCTCGGTATGGCAATTGACTCGAACGTGCTGATCAACGAGCGCATCCGCGAGGAACTGCGTGCCGGCGCCACGCCGCAACAGGCGATCACGAACGGCTTCAGCCACGCCTGGGACACGATTTTCGACTCGAACGTCACCACCCTGATCGTTGGCCTGGCGCTGCTGATCTTCGGTTCGGGTGCGGTGCGCGGCTTCGCCGTCGTGCACACCCTGGGCATCCTGACCTCGATGTTCTCGGCCGTGTTCGTCTCGCGCGGCCTGGTGAACCTGTGGTACGGACGTCGCGGCAAGAAACTCACGAAGCTGTCGGTGGGCACGGTCTGGACGCCAGGCCTGCCAGCTGAAAAGAAATAAGGACTAGGGACTCGTCATGGAATTTTTCAAAATCAAACGGGACATCCCGTTCATGCGCCACGCGTTGATCTTCAACGTGATCTCGGCGCTGACCTTCGTCGCCGCGGTGTTCTTCCTGGTGACCAAGGGCCTGCATTTCTCGGTCGAGTTCACCGGCGGCACCGTGATGGAACTGCGTTATCCGCACGCCGCCGACCAGGAAAAGATCCGCGCCACGCTGCGCTCGATCGGCCACGAAGCGCCTGAAGTGGCCAGCTTCGGCACCGCCCAGGACATCATGCTGCGCCTGCCGCCGGTGAAAACCGCCGCCGGCGCGACCGTGTCGTCGGAAGCGTTTGCCGCCATCTGCGCCTCCGAAGGCGGTACGCCGAAGCAGATCACCGTCACCGAAAAGGGCCAGCAAGTGGCGCGCACTACCTGCGCCAACCCGGCCGGCGCCGAAGTCGTGACCCTGCAGCGCGTCGACTTCGTCGGCCCGCAGGTCGGCGACGAGCTGGCCCAGGACGGCCTGAACGCGCTGATCATGGTCATCGTCGGCGTCGTGATCTACCTGGCCGTGCGCTTCGAATGGAAGTTCGCCGTCGCCGCCATCCTGGCGAACCTGCACGACGTCGTCATCATTCTCGGCTTCTTCGCCTTCTTCCAGTGGGAGTTCTCGCTGACCGTGCTGGCGGCGATCCTGGCCGTGCTCGGCTACTCGGTCAACGAATCGGTCGTCATCTTCGACCGTATCCGCGAAACCTTCCGCAAGCAGCGCAAGATGAGCGTGACCGAGGTCATCGACCACGCGATCACCAGCACCATCTCGCGTACCATCATCACCCACGCCTCGACCCAGATCATGGTGCTGTCGATGCTGTTCTTCGGCGGCCCGTCGCTGCACCACTTCGCGCTGGCCCTGACGATCGGTATCTGCTTCGGTATCTATTCGTCGGTGTTCGTGGCCGCTGCGCTGGCGATGTGGTTCGGCGTCAAGCGCGAGGACCTGATCAAGCCGGTCAAGGAAAAGGACGAGACCGACGGCGCCGTCGTGTAAATCGTTCCGCGGCGCGCTCATGCGCGCTGCATGAAAAAACGCCGCCCCGGCTCCGGCCCGGGCGGCGTTTTACATTGTTACACCACGGTTTACGCAAGGATGTGCGCGAAAAGTGACATTTCGGGAACTTGTGTGAGTTGACGCACAGAGCAGCCCGCTTGCCGAACCTTATAGTGGAACTGTCTCTTTCAGGACATCCCTAGTTTTGGACTTCACCCGCTCCACTGGAGCGGGTTTTTTTTTGCCCTTGCGCCTCGTCACGCGACAAACGGAAAAATGTCACATCAGTGTGAATTGGCGCACAGAGTGTGCGGGAACCGGGAACTATAGTGGAACTGTCTCTTTCAGGACATCCCTAGTTTTGGACTTTGCCCGCTCCCTGAGCGGGCATTTTTTTTTTGGAAGAACCGTAGGGGGGACGGCTTTTGCCGTCCACGCGTTCAACGCGCGGGGAAAAATCGAATCGCGATTTGAATATTGTGGTTGAACGCGTGGGCACAGGGCGCCCACCCTACGGGAGAGGTTCCGGGCGGTAAGGTGGGCGCCCCGTGCCCACGCGGACCCAGCAGGCCATGAACGGCACAGGCAACAGCCCCAGCATCAGACGCATACGGTTTAACCAATCAAACCGCACGCCGGCGTCTTACATCAACGCCGCCGTCAAACTCTGCACCTCATGCGCCGACTCTTCCATGATGCGCGCCAGCGTCCCATCCCCCACCGCGAAATCGATGGTCGCCGCAGCCGCCACCGTGGTCGCCCCCGGCCGCTCCAGCAGGGGAGACGGCACCGGCGACAAATCGTTCGCCAGCAGCAGGGTGTCGCCCAGCGTTTCCGGCGGCAGCGCGCGCATGCCGTTCCACATGGCTTCGATCGCCCCCATCACCGGCGCCGGCACGCCCAGGCGCAGCAGCACGCCGCGGCCGATGGCCACTTCGCCATGCTCGAGCCATTCGTCAGCGCCGCCGTCGAGCAGCCCCGGATACGCGTGCGCCTGCGACAGCAAATAAAAGCCGCCCACTTCATGCACGATGCCGGCAAACATCGCCGTCTCCGGGTCGACGAACGACACCCGGCGCGCGATCACCTGCGCCAGCGCGGCCACGTGGGCCGAATGGCGCCACAGGGCGTCGGCACGGGCACGCAGGTCGGGATCGGTGATTTCGCTGCTCAGCTGGCGCACGATGACGGTGGCGGCAAGCGCCCCCAGCGTGCGGAAACCGACGCGCTGCACGGCCGCGCGCACATTGGTGACGTCGTTGCCGGAGCGGTTGTAGGTGACGGAATTGGCGATCGCGACGGTACGCGCCGCCAGCAGCGGCTCGGCCTGCACCAGGCGCGCGGCGGCGTCGGCGTGGCAGTCGGGATCGTTCAGGGCTTGCTGCAGCCTGAGGGTGGCGTCGACATTCGTCGGGAAACTGAGTTCGCCGCGGATGGCCTGGGCCGCGATACTCTTGAGGGCGTCAAGTCTGTCCATCGAAAAATTATAACCTCAATGGTCAGGCCAGCCCCAGGCAAAGTTTGCTCTAGGGCACTTTTACAACGCCGCTGAATGTGTGCTTACTCTTCGCTGAAGATGGCGTCGAGGCCGTCCTTCGGCTCTTCGGTGTCTTCCAGCTCGTCGACCAGGCCGAGGTCGATCAGTTCCTCGACGGCGTTCATGAAGCTGTTCAATTTGGCGGCGCCGATCAGGCGATAGATCTCGCCGGCCTCGTTGCGCACGCCGATCAGCATCTTGTGCTGGCGGACTTCTTCCTCCGACGCCACGTCGAGCAGGATGTTGCCGATGATGTGCTTGTCGAAGTGGGCGGGCTTTTTGCCCTCGAGCAGGGTAGTTTTCAAGATTCTTCCTTTTGTTGTAGTGATAACGGGACCGGGCGTGCCGCCTGGCTGATGCGTTCGCGCAGCTTTCGAAGCTGGCCATCCAATTCCTCGAACTCGGCATCGCTGAACCCGGCGAATAGCTGCTTGCCGTGCGCGATTACTTTCGGGAACACGTCGCGGAACACCGCCTCGCCCTCCCGCGTCAGGCGCACGAAAAACGAGCGCTTGTCGTCGCTGCTGCGCTCGCGCAGCACCAGGCCCTTCAGTTCCAGGCGCTCGATGACGCCGGTCAGCGTGCCCTTGGTGATCAAGGTGCGCTCGCCCAGTTCCTTGTAGCTCATGCCGGGCGTATTGCCGAGCGTGGCGATGATGTCGAACTGTGCGTGCGTCAGGCCGTAGTGCCGCACCGATTCGCCTGAATACCGCTCGAAGCCTTGCATGCACTCGGCCAGCAAGCGGACGCTCTTTAAATATCGTTCCCCCATGATGCGGAATTATAGCCTCCGGCAGCGCTTTGCCCTCCCACCACTTGGAGCGCCTAACAAAACCTCCATAGCTGCGTTGCAGCTCCTCGCCGTACAGTCGTACTGTCTTCGTCGCTGCGCCTTGCTCTGAAGGTTTTGTTAGGCGCTCCTATCTGTCATGCGCGCCAGTTAGCTTTTCACTGTCGAGGCGCGTACCATAGTCGCTTTTGCCAATCTGCCACATCGCACGCACCACATGACCCGCCACCTCCACGGCATCCTCGCCCTGTTGCTCGTCACCCTCGTGTGGGGCACGACCTTCCCCGCCATGAAGGACCTGACCGGTCATTTCTCGGCGGTCTGGATCATCCTCGTCCGTTTTGCGCTCGCTGCCCTGATCCTGTCCCCCTTCCTGTGGCGCGGCAAGCTGGACGACATGCGCTCCGGCGCGATCCTCGGCGGTTTGTTGTTTTTCTGCTTCGTGTTCCAGGTCGAAGGCCTGGCGCTCACCAGCTCCAACCGCAACGCTTTTATTTGCGGCCTGAACGTGCTGGTGGTGCCGCTGCTGGGCGTGCTCGGCGGACGCCTGCCCGAGCGCCGCATCGTGCTGGCCCTGGTCATGTCGGTGCTGGGGCTGGCTGCCTTGTGCTGGGACGGCGGCGCCTGGGGCCTGGGCGACTCGCTCGCCCTGATGAGCGCGCTGTGCTTCGGCGTCTACGTCAAGGTGATGGAAGTGCGCACCCGCCGCGCCACACGCCTGCTGACGGTGACCGCCAGCCAGATCGCCACCGTCGCCCTGTGCGCCGCGCTCTGGCTGCTGGCGCGCGAAGTGCCAGGCGAGGCCGCAGCGCGCGGCGCCTGGCTGGGCGGCGTGATTGAGGCGATCGGCCAGCACAGCTGGAACTTCCTCTACCTCGGCGTGATCGCCACCGCCGCCATCATCTCCCTGCAAACCTGGGGCCAGTCGCGCACGACCGCCAACGAAGCGGCCGTCGTCTACGCCTTCGAACCGGCCGCCGCCGCCTTCTTCGGCTTCCTCTGGCTGGGCGAAGCGCTCACCGCCCGAGGCTGGCTGGGTGGACTGCTGTTGATCTCCGGTATGATAGTCAGTCAATGGAATTCCGAGCGCCGGCCCGCCGCCGCGCTCGCCCCCGAGTGATGACGTTCCCGACCCTTCCCGATGCCGCATCCTGACCTGTCCGTCCTGGCCCAGGAACGGCCGCTGCGCATCCTGCTGGTGAACGCCGGCGAACCGGATTCCCTGAGCTGGTCGGGCCTGGTGCAGCCGCTGCGCCAGGCCGCGAAAATCCTCGGCCCCGAGCGCCTGCACGTGGACGTGCGCAGCCCAGACAAGTTCACCAGCGACGCCCAGCGCCACTGGCACCTGGTCCTGCTGGCCGCCGACGAAGCGCAGGCTGGATTAAAACCCGCCAACTTCCGCGCCCTGGTGGAACGCTGCCGCGCCGCGCCTTTCTGGGGCGGCGTCGGGGCAGGGGTGCTGTGGCTGGCCGAAGCCGGCGCCCTCAACGGCGTACGCACCGCCTTCCCCTGGTCCCTCTACGCCGACGCCGACAGCCGCGCCGACCAGGCCATCTTCACGCCCCACCTCTACGAAATCGACGGCAACCGCCTGACCTGCTGCGGCGGCGCCGCCTCCGTCGATTTCGCACTGACCCTGATCGACATCATCTTCGGGGCCAACGTGCAGGCGCCGGTCAAGGAACTGCTGTGCGTCGACCGCGTACGCGGCAAGGAAGAACGCCAGCGCGTGGCCCTGCAAGCGCGTTTTGGGACGCTGCAGCCGAAGCTGACCGAGGCGGTGACGCTGATGGAAGCGAATATCGAGGAGCCGCTGTCGACCGACGAGATTGCCCAGCTGGCGGGGGTGTCGCGGCGGCAGCTGGAGAGGTTGTTCAAGCAGTATCTTGGGAGTTTGCCGTCGCGCTACTACCTGGAGCTACGTCTGAACCGAGCGCGGCAGCTGCTGCTCGATACTAATTACTCGATCGTGCAGGTGGGGCTGATGTGCGGGTTTTCGTCGGGGTCGCACTTTTCGACGGCGTTTGGGGCGTTGTTTGGGAATACGCCGCGGGAGGAGAGGCAGAGGAGGTTGGCAGAGTAGGCATTACCTACTTCAATGCACATTGCAGAGATCTACTAGGACGATCACTTCTGTTCATGCCGCTGAAACTGCTCGACATGAACAGATTGTTGAAAAGCCTATTACTTGGGGAGTTTGGGAGCCATCACTGGCGCCGCGAGCGCTGGCATTCGGTCGAGATAGGCAATGCTGCTCGGATCTTTTGACTTGAAATACCGGCGGCCATTCTCTGGGAGCCAGACAGTTCGGAACCAAGTCCGGTACATTGCCAAATAGTCGTCAGGATAGGCGTTTGGATAAACTATTGGGCGACCATCTAAGTAATCGTGAGCATACGTCGGGAACGAGTCAGTATTGACACCGTGCGTTTTGCGAAGCCAAGCACAGAAAAGCTTGCCGACCGAAATATCGGGGACCCAGCCTTTCGGTATATCAAATCCCAACTGATGCAATGGACCGAACAAGCCAATGCCGGTTTCTTGAAGAATCGAGAAGTGACCCGGCGGCACCTTGTTGTCATTTGCCATGTAACGCTGCAAATGCACAGGCAATACAGCGGTTTGGGGTGAACCACGTCGGCTCATCCAATCAGCGACCCACTTGGACACCTGTACCGCAAACTTTGGCGAAAGCCAACCCGCGAGATTGACAGCTACTTGCGGGTGTACCCAAGTCCCTTGTAGTCGTGAATCGCCACCAACGATCGAGTGGATCAGGCTGGATGTTGGCATTCCCATATCAGCTTCAAGTTCGGCCAGGAACGCAACCGTACTCATGTTACGGCGGTACTCACTCCACTGCTTTCCAGATGCTTTGCAAAGTGCAGTAGCGTTGATGTAACCGTCTCCGGTACGTTGATCGATGATGGTGCCGTCAGCTTGGTGATGGATCAGTTCTAAGTTAAGTTGTTGCGATGACATGCTTTCCTTTCTATGTCTTCGCGGATCGAACTAACACCATGTACCTATTCTGTTGCAGAAATAAGTTTAAAGGTTCTATAATTCAGTCCGCATAAAATGAGCCTAGGTACCCCGCCAAGAGTAATTCCTAGTGCCCGCTACTTTGCTACTCAAGCCCAGCCATTGTGTCTGGGCTTTTTCTTTTTGTACCTCGGTGTAACTTCTTTTTGTGAAGTATTGCTCCGAGGACAGTTCTAATTGTAGTGCTTATTTTTCATGCGACGCAAGTACTTGGCGTGCACTTTTTTTGCGCAGTCATCCTTGACTTTTCTAGCTTCTAGCAGAAATCGTGCTTCCGTGGTGAGCAATCACTAACTTTTGATCATGGCCTGTGCACAACTTTCGTCCATGTTAGATGGTTTGTGTGGATATCTTTTGTATTTCGTGTGCTGCACGACGGGCGTGGGGGCAGAAGCCTGTAGGCATAGAAGTTTGAGTCTTAGTAGTGATGATCATTCGATAATGCCGTTTCGCTTAAGCTGTTTTTAGCTTTTTCATCAGTCTCGGACTAGGTACGGAAGCAGGCTTGGTCGTGTAGCTACCCCCGGCCAAATATGAAAATCCCCGTCGCACTTCTGCAAGAACTTGCCATGGTGACTTCCTATAATGTCCAGGTTCGGCGCCCGTCTCCCGGTGCGCCCAGTCACCAACAATGGATGAGGAAAAAGTCATGAATGCAAAGCTCGATTCGGGTGTCACAACGCGGCCTGTCACTCGGCAGACCTTCGACGAAGTCCTCGTCCCGACCTATGCACCGGCCGCCATGGTGCCGGTCAAGGCGTCGGGACTGGACGTGTGGGACCAGGAGGGCAAGCATTACCTCGACTTCACCTCGGGCATCGCCGTCTCTAGCCTCGGCCACTGCAACCCGGTGCTGGTCGATGCGATGACCAAGCAGATCAACACCCTGTGGCACCTCGGTAACGGCTACACCAACGAGCCGGTGCTGCGCCTGGCGTCGGCCCTGGTCGAAGCGACCTTCGCCGAGCGTGCCTTCTTCGCCAACTCGGGCGCGGAAGCCAACGAGGGCGCGCTGAAACTGGCGCGCAAGTACGCGCACACCAAGTTCGGCCCGCACAAGTCGCGCATCGTCTCGTGCCTGTCGTCCTTCCACGGCCGTACCCTGTTCACCGTGTCGGTCGGCGGCCAGCCGAAGTACACCGAAGGCTTCGAGCCGCTGCCGCAGGAAATCAACCACATCCCGTACAACGACATCGAAGCGGCGCGTGCTGCCATCGGCGATGACGTCGCCGCCGTGATCGTCGAGCCGATCCAGGGCGAGGGCGGTGTCATCCCGGGCGACAAGGCCTATCTGAAAGCGCTGCGCGAGCTGTGCGACCAGACCGGCGCGCTGCTGATCTTCGACGAAGTGCAGTCGGGCGTGGGCCGCACCGGCGCCTTCTACGCCTACATGGACACCGGCGTCACGCCGGACATCCTGACCAGCGCCAAGGCGCTCGGCAACGGCTACCCGATCGGCGCGATGCTGACCACCAACGAGATCGCCCAGCACTTCAACGTCGGCTCGCACGGCACCACCTACGGCGGCAACCCGCTGGCGGCGACCGTCGCCCTGAACGTGGTCGAGATGATCAACCAGCCGGCCTTCCTCGCGCGTGTAAAAGAAGCCAGCGCGAAGATCTTCGCCAACCTGGAAAAGCTCTCCGCCGACTTCCCGCAGCTGTTCGGCAAGGCGCGTGGCCAGGGCCTGCTCATCGGCCTGCCGCTGGCCGAAGGCTTCAAGGGCCGCGCCAAGGACATCACCAAGATCGCCGAGAAGATGGGCCTGATGCTGCTGATCGCCGGCCCGGACGTGATCCGCATGGCGCCGGCGCTGATCGTCTCGGACGAGCAGATCATGGAAGCGGACCGCATCCTGCGCGCCGCGGTCGCGGAATTCCTGGCCGCCGCCTGACGCTGCCCGCTTTTCATGATTGCCCGGCCCGCGCACCGACGCGGGCCGTGGTTCGTTCGCAGGCGCAGGTGACATCACCCTTGGAGTCAATATGTATGTAGTTCGTCCGGTTGAACTGACGGATATCGATGCGCTGGAAAGCCTGGCCGCCGTGCTGACGCCGGGCGTGCACACGCTGCCGCGCACGCGCGCGACCATCGCGCCCTTCGTGGAACGCTCGATCGCCTCCTTTGCCGCGCAGGTCGACATCCCGAGCGAAGAGTCCTACCTGTTCGTGCTGGAAGACACCGCGACCCGCGAGGTCGTCGGCACCGCCGCCGTGCACGCCTCGGCCGGATCGAACGGCACGTATTTTGCCTTCCGCAACGACGTCATCCAGCAGGTCTCGCGCGACCTGAACATCTGTCACAGCGTGCATGCGCTGACGCTGTGTTCGGAGCTGACCGCCTGCTCGCAGCTGGCCGGTTTTCACCTGCGCGACCGCGAACGCCAGCGCGCCGGCATCGAGGCGGCCCTGCTGTCGCGTGCGCGCCTGCTGTTCGCGGTGCTGGCGCCGAACCGCTTCGGCGACCGCTTCTTCGTGCCGCTGGCCGGCGTCACCGACAACGAAGGCCAGTCGCCGTTCTGGAATGCGCTGGGCCGCAAGTTCTTCAAGATGGATTTCCTCGACGCCGAGCGCGTCATCGGCGGTTCGCGCAACCGCACCATGATCGTCGAGCTGATGCCGCACTACCCGGTCTACGTGCCGCTGCTGCCGGGCGACGCCCAGGCGGCGATGGGGCAGATCCACCCGAGCGGCCAGCTCGCCTTCAAGCTGCTGACGGAAGAGGGTTTCGAGGCGGACGAATACGTCGACATCTTCGACGGCGGCCCGATCCTCGCGGCGCACAAAATGTCGCTGCGCTCCTTCTGCGGCTCGCAGCACCGCCGCGTGGAGACCGCGCGCGAAGGGGACACCGACAACCTCGTGACCTACGCTGTCGCGACCAATGCCGAGCGCTTCCGCGCCATCACTGTGGCCTGCCCGCCATGCGACACCTCCGACGCCCTCTGCCTGCCGCTCGACGCGCAGAAGGCCCTCGGTGTCGCGCCGGGCGACGCCGTCATCTGCGTCAGAATCTGAGAGAGGCACCATGCTCGTCATTCGTTCCATTGCCGCTTCGGACCTCGACCCGCTGATCGAGATGGCCCACCAGGTCGGCGGCGGCATGACCACCCTGAAACCGGACCGCAAGATGCTGGGCGACCGCGTCGAATGCGCCGTCGCCTCGTTCGCCGGTACCATTCCGCCGGAACAGCGCGACTTCATGTTCGTGATGGAAGACACGGACAACGGCCAGCTGGCCGGCATCTGCGCCATCAAGGGCGCGGTCGGCCTGACCGAACCCTTTTATAACTACCGCATTGGCACCCTGGTGCACTCCAGCCGCGAACTGAACGTGTTTACGCGCATGGAGACGCTGTACCTGTCGAACGATCTCACCGGCGCCACCGAACTGTGTTCGCTGTTCCTGCGCCCGGACTACCGCGCGGGCTACAACGGCAAGTGGCTCTCGAAAAGCCGCTTCCTCTTCATCGCCCAGTTCCAGCAGCTGTTCACCGAGAAGATCATCGCGGAGATGCGCGGCTACCTTACCGAAGACGGCACCAGCCCCTTCTACGAGGGCCTGGGCCGCCACTTCTTCAAGATGGATTTCAATCACGTCGACGGCCTGACCGCGATCGGCAAGAAGTCCTTCATCGCCGAACTGATGCCGCGGCAGCCGCTGTACGTGGATTACCTGCCGGAGTCGGCGCGCGAAGTGATCGGCCAGGTGCACCGCTCGACGCTGCCCGCACGCAAACTGCTGGAGCAGGAGGGCATGCACTACGAGGGCTACGTCGACATTTTCGACGCCGGCCCGGTGCTCCAGGGGCGCGTCAAGGAACTGCGCTCGGTGCGCGACAGCGTGCTGCGCGTGGCCGCCGAAGGCCGCCCGGAAGGCGAAACCGAATGCCTGCTGGTGTCGAACACGAAGCTGGACGATTTCCGCATGGTGCTGGCGCAGACCACGATCGACGGCGCGGAGGTATCCCTCTCGGCACAGGAACTGGCGCTGCTGCACGTCCAGGCGGGCGACCCGGTACGCACGCTGTCACTCAACGTAAGGAAGAACAATGGCTAACCTGTCGAACTACATCAACGGCGAATGGGTCCCAGGAAGCGGTGCGGAGCTGGTTACCGTCGACCCGTCCAGCGGCCGCCAGACCTGGACCAGCAACGAGTCGACCAGCGAGGACGTGCAGCGCGCCGCGCAAGCCGCCCACGAGGCCTTCGAAGCCTGGGCCCTGCGTCCGCTGGAAGAGCGCATCGGCATCGCGACGCGCTTCCGCGACCTGTTGAAGGAACACGCCGAAGAGCTGGCATCCATCATCGCCGAAGAAGTTGGCAAGCCGCTGTGGGAAGCGCGCACGGAAGCCGCCACCATGGCCAACAAGATCGACATCTCGATCCAGTCCTACGGCGCGCGCACCGGCGAGACCGCCGCCAAGGTCGCCGACGGCAACGCCGTGCTGCGCCACCGCCCGCACGGCGTGTTCGCCGTGTTCGGCCCGTATAACTTCCCCGGTCACCTGCCCAACGGCCACATCGTGCCGGCCCTGATCGCCGGGAACACGGTGGTCTTCAAGCCAAGCGAGTACGCGCCGCGCACCGCCGTGAAAACCGTGGAGCTGTGGGAGCAGGCCGGCCTGCCGAAGGGCGTGCTGAACCTCGTCAACGGCGGCCGCGACACCGGCATCGCCTTGGGCCAGAACGCGCTGATCGACGGCGTGCTGTTCACCGGCAGCAGCCAGACCGGCGCCGCCCTGCACAAACAGTTCGGCGGCCAGCCGGGCAAGATGCTGGCGCTGGAAATGGGCGGCAACAACCCGCTCGTGGTCTGGGACCTCCAGCCTGATGCGAAAGCGATCGACGCCGCCGTCCACCACGCCGTGATGTCGGCCTTTATCTCGGCCGGCCAGCGCTGCACCTGTGCGCGCCGCCTGGTGGTGCAGGACAACGAGCAGGGCCAGGCATTCATCCAGCGCCTGGTCGAGGTGGCAGCCAAGCTGCAGGTCGGTCCGTCGAAGGCCGAGCCGCAGCCCTTCATGGGACCGGTCGTATCGAGCGCGGTGGCTGCCCGCCTGGTGCAGGCGCAGGCCGACATGGAAGCCAAGGGCGGCAAGGTGCTGCTGCAGATGCGCCAGCTCGATCCGAACGCGGGCTTCGTCACCGCCGGCATCGTCGACGTGACCGACGCCCAGGGCATCCCGGACGAAGAGTGGTTCGGCCCGCTGCTGCAGGTTGTGCGCGTCAAGGACTTCGACCAGGCGGTCAAAGTCGCGAACGCCACCGAATTCGGCCTGGCCGCCGCACTGCTGTCGCCGTCGGAAGAGCTGTGGAAGCGCTTTGCGATCAAGGCGCGCGCCGGGATCGTCAACTGGAACCGCCCGACCACGGGCGCGGCCAGCTCGGCGCCGTTTGGCGGCGTCGGCAAATCGGGCAACCATCGTCCGAGCGCCTACTATGCGGCCGATTACTGCGCCTATCCGGTCGCCTCGATCGAGACGGCCGAACTCGAAATGCCGGCCAAGCTGTCGCCGGGACTGACTTTCTAAATCATGCGTAACGCTCGCGAATACAACTTCGACGGCCTGGTCGGCCCGTCCCACAACTATGCCGGCCTCTCGTTCGGCAACGTCGCTTCGTTCAGCAATGTGCGCAGCGCCTCGAACCCGAAGCTGGCCGCGCTGCAGGGCCTGGCCAAGATGCGCGACCTCGCCGCCCGGGGCTTCGCCCAGGCCGTGATGCCGCCGCAGGCGCGTCCGAATTTCAGACTGCTGCGCAGCCTCGGCTTCTCGGGCACCGACGCCGACGTGCTGGCGCAAGCCTGGCGCGAAGCGCCGGTGATCCTGTCCTGCGCCTGGTCGGCCGCGCCGATGTGGACCGCCAACGCGGCCACCGTCAGCCCGTCCGCCGACACGCGCGACGGCCGCGTGCACTTCACGGCCGCCAACCTGAACAACAAGCTGCACCGCTCGGAAGAGCACGTGCAGGCCACGCGCACGCTGCGCGCGATCTTCGCGGACCACGACCATTTCGTGGTGCACGACCCGCTGCCGCCGACGCCGGCCTTTGGCGACGAGGGCGCGGCCAACCACACGCGCTTCGCCAGTAACCACGGCGCGGCCGGCGTCGAGTTCTTCGTGTATGGCCGCGTGGAGTTCGATCCGTCGGCGCCATTCCCGAAAAAATACCCTGCGCGCCAGACCCTGGAAGCCTCGCAGGCGGTGGCCCGCCTGCACGGCCTGGACCCGGCGCGCACCGTGTTCGCCGCGCAGAACCCGGACGTGATCGACCAGGGCGTGTTCCACAACGACGTGATCGCAGTCGGCAACGGCAACGTCCTGTTCTATCATGAGCAGGCTTTCGCGGACGAGGCGGCGACCATCGAAGCGCTGCGCCGTTCGGTGAGCGGGGTGGGCGCCGAGTTCCTGCCGGTGCGGGTCGAGAACGGCATGGTGCCGGTCGCGGACGCGGTGGCGAGCTACCTGTTCAACAGCCAGCTGCTGTCGAAACCCGACGGCAAGATGGCGCTGCTGGTGCCGCACGAGTGCCGCGAGAATGCGGCGGTCGCCAACTACCTGGCCGGACTGGTGGCGAGCGGCGGCCCGATCGACGAGCTGCTCGAATTCGACCTGCGCCAGAGCATGCGCAACGGCGGCGGCCCCGCCTGCCTGCGCCTGCGCGTGGCGCTGACCGACGAACAGGCCGGCGCGCTGCATGGCGGCGTGATCATGACGGACGCGCTGTATGCGCAGCTGGTGGAGTGGGTCGAGAAGCATTACCGCGACCGGATCGAGCCGAAGGATCTGGCCGATCCGCAGCTGGCGATCGAGTGCAGGACGGCGCTGGAGGCGCTGGAACGCATTCTCGGCCTGCCGGGTTTGTACGATTTTAGTTAAGTTGCCGGTGATCGTAGGGTAAAACGCGTGGAGTCAGGACTCCACCCTACGGTAAACCGTCTTTGTAGGGTGGACTCCCGAGTCCACGCGGTACGACAGTAAAAAGAAGACGGCTCGAGAAGAAGCCGCAAAGCAGGAAAAAGCGCGCGGTGCACGACGCACCGCATATGAAGCACAACTTTCACGCTTCCGGGACAAGGAAGCCAGAGACCTGGACGGGCCAACCCCGTCCACCAAACGCCGGTCCGCGCAAAGCCACAAGCCGTAGCGCGGGCGGGCGACAACATTAGCTTTTGGAGAAGCACAATGAACTACATGCCGCAAGATTTGCGTACCCAGACCCTGGCACTGGTCACCAGCCAGCCGGCAGCCGGCGCCGCCGAACCGGTAGCCGCGCTGATCAGCGCCTGGCTGCGCTCGCTCGACGAGGAAGACCTGGCCGGCACCACGCCTGAAGCCCTGGCCCCTGTCCTGTGGGACGGCTTCACGCAGGCCGCCAAGCGCACCGGGCCTGGTTGCCAGATCGCGCAACTGCGCTACACCGATGCCAAGGGCAATACGGACACGGCGCTGCTGATCCTGAACGAAGACATGCCTTACCTGGTCGACTCGTTCGTCATGGCCATCCGCAAGGAACGCCTGACCGCCGCCGGCGTCATGAACGCCGTGCTGCCGGTGCAGCGCGATGCGAACGGCGTCGTTACCGCCGTCGCCGAAGGCGCACCGCTGGAGTCGGTCGTGCTGGTGCTGATGAACGACGAACTGAGCTTCGACGAACTCGACCGCCTGACCGCGCGCATCCGCATGGTCGCCAACGACGCCGCAGTCGTGCACCGCGACGCCGTCGCCATGGGCGACCGCATGACCGAAGTGGCCGCTGCCGCCGCCGCCAATGGCACCCCGGCCGGCCAGGAAGTGGCCGCCTTCCTCGAGTGGGCCAAGAACGAAGGCTTCGAGCCCTTCGGCTATGCCTACTACGTCGTCCAGCCTGGCCAGACCGAGCTGGCACGCGACATCCCGAGCCGCATCGGCGTCCTGAAGGACACCGCGCATCCGGTCTACGGCACCTGCCTGGCCAACATCCCGGGCGAACTGAACACCCTGGCCGGCCGCGCCGAGACCCTGTCGATCGTCAAGGCCGACGTCGAGGGCACGCTGCACCGCGACCAGCCGCTGGACTTCATCGGCGTGCGCAACACCGACGCACAGGGCAACATCCTCGGCGAGCATTGCTTCGTCGGCCTGTTCACCCGCGCCGCCACCTCGACCCCGCTGGCGCGCCTGCCGTTCGCGCGCGGCCGCGTCGCCAAGGTCCTGAGCCTGGCCGGCGTGCGCCAGGAAGGCTTCCGCGCCGAGAAGTTCCTCGAGATCCTGGAATCCCTGCCGCGTACCGAAGCGCTGGAAGCCGAGCCGGAATGGCTGGCGCAGGTGTGCAGCTCGGTCGTCTCGCTCTACAAGCAGCCGCGCGCGAAGGTCTTCGCCCGCCGCGACGTGTACGGCCGCCACCTGAACGTGCTGGTCTACGTGCCGCGCGAGCGCTACAGCGCCGCCATGGCCGCCTCGCTGGCCCAGGCGCTGAAGGAAAGCTCGGGCGCGCACGACGTGCGTTCGCAGACCCTGGTCGCCGACGGCCCGCTGGCCCGCGTCTACCTGATCGCCCACGGCGCGCGCAACCCGCTCGACCTGCAGAACGATATCCAGCAGCCGCTGATGACCGTGCTCGACGACTGGCACGACCGCTTCGCCATGCTGACCAACGACATGCAGGACGTTCCCCTGCGCAGCAGCCTGCGTAAACTCGTCTCGACCCTGCCGGTCAACTACATCACGGCGACGGAACCGTCGGTCGCCTTCCGCGACCTGCAGGCCATCCTGCAGAACGGCCAGTCGAACCGCGTCTCGGCCCGTATCGAAGCCGGCGACGCCGGACAAGCCTCGGTACGCCTGTACTCGGACGAGACCGTGCCGCCGCTGTCGCGCATCCTGCCGGCCCTGCACAACGCCGGCGTCGCCATCGACCGCGAGCAGACCTATAAAATCACCACCCCGGACGGCGGCCGCCACTACGTGACGGCGCTGGCAGTCGACGCCGAATCGGCCGCCAAGCTGGCCAAGCCGGGCATCGTCGACGTGGCCGAGGAACTGTTCGCCGCGCTGTTCAACGACGAAGCCGAAGACGGCCGCATGAACGGCCTGTCGATCGAAGGCGGCCTCACGATGCGCGAAGTGCAGCTGGTGCGTGCCTACATCGGCTACTGGCGCCAGCTGGGCTCGAAGTTCACGGTGCGCTACATGGCCGAGACGCTGCGCGCGCAGCCGGCCCTGGTCAAGGAATTCGTGACCGCCTTCCTGCAGCGCTTCAACCCGGCCCTGTCGCAGTCCGAGCGCGATGCCGGCACCGCCAAGCTGGTGTCGCTGAAGGCCGGCCTGTCGAGCGTGAACCACGCCGACACCGAAGAAATCATGGCCGCCCTGGTCGAGCTGGCGCTGGTCACCCTGCGCACCAACTACTTCCAGAACACCGGCGAGAAGATCATCTTCAAGTTCGACACCAGCAACCTGTCGCTGGCGCCGGAACCGCGTCCGTACCGCGAGATCTTCGTGTTCTCGCGCCGCTTCGAAGGCGTGCACCTGCGCGGCGGCCCGGTCGCCCGCGGCGGCCTGCGCTGGTCGGACCGCATGGAAGACTACCGCACCGAAGTGCTGGGCCTGGTGAAGGCGCAGATGGTCAAGAACGCCGTCATCGTGCCGGCCGGCTCGAAGGGCGGTTTCGTCTGCAAGCAGATGCCGAAGGACGCCGCCCGTGAAGTGGTTGCGGCCGAAGGCGAAGGCGTCTACCGCCTGTTCATCTCCAGCCTGCTGGAAGTGACCGACAACCGCGTGCGCGGCGCCATCGTGGCACCGGAAAACACCGTGCGCTACGACCAGGACGACCCCTACCTGGTGGTCGCCGCCGACAAGGGCACCGCAACCTTCTCCGACATCGCCAACGGCATCGCCGTGCAGCGCGGCTTCTGGCTGGGCGACGCCTTTGCCTCGGGCGGCTCGAACGGCTACGACCACAAGAAGATGGGCATCACCGCGAAGGGCGCCTTCGAGGCCGTCAAGCGCCACTTCTACGAACTGGGCCACGATATGAGCACCACCCCGATCACCATGGTCGGCGTGGGCGACATGTCGGGCGACGTGTTCGGCAACGGCGTGCTGCTGTCGCGCCAGCTGAAAGTGCTGGCCGCGTTCGACCACCGCCACATCTTCCTCGACCCGACCCCGGACGTCGCGGTCTCCTTCGCCGAGCGCCAGCGCATGTTCGCGCTGCCGCGTTCGTCGTGGGAAGACTACGACAAGAGCCTGATCTCGGCGGGTGGCGGCGTGTTCCCGCGTTCGGCCCGTTCGATCGAGCTGACCCCGCAGGTGCGCGCTGCGCTGGACATCGAAGAGACGGCGCTGTCGCCAGAAGAGCTGATGCACCGCATCCTGCTGGCGCCGGTCGACCTGTTCTACAACGGCGGCATCGGCACCTACATCAAGTCCTCGAGCGAGACCCACGCCCAGGTGAAGGACCGCGCCAACGACCGCATCCGCGTCAACGGCAACGAACTGCGCTGCAAGGTCGTATCCGAAGGCGGCAACCTGGGCGCGACCCAGGCCGGCCGTATCGAGTTCGCGCTGAACGGCGGCCGCATCTTCACCGATGCGATCGACAACTCGGCCGGCGTGGACTGCTCGGACCACGAGGTCAACATCAAGATCTGGCTCGACACCGAAGTCAACGCCGGGAAGCTGCCGGAAGCCGACCGTAACCGCATCCTCAACGAGATGACGGGCGACGTCGAGAAGCTGGTTCTGCGCGACAACGCGCAGCAGACCCGCCTCCTGACCCGCGAAGGCCAGGCCCAGGGCAACGGTTCGGTGGTGGACAGCTATGCCGCCCTGATCACCAGCCTGGAAGCCGAAGGTGCGGTCTCGCGCGAACTGGAACAGCTGCCGCTCGACACCGAACTGCAACGCCGCAAGGCGCTCGGCATGGGCCTGACGGCACCGGAACTGGCGGTCGTGATCGCCAACGTCAAGAACCGCTTCAAGCGCATCCTGGCCGCGCTGCCGCTGATCGACGAGCCATGGGCCGAGACCGTGCTGCGTCCTTACTTCCCGGCGCAGCTGGTCGCCACCCGCGACCCGCTGGACCACCCGCTGGCCAACGCCATCCTGGCCACCGTGCTGGCCAACGAGGCGGTCAACCGCTGCGGCCCGCTGATGATCCGCGACCTGGCGACCGAGCACCGCGTCGACGAAGCGGAAGTGGTGAAAGCCTGGGGCCGCGCCTGGGCGGCGTTGAACCTGGCGCCGGTCTTCGACGCGCTCGACGCCGATGCGCTGAACGTGCCGCGTGAAGTGTCGGTCGCGGTCGACGCCCGCACCCGTGCGCTGCTGCGCGCCGTGATCGAAGGCGTGCTTTCGCTGCCGCAGGGTACCGATGGCATGGACGAGCTCAAATCGCTGTTCGCCAATGGCGAGCAACTGCGCCAGCTGATGCCGGCCAAGTCGGAAGCGGACGGCCATGCAGGCCTGAACGCAGGCTTCGTGCAGGCCTGGAAGTCGGTCGAGACCATCGAGTCGCTGGCCACCTTCCTGTTCGCCGCGGTGTCGGTGCATCGCCCGGCGGGCATGTCGCTGGCCCAGTTCCTGCAAGTCGGCATGGCGCTGCGCGAGCGCGCCGGCATCGACACGCTCGAGCGTGGCCTGAAGCTGCCGCCGCAGAGCAAGTCGCAGGAACAGCTGCGCAACTACGCGATGCAGGCACTGCGCCGCACCCAGCAGCGCCTGCTGCTGCAGGTGATCGAGCGTGCCGGCAGCGGCGACGCGCTGGCGGCGGTGAATGCCGTCACCTCGGAAAAGGGCCTGACCGGCTACGCGCCGGCCACCGACCTCGAACAGGCAATGCTGGACGTCTGGTCGCTGTCGGAAGGCTCGAACCCCGAGCGCCTGGCAGCGTAAACCATGAGCGCGCCCGTCATTCCTGTGGTCCCTGACGCGGTGCGCGCGCTGGCCGAAGCCGATTTCGGCACGGTCGCGCAGCGCTTCGGCGACGCGGGTTTCGTGGTCGGGATGCCTGCCAAGGGCATCCTCACGGTGCAGGGCGCGCAGCCCGACATCTCGCGCCCGGCGCTGCTGCTGTCGGTGGGCGTGCATGGCGACGAAACCGGGCCGATCGAAATGGTCGCGCACGTGGTCGAGGCGCTGTCGCGCACGCCGCAGGCCCTGCTGGTGGACCTGATGCTCTGCGTCGGCAACATCGACGCCATCGCCGCCGGCAAGCGCTTCATCGACGCCGACTTGAACCGCATGTTCAAGCCGGAGCGCGGGGCGCTGGCCGACACCTTCGAGGCCATGCGGGCCGACGAGCTGATCGCAGCCACCGACGCCTTCTTCGAGGGCGCCGGGCCGGTGCGCTGGCACCTCGACCTGCACACGGCGATCCGCGCCTCGCACTACCCGATGTTCGCGATCGTGCCGGACCTGATCGAGGAAGAGGGCAAGGCGATGCTGATCGACTGGCTGGGACAGGCGGCGATCGGCGCGATCATCATGAACCCGAAGTCGGCCGGCACCTACAGCTACTACTCGGCCGAGCACCACGGCGCGGCAGGCAGCACCGTCGAACTGGGCCGCGTCGGCACCCTGGGGCGCAACGACATGGCCCAGTTCGTCCATGCCTCGGCAGCGCTCGACGGCCTGCTGCGCGGCGTGCATGCCGGTACCCACACCGAGCCGCACGTGTTCAAGGTGGCGCAGGAGATCGTCAAGCTGTCCGACGATTTCAAGATGGGCTTCAGCCGGGAGACCCCGAACTTCGCCTCGCTCAAGCGGGGCGACGTGATCGCCACCGATGGGGAGACGGTGTACACCGTGTTCCACGAGGAGGAGATGGTGGTGTTTCCGAATCCGGATGTGCGGGTCGGATTGCGCGCCGGGTTGATGGTGGTGCGTGTGAGTTGATGGCGCAAGCCTGGATGTGAAAAAGCCGCGAGTGATCGCGGCTTTTTTTCGTAGGGTGGGCGCCCCGTGCCCACGCGAATGCCGGCGCCATGTTTGCTCCCATACCCCACCAACATGCGCGCCTCGATAACGTGAACAATGATCTCGCGATAACGTATCTCGTTTTTCGGTATCACCACCGCGTTCGACGGCCAACGAAACGCCAACGTCCGCGTGGGTCCGGGGCGCCTACCCTACAAACCCTTACCTCTGCACAATCTCCCAATGTTCGCTAGACTTTGCAGTTCGAACAAGAACCGGAGCCCCGCATGAGCATGTTGTTCACCCCCTACCAACTCGGCCCGCTGGCGCTGGCGAACCGCATCGCGATCGCGCCGATGTGCCAGTATTCCGCCGACGAGGGCCACGCCACCGACTGGCACATGATCCACCTCGGCCAGCTGGCCCTGTCCGGCGCGGCATTGTTGATCATCGAAGCGACCGCCGTCACCCCCGAGGGCCGCATCTCGCCCGACGACCTGGGCCTGTGGTCCGACGCCCACCTCGAATCCTTAAAGCCCGTCATCGCCGCGATCCGCCGCCATTCGCCGATCAAGGTCGCGGTGCAGCTGGCGCACGCGGGGAGAAAGGCGTCGAGCGCCGCGCCCTGGGAAGGCGGCGCGAACATCAAACCCGACGAGCCGCGCGGCTGGCAGACGGTCGCGCCTTCCGCCGTCGCGCATGCGGAAGGGGAGACCGTGCCCCTGGCGCTCGATGCCGAGGGCCTGCAGCGCGTCAAGCAGGGTTTCGTCGACGCCGCCGTGCGCTCCTGCGAGCTGGGCCTGGACGCGATCGAGCTGCACGGCGCCCACGGCTACCTGCTGCACCAGTTCCTGTCGCCGCTGTCGAACCGGCGCGAGGACGAGTATGGCGGGTCGCTGGAAAACCGCATGCGCTTCCCGCTCGAGGTGTTTACGGCCGTGCGCGCGGCGGTGCCGTCGGCGATCTCGGTCGGGATGCGGATCTCGGCGACCGACTGGGTGGAAGGGGGATGGGAAGTGGAGCAGAGTGTCCGCTTCGCCCAGGAGCTGGAAAAGCTGGGCTGCCAGTTCATGCACGTGTCGAGCGGAGGCTTGTCGCCGCTGCAGAAGATCCCGGTCGGCGCCGGCTACCAGATCGCCTTTGCCGAACGGATCAAGCGCGAGACGGGCATGCCGACCATCGGCGTCGGCCTGATCACCGAGCCGCAGCAGGCCGAGCACATCCTGCAGTCCGGCCAGGCCGACATGGTGGCGCTGGCCCGCGCCATGCTCTACAACCCGCGCTGGCCCTGGCACGCCGCCGCCGAACTGGGCGCGACGGTGGCCGCGCCGCCGCAGTACTGGCGCTCGCAGCCGCATCAGTACAAGCACTTGTTTGGCGAAACGCGGCTCGGGCAGCGCTAAGCTGGAGCGCGATACCCGTAGGGTGGACGGCTCCACCCGGGAGACAGGTGGGCACGCTCCGTGATCGCCGTCCACGCGTTCAAGCAGCCGGTGAGCAGCCACGAATGTTCAAGCGTGCGTTGAACGCGTGGACGGCGCAACGGCAGCGTGTACGCACGCTGCAGGGTATAGCCGTCCACCCTACGGACGCAGTACGGTTCCGCGATTACAGCAGGTGATCCAGCAAATCCGGCCCGAACACTTCGCGGTGCAGGCGCGCGGCCGGCACGCCGGTGTTCAGCAGGGCCAGCCACTGGGCCTGCATGAACTTCAGCGGGCCGCACAGCCAGACGTCGGTCTGCTCGAGGTCCCAGGCCGGCAGGCGGGCGATGTCCATGCGGCCGGCCAGCACGCCGGCGGCATCCCCGACGTCTTCGTAGAAGGTCACCACGTGCAGGTTCGGCATCGCTGCCTGGGCGGCGGCCACGTCGTCCTGCAGCGGGTGGTGGCGGGCGTCGCGGGCGGCGTAGGCGAAGATCACCCGGCGCTCGGGATGGACCATCGCGATGCGGTTCAGCGCAGACACCATCGGCGTGATGCCGACGCCGGCCGACAGCAGCACGATCGGCGCGTTCGATTCGGTATCGGGCGTGAATTCGCCGAACGGGTGCGTCACCTGCAGCACGCTGCCTTCCTTGACGTTCGCATGGATCCAGTTCGACACCTCGCCGGCCGGAGCAGCGGCCAAGGCGTCTTCGCGCTTGACCGAGATGCGCAGGCTGTCCTTGCCCGCCGCATCGGACAGGCTGTACTGGCGCAGCTGGTGGCGTCCGTCGGGCAGGTCGACGGCGACGCTGACGTACTGGCCGGCATGGAAGGGCGGCAGCGGCCTGTCGTCTGCCGGTACAAAGCGGATCGACAGCACGTTGTCGCTCTCGCGCTTCACCTGCGTCACGCGCATCGGGCGCGTTTCGCCGGGCTGCACGCCGGCCGTGCTGTACAACTCGGCTTCGGCCGAGATCAGGAGGTTCGCCAGCGAGCCGTAGGCCTCGGCCCAGGCGTCGAGCAGGGGCTGAGTGGCGGCGTCGCCCAGGGTCTGCTTGATCGCCGCCAGCAGGTGGCGGCCGACGATCGGGTAGTGCTCGGCGCGGATGCCGACCGAGACGTGCTTGTGGACGATCCGCGTCACCACCGGGCCGAGGGCCGCGGCATTGCCGATGTTCGCCGCATACGCGAACACCGCCGAGGCCAGCGACTGCTGCTGGGCGCCGCTGGCCTGGTTGCCCATGTTGAAGATGCGCGTCAGTTCCGGGTGCTCGGCCAGCATGTTCTGGTAGAAGAGGCGGGTGATGGTCAGGCCGTGCTCGCGCAGGACCGGGACGCTGGCATCGATGTAGGGACGGGAAGCGACGGAGATCATGGTTTTTCCTTTATTGCATTTGAAATGCATCTTTTAAGTTCAAAAAAACGCCCGCACGGGCGAATTCAAAGCCGGCTCAGGCTGCCGCGCCGGCGGCGGTTCCACTCCAAAACATCTTGTGCATCCGGACGATCTGTTCGCCGGTGCCGCCTTCGGTCATCTGGGCCAGCGTATAGCGGTCCAGTTCCTGGTAGAAGGCGCGCATGCCGGCCTTCAGGACGCCGCGCAGCTGGCAATCGAGGCTGAGCGCGCACTTGGTGCCGGCGCAGTCGACGACTTCGTCTTCGCCCTCGAGTTCGCGCAGCACCTGGCCCACCGTCAGCAGCTGCGGGTCGGCTGCCAGGCGCAGGCCGCCATTGCGGCCGCGCATGGCGCGCACCCAGCCGACCCGGGCCAGGTGGCCGACCACCTTCACCAGGTGGTTCAGCGGAATGTCGAACTGCGCACCGATCTCGGCGACCGTCACCGGATGCGGGCGTTCGCCTGCGCGCTCGAGGTAAATCAGCACGCGCAGGCCAATGTCGGAAAAGCGGGTCAGACGCATGGGATGCCGTTGAAAGGGAACAGGATTATTCTAGCGCGAATAATACGCATTGGAAATGCATATTTAGCGAAAACTATTTTCTCAACAACAGCCGAAGCGCCCCGAACCGCCCTATAATCGCGAACTTTGGCGGCGCTTTACGCTCAGCCATTTCCCTTATAAAGCAAGACAAAAGGACACTTTGTGAATCTGACACTGGGCCAGAAGCTGATCCGTACCAAACCGGCTGAACGCGCGCACGAAGACAGCCAGGCCCACGGCGGCGGCCTCACCCGCTCGCTGGGACTGTTCCCGCTGACCATGATCGGCGTCGGCGCCACCGTCGGCACCGGCATCTTCTTCACGATGGTCGAAGCGGTGCCGAAAGCCGGCCCGGCGGTCATCCTGTCGTTCCTGATCGCGGCGATCACCGCCGGCCTGACCGCGCTGTGCTACGCCGAACTGGCCGGGCGCGTGCCGGCCTCGGGCTCCTCGTATTCCTTCGCCTACGCCACCGTCGGCGAATTCGCCGCCTTCATCGTCGCGGCCTGCCTGCTGCTCGAATACGGCTTGGCCGGCAGCGCGGTGGCGATCGGCTGGTCCGATTACCTGAACAATTTCCTGCAAAACGCCTTTGGCTGGCAGATCCCCGAACACCTGCGCTCGCCGATGTTCGTGTCCGATCACAGCAACCTCTCCGTCCAGTCCGGCAATTTCAATTTGCCGCCGGTGCTGCTCGTGATCATGTGCTGCATCCTGCTGGTGCGCGGCACCAAGGAATCGGCCACGACCAACGCCGTCATGGTCGTGATCAAGCTGGCGATCCTGGCCTTCTTCGCCGCGATCGCGTTTACCGGTTTCGACGCGAACAATTTCACGCCCTTCTTCAATACCGACACCAGCAAGGGTTTTGCCGGCATGGCCGGCGTCACCGCCGCGGCCGGCACCGTGTTCTTCTCCTTCATCGGCCTCGACACCATCGCCACCGCCGGCGAGGAAGTGAAGGACCCGCGCCGCAACGTGCCGATCGGCATCCTGATGGCGCTGGTCATCGTCACCGTGTTCTACCTGCTGGTCGCCCTGGCCGCGATGGGCGCGCAGCCGGCGCACATGTTCGAAGGCCAGGAGGCCGGCCTGTCGGTAATCCTGCAGAACGTGACGGGCCAGGCCTGGCCGGCGCTGGTGCTGTCGGCCGGCGCCGTGGTGTCGGTGTTCTCGGTGACCCTGGTGACGATCTACGGCCAGACGCGCATCCTGTACGCGATCAGCCGCGACGGCCTGATCCCGAAGACCTTCCAGAAAGTGAACCCGCGCAGCGGCGCCCCGGTATCGAACACCCTGATCGTCTGCGTCGTGGTCGGCCTGATCGCCGGCCTGGTCGATTCGACCTTCCTGTGGGACATGGTCAGCATGGGCACGCTGACCGCCTTCATCGTGGTCTCGATCGCCGTGCCGGTGATCCGCGCCAAGCAGGGCCCGAACGCTGAAACCGGCTTCCGCGTGCCCTTCGGCCCCTACGTGATCCCGGGCCTGTCGATCCTCGCCTGCCTGTACATCATGAAGGACCTGCCGCCGGCGACCTACCGCGTCTTCTTCATCTGGATGGCGGCCGCGGTGGCGACCTATTTCCTGTACAGCGTGCGGCACAGCAGGCTGAACAAGAAGGTGTAAGCACCTGTCCAGTCAAGGAAACGCCGCGCTCGACGCGGCGTTTTTTTTGCCCGGGCTGGCGGCCCCGAAAAATGGCTGCCGGGCGTAAAAAAGTCTCATCCGGTGTCGAATTCCGGCAGCGCCATTCGTCGTACTGCCAGAGGGTCGTCCTCTGCCACTTCACCGAAGGGAATCGATCATGTCCACCAATACCGTTGAGCTGCACCGTGTGCTGAAATCCACGCCCGACCGGGTGTACCGCGCCTTCACCACCCCGGACGCCCTGGCGAAATGGCTGCCGCCGCACGGCTTCTTCGGCACCGTGCACGCGCTGGACGGCCGGGTCGGCGGCCGCTACCAGATGTCCTTCACCAACCTCACGACCGGCGGCAGCCACGCCTTCGGCGGCGAATACCTGGAGCTGGAACCGGGCCGGAAACTGCGCTACACGGCCGAGTTCGACGATCCGCAGCTGCCGGGACAGATGCAGACCACGGTGACGCTGCGCGACGTGTTCTGCGGCGTCGAGCTGCGTGTCCTGCAGGAGGGCATTCCCGCCGCCATCCCGGCCGAATCCTGCTATCTCGGCTGGCAGGAGTCGCTGACGCTGCTCGCGCAGCTGGCCGAGGCCGAGGTAAAGGAATAGACGGCAGCCTGGCCCCGTGCCGCTCGGCGCGGGCCGACCCTGCTTGCATATCGGCCTCGCTTCCCTATCCTGAGATATCGTCAACGAACCAACACGGAGGTGCGTGATGAATACCGTAGGGGTAAGCGAGATCGAAGCACTCCAGGGCGGTCTCAGGGGAGCGGTGCTGCTGCCGGGCGAAGCGGCATACGACGAGGCCCGCACGATCTGGAATGCGATGATCGACAAGCGTCCGGCCGTGATCGTGCGTTGCGCCGGCGCGGCCGACGTGCGGACGGCGGTGAATTTTGCACGCGACCATGGCCTGCCGCTGGCGGTGCGGGGCGGCGGCCACAACATCGCCGGGAGCGCGCTGGTCAACGACGGCCTGGTGATCGACCTGTCGATGATGCGCTCGGTGCAGGTGGCGCCGCACAGAAAGCGGGCCTGGGTCGAGGGCGGTGCGGTCCTGCGCGACGTCGACCACGAGACGCAGGCCTATGGCCTGGCGACGCCGCTCGGCATCAATTCGAGCACCGGCGTCGGCGGCCTCACGCTCGGCGGCGGCTTCGGCTGGCTCACGCGCAAGTACGGCATGACAATCGACAACCTGGCCGCGGCCGACATCGTCCTGGCCAGCGGCGAGCGCCTGCACATCGACGCCGACAACCATCCCGACCTGTTCTGGGCCATCCGCGGCGGCGGCGGCAATTTCGGCGTGGTGACGAGCTTCGAATTCGCCCTCCATGCGGTCGGCCCGATGGTCACCGCCGGTCTTATCGTCTTCCCGTTCGCGCAGGCCGCGCCGCTCCTGCGCCGCTACCGCGACTACGTCGAGGCGCTGGACGACCAGATTTCGGTCTGGGCCGTGCTGCGCAAGGCGCCGCCGCTGCCCTTCCTGGCGCCGGAAGTGCACGGCACCGGGATCGTGGCGCTCGCCTTCTTTTCGCCCCAGCCCCTGGAAGAGGTGCAGGACGCCATCGCGAGCGTGCGCGGCTTCGGCGAGCCGCTGGGGGAACACATCGGCGCCGTGCCCTATGCCGCGTGGCAGCAGGTCTTCGACCCGCTCCTGATACCGCCGGCGCGCAATTACTGGAAATCCCACAACTTCAACCGGCTCAGCGACGACGCCATCGACGTGGTCATCGACTACGCCGGCAAGCTGCCGTCCGAGCAGAGCGAAATTTTCCTCGGGCTGATCGGTGGCGCGGCGAATACCCACGCGCCGGACGAGGCGGCCTATCCGCACCGGGACGCGCTGTATGCGATGAACGTGCATACCCGCTGGCAGGAACCCCTCGACGACGCCAAATGCCTGGCCTGGGCGCGCGAATTCTTCAGGGCGGCAGCGCCCCATGCCGCCGGCAGCGTCTACATCAACTTCCTCAACGAAGACGAAGTCGACCGGATCGCCGAAGCCTACGGCCCCAATTACCGCCGGCTCAAGGAGATCAAGGCGCGTTACGATCCGGACAACCTGTTCCGCAGTAACCAGAACATCCGGCCCGGCGCCTGAAAGGGCGTTGACGCCTCGCGGCAGGACGGAAGGGACGAAAAAAAAGCCACGCGGCCCAGGGGCGGCGTGGCTTTCGATGCCATGGATGGGGCGCCTGCGGCGCCCCGTGAACGCATTACTGAACGTTCATTTCCTTCAGCAGGTTGTCGGCCTTGTCCACATGCTTCATATTCCACAGCATGTAGCGCGAGTCGACCTGGATCGAGCGGGTGTTGGCCGTGTTGAAGTCCCAGTCCGAGATGATCGAATCCAGGGTGCCGTCGAAGGCCAAGCCGATCAGTTCGCCGCGCTTGTTCAGCGCTGCCGAACCGGAGTTGCCGCCGGTGATGTCGAGCGTTGCCAGGTAGTTCACCGGCACGGTCTTCAGGACCGGGTCGACGTACTTGCCGAAGTCCTTGCCCTTGATGGCTGCCAGCTGGGCGGCCGGGGCGTTGAACTCGCCTTCGCCGGTGTGCTTGGCAACCACGCCCTTGGTGGTGGTGAACGCGGTCCACGCACCGGTGCCGTCGGCGCCGTGGTCGCGGCCGGCGATCTTGCCGAAGGTGACGCGCAGGGTGCCGTTGGCGTCAGGGTAGACGGCCTGGCCCTTGCTGTTCATGTAGGCGATCTTCGCCTTCATGTAGCCCGAGTACGACTTCTGGATCTTGCCGCTGAGTTCTTCCTCTTTGGCTTCGCTCTTCAGGTCGGCGTCATACATGGCGACCGCTGCCTTGATGAAGCTGTCGTTGCTGGCCTTGAATTCGGCAGGCGACTTCTTCAGCCAGGCGGTGCGGGCTTCCTTGTTGGCCAGGGTCGAACCGGCGTAGGCCTTGTCGAGCGCGGCGCGGATCTCGTCCTGGCTCATGCCGGCGCGCAGGCCGAGGGCGTCGTTGAAGGCCTTGTCCTGCTCGGCAACCGGCTGGGCCAGGTACTTGGCGAGGAAGTGGGCAACCAGGGCCTTGTCGACCTTTTCGTCGTAGGTGCGGTCCTGGCCGGTGATGACCGAGGTCAGGCGCGCCATGTCGCGTTCCTGGTAGCCTGATTTACGTGCGGCATCCGGCTTGGTGCGCTCGTTGGCCAGGCGGTACAGGGTGCGTGCCGAGCTCAGGAAGCGTGGCTGGGCATAGCCGGCGTAGAAGCCCTGCTTGGTCTTGGCGTCGCGCTCGGCGATCAGCTTTTCGACGGCGTCGATGTCGGCGCCGAACTGCTTCTTGCGGGCGGCATCGGCGTTGACCCAGGCCTTCATCGCATTGTGCTCGGCGGTCTTGCGCGCCAGGAAGTCGCTTTCCCCGTAGGAGGTCAGCATGCCCTTGCGGTTCTTGTAGTAGTTGTTGACGCCCGCGATCTGGCCGGCGTACTTCAGCTTGGCGGCCGGGTCGTTCTTGGTTTCGCGCTCGATGATGGCGAGCACGTCACCCGACGCTTGCACGAAGGCCGGGTAGTTCCATTCGAAGGTCGAGGCGACTTCCGACGGCAGGCGGTGGCGATTGGTGCGGCCAGGGTAGCCCAGCACCATGACGAAATCGCCTTCTTTGGCGCCTTCGGCCGCCACTTTCAGGTGGTGCTTCGGCACGTAAGGCACGTTGTCGGTCGAGTAGTCGGCAGCCTTGCCGTCCTTCGACACGTAGGCGCGGTAGAAACCGTAGTCGCCGGTGTGGCGCGGCCACATCCAGTTGTCGGTGTCGCCACCGAACTTGCCGACGCCCGACGGCGGCGCGTGCACCAGGCGCACGTCGCGGATTTCCAGCTGCTTCAGGCGGTAGAACTCGAGGCCGCCGTAGTAGCTGGCCACGGTGCAGCGGTAGCCCGGGGTCTTTTCGCAGGCAGCAACCATTTCCTTCTGATTCTTTTCGATCGCGTCGATGCGCGCCTTGCCGGTCAGCTTGGCGACTTTCTTGTCGATGATCTGGTCAGTGACGTTCGCCACTTCCTCGGTCACGAACACGCGGCTGCCAGGCGAGGCCGGCACTTCTTCGGCGAAGGTCTTGGCCAGGAAACCGTTGGCCAGCAGGTCCTTCTCCGGGGTCGAGTTGACGGCGATGCTGTTGTAGACGCAGTGGTGGTTCGTGACCACCAGGCCCTGCGGCGACACGAACGACGCCGAGCAGCCGCCCAGGCTCACGATCGCGCCCATCGGGAATTCGGTCAGCTTGGTCAGCGTGGCCGGGTCGAGTTCGAGGCCGGCGGCCTTCAGTTGCTGGGCTACTTGTGGCAGCTGCTGCGGCATCCACATGCCTTCGTCCGCTTGTGCGGCGAAGCTGGTGAAGATGGCCAGCGAGAGGAGAGTCTTTTTCATTCGCGATCGATCAGGAAGGTTGTCGGATACTTCAGGCGCTCCGTAGAGCATCCCAGGGAGTATCCCGAGAGTATCCGTAATCCCCTGTCGGCTCGTCAACCGTTATTTCCTGATGGTGTTTTTTTCGAAAGGAGCAGGTATTTACAACTGTGCCCCGAACAGCGAAAAGATTTCACTGCCGAGCTTTTCCGCCCATGGCCGGTTGTTCCAGGCGGCCAGCGTGATCGGGCGCGCACGGCGCCAGTCGTCTTCGAACACGGCCACCTGGGCACGCGCGAAATCGGGGTCGAGCACGTTCAGGTTGGCTTCGTCATTGATGCTGAACGAGCGGTTGTCGAAATTGGTCGAGCCGACCGAGACCATCAGGGCGTCGACGATGAGCGCCTTCACGTGGTACATCGTGGGCTGGAATTCGGCGATGTGCACCCCCGCTTCGAGCAGTTCTCCCCAGCGCTCGCGCGAGGCCTGGCGCACCACTTCGGCGTCGATCTTCGTGCCCGGGGTGATGATGCGCACCTTCACGCCGCGCTTGGCGGCGGCAACCAGGGCGCGGATGGTGAGGTCGTCGGGTACGAAATAGGAGGCCGAGAGGTCGATCGATTCGCGCGCGGCGGTAATGGCCATCAAATACATCAGGTGCATGCTGGCGCTGCCGCCCGTCGGGGAGCTGGAAAACATTTGCGCCGGCATCGTGCCGCGCGCAGTCAGGGGCGGGAAGTACAGGGGGCCGTCGAGCACCTTGCCGGTCGCCTTGGTCCAGTTGTCGTTGAACACGGCCTGCATTTGGCCGACGACTGGGCCTTCAATGCGGAAATGGGTGTCGCGCCATTCTTTTTCATTCCGGGCATTGCCGCGCCACTGGTCGGCGATGCCGACGCCGCCCGTGAAGCCGACCGTGCCGTCGACGATCAAGAGTTTGCGGTGGGTGCGGTTGTTCAGGCGGGCGAGTTTCCACCAGGTGGGCTTGTGGTAGCGCTGGACCTGCACGCCGGCGTCGCGCATGCGCTGGATCGCGGCATCGTCCATCTTCATGCTGCCGACGAAGTCGAGCATCAGGTGGACCTTGACGCCGGCGCGGGCGCGCTCGGACAGCGCCTCGGAAAATTCCTGGCCGATCGATTCGGACCAGTAGATATAGGTTTCGAAGGTGATGCTTTTCTGCGCGCCCCGGATGGCGGCGAGCATGGCGGGGAAGATCTGGTCGCCGTTGAGCAGGGCGTCGACCTGGTTGCCTTCGATGATGGGCGGGCCCAGCAGGACACCCATCGAGCGCCGGAACTGGGCGTCGTGGATATCGTACTGGCGCGTCAACTGGGTCTCGATCTGCTTTTCGCTCGGCATGAAATTGAGGGCGAGAAAGCCTACGAGTAAGGTCAAGATACTCGTGGAAATGGCGACGGCGACAGTATTTGCACGCATGGAACAATCCGGGCGAAAAAAAACCAACGCATGAAAGCGTTGGTTTTATGTGGGGCATACCAACTTTTATTAGCGAACGCGGCCGCGACGCAGCAGGTTCACGATTGCCAGCAGGATAACAGCACCCAGGAACGAGACCAGCAGCGAGGAGACGCTGAAGTCGTCGGAATTGATGGTGCCCGAACCAAACAGCGGCGACAGCAGCCAGCCGCCCAGGAAGGCGCCAACGATACCAACCACGACGTTCAGAATCATACCTTGCTCAGCATCCGTCTTCATGACCATGCTTGCGAGCCAGCCCAGGATACCACCGACAACGATCCAGATAATGAATAGCATTTTGATTCCTCCTCATAGTAAAAAAAACCTACCCGAGGCCAATTGATTACGGTGGCCATGTGAAAAAGTCTACGGATGTACGGCACAGCGGGTCGGTGCGGCAACTCACGTTAGACGACGAATCTGTGCGCAGCGTTCCGCAGCGTTTTTTTGCATCGAAAGTTGCCAATTTGGAATGTCCTGAAGTGGGTGCGTCAGCGAACAGAAGCTAGTGTCCAGCGGGCATATCGTTCGTCCACTGGCAACCCAACTGTTGCAAGACTTGAACGCCATAACGACCTTTGAAAGGGATCCATCATGAGCTACGACAGCAATAAACAGAATTCGCGTATGGTCACCGGCCTGTTCCCGGACCGCGCCAGCGCAGAGCGCGCTTACGGCACCGTGCATGAGCGTGGCTACAGCCGTGACGACGTCAACCTGATGATGTCGGATTCGACCCGCAAGACCCATTTTGGCGACACCGATACTGAACTTGGCAGCAAGGCCGCCGAAGGCGCCGGCATCGGCGCCGGCATCGGCGGCACCATTGGCGCCGTCCTGGCAGGCATCGCCGCCGTCGGCACCACCCTCGTGCTGCCGGGCGTCGGCCTGGTCGTGGCAGGTCCCCTGGCAGCGGCCCTGGCCGGCGCCGGCGCGGGCGGCATCACCGGCGGCCTGATCGGCGCGCTGATCGGCGCCGGCATCCCGGAAGAGCGTGCCAAGCACTATGAAGAAGGCATCAACAAGGGCGGCATCCTGATGGGCGTGAACGCCCGTTCGGATGAAGACGCTGCCCACATCGAGCGTTCGTGGACCGAACACGGCGGCTCGCACGTGATCGGCACCGGTGTCGGCGCCGTCGGCGGCGCGCTGGCCGGCGCTGCGATCGGCTCCGCAGCCGGTCCGGTCGGTACGATTGCCGGCGCCGCCATCGGCGGTGTCACCGGCGGCATGGCCGGCAAGGGCGTGGGCGAAGTCGTCAATCCGAAAGCCGGTGACGACCTGAACGAACACCACCTGGCCAAGGGCGTGGGCGCCAGCGCCGGCGCGGCAACCGGTGCCGCAGTGGGCGCCGTGGGCGGCCCGATCGGCATGGCTGCGGGCGCCGTCGTCGGCGGCCTGGCAGGCGGCGCTGCCGGCCGTGGCGCGGGCGAAGTCGTCAATCCGAAGCCGGACGACGAACTGCACGACCATAACCTGGCACAAGGTGTCGGCGGCGCCGGTGGCGCTGCTGCAGGCGCGGCAGTCGGCGCGGTCGGCGGCCCGATCGGCGCGGCTGCAGGCGCCGTGATCGGCGGCCTGGCTGGCGGCGCTGCGGGCAAGGGCGCCGGCGAAGTCATCAACTCGAAACCGGGCGACGAGCTGCACGACCATAACCTGGCCAAGGGCGTGGGTGCGGGCGGCGGTGCGGCGGCTGGTGCAACGGTGGGCGCCGTCGGCGGCCCGATCGGCGCGGTGGTCGGTGCGGGCATCGGCGCCGCGGTCGGCGGCATGGCCGGCAAGGGTGTGGGCGGCATGGTCAACCCGGCGCACGAAGATGCGCACTGGCGCGACAACTACCAGACCCAGTCGCACTACACGCCTGGCTACACCTACGACGACTACCAGCCGGCCTACGCACTGGGCTACAACGGCAAGAGCCGCTACCCGGGCAGCTATGACCAGAACGAGCACTATCTGGCCGACGAGTGGAACACGACCAAGGGCAAATCGCGCCTGTCGTGGGACCAGGCCAAGATGGCCAGCCGCGCTGCCTGGCACAAGGTCGAGCGCGCCATCCCTGGCGACGCCGACGGTGACGGCCGTTAATCGAGCCGCATCGATCGAGAGGCGATAAAAAAAGCCCCGCTGCCGGAAGGTAGCGGGGCTTTTTCCATGTAACCAGTAAAACTTACTGCTTGACCGCTTCCACCTGAATCGCCAGTTTCACTTCCGGCGAGAAGCGCGGCAGGCCGAAGGTGACGCCGTAGTCGCTGCGCTGGAAGGTGGCCGAGGCATCGGCACCGCAGACTTCGCGCTTGAGCATCGGGTGGTCGATACACTTGAACTTGTTGATCGTCAGCGTGAGCGGCTTGGTGACGCCGTGCAGGGTGAAGTCGCCGTCGACGGCCACCGGGGTGTCGCCGTTGAAGCGGATCTTGTTGCCTTTGAAGGTGGCGGTCGGGAACTGGGCGACGTCGAAAATGTCCGGCTTTTTCGCGTGCTCGTTCATCTTCTGGTGGCCGAAGTCGACGCTGCTCATGTCGATCGTGATGTCGACGCTGCCGGTCTTCGCCGCGCGGTCGAGCACGACGGTGCCGCTGGTCTTGGTGAACTTGCCGCGCCAGACCGAAATGCCCATGTGGTCGGCTTCGAAGCTCGGGTAGGTGTGGCCGGGATCGATGGCATAGGTGTCGGCGGCGGCGCAGGCCAGGCCAGTGCTGGTGGCGAGCGTGGCGGCGATCAGAAACTTGAATTTCATGGGCACATCCTTTTTATTAATGACTCAGTGAATGATTACTGGCCCGCGGTGACGCGGAACTTGATGACAACTTCGTCGGCGACCATGCTCGTGTCTTTCCACTCGCCTTCGCCGATATTAAAAGCCAGCCGTCGAATCGGCAACTGTCCTTCGAACACTTGTTTGCCGGCTTCGGTCCTGACGGTGAGCGGGAAGCTGACATCGGCGGTCCTGCCCTTGAGGGTCAGCTTGCCGGCCACGTTCAGCTTGCCGGGGCCGGCCGCCTTGATCGCGGTCGATACGAAACTCGCTTTTGGGAACTGTGCCGTATTAAACCATTCCTTCTTGGCCACTTCGCGGTTGTATTCGGCATCGCCCAGGTCCATGCTGGCGGTCGCGATCTCGACGGCGGCCTTCGACGTTTCCGGGCGGGCGGCGTCGTAGTCGATATTCGCCGTGAAGGTCTTGAATTTGGCCTCGACCGGCACGTTCATCTGGCGGAAGACGGCGGCGACGCTGCTTTTGGCAGGATCGGTCTTGAGCGGAACGGCGAATACCAGGGAGCTCGACAGCAGCGCCGCAGCGCTCAGCAGGTGCAGGGTTTTCATCGGATTTCCTTATTTGGAGAAGGGCAGCATGCGTCCCATGACGCCGTCGCGGTCGACCAGCAGGTGCTTGAAGGCGGCCAGCACGTGCAGCGCCACCAGGGCTGCCAGGCCCATGTTGAGCCAGTAGTGCAGGGCGCCGAGCACGGGTTTCAGGGCCGGGTCGGCCTCGATCAGGACCGGCAGCGGGAACAGGCCGAACCAGACGACCGGCACCCCGGCCGCCAGGCTGTAGAAATAACCCGACAGGGGAACGGCGAACATCAGCACATACAAGAGGCCGTGCAGGATGTGCGCGGCGCGGCCCTGCCAGGGCGCCATGGTGTCGGGGTAAGCGGGCGGCTTGCTGCGCAGGCGCCACAGCAGGCGCAGCGCGGCCAGCGCCAGGACGGTCACGCCGGCCCATTTGTGCCAGGAAAAATAACGCAGCTTGGTCGGCGTCAGGCCGGGGATGTCCGTCATCACCAGGCCGAGCGTGAAGGTGCCGATGATCAGGACAGCGATCAGCCAGTGCAAGGCGATGGCGATGGAAGAGTAGCGCTGCATGGGATGCCCGGGTATCGTACTGGCTAGAACAAAACTATAACAAAAAACAACGGATATCGCTTACCGGCCGACTGTTTCTTTTTGTACACTATCAGGAATTGTTAAACGTGCACAGGCGCAAACGGCAGGGAATGTAAAATTCTACAAAAGCGCGCGCGTCTGGAAGCCCATGGCGAGCCTGTTCGCACCGTCGAGGAATCGTATGTACATCTGTCACCCACATCGGCCACGCCTGCGCCCCCTGGCCCTGCTGCTCGGCTGCGCGCTGGCCGCCGGCGCCGCATCCGCCACGGCGGCGAGCGTCGACCAGCCGCAAGGTTCGGATTTTGCCGATCTGTCGATCGAGGAACTGGCCAACATCGAGGTGACCTCGGTGTCGAAGCGCCCGGAACGCCTGCTCGACGCGCCCGCCTCGGTCTTCGTCATTACCGCGGACGACATCCGCCGCTCCGGCGCCGCGACCCTGCCCGAAGCGCTGCGGCTGGCGCCGAACCTGCAGGTGGCGCAAGGGAACGGGACGACCTACGCGATCACTGCGCGCGGGCTGAACGGCGGGGGCAATAGCGCGCCCAATAAACTGCTGGTGCTGGTCGACGGACGCTCGGTCTATACGCCGCTGTTTTCCGGCGTATTTTGGGACGTGCAGGACCTGATGCTGGAAGACATCGAGCGCATCGAAGTGGTCAGCGGCCCGGGCGGCACTCTCTGGGGTGTGAACGCGGTCAATGGCGTCATCAACATCACTACGCGCTCGGCACGCGATACCCAGGGCAGTCTGGCCGTGTTGCGCGGAGCGAACAACGGCGCCGACCTCGCGTTCCGCCAGGGTGGGCGCCAGGGCGAAGGCAGCTGGCGCATTTATGGGAAAGCACAAGGACGCGCGCACACCGAGACGGCCGGCGGCGCGCCCATCGATGACGCCTGGCATTCGGGGCAGGTGGGCTTTCGCGCCGATTGGGAGCGCGGCTCCGACCGCTTTACCTTGAACGGCAACGCCAACCGCGGCGCCTTCGGGCAGCCGGCGCCGGGTACGATCCGCGTCAGCGGTACCGATGCGCGGCTGGACACGGTCGACACGCAAGGCGTGAACCTGACCGCCGGCTGGCAGCATGCACTGCAGGGCGGCGGCAGCGTCAACTTGCAGCTATATTACGATTACACGCGGCGTGAAGTGCCGCCCACCTTTACCGAGTCGCTCGACATCGTCGACCTGGAGTTCCAGCATACGTTGGCGGCTGTCGGTGCGCACAGCCTGGCATGGGGGGCGAATGCCCGCCACAGCTGGGATCGGGTGCAGGGCAGCCAGTACGTCGCCTTCCTGCCGGAGCACCTGAACCAGACCTGGCTCAGCCTGTTTGCGCAGGACGAGATCACGCTCAACCCCACGCTGCGCGTCACGCTCGGCGCCCGCGTCGAGCGCAACCCTTACACGGGCGTCGAATTCCTGCCCAGCGCGCGCCTGTCGTGGAGCATGACGCCGGGACACGCCTTCTGGGCCGCCGCCTCGCGCGCCGTGCGCGCGCCGTCGCGCCTCGATGCCGATACCTATATTCCCGGACGTCCACCGTATATCCTCGAAGGCGGGAATGGCGTGCGTTCGGAAGTGGCCAAGGTATTCGAACTCGGCTATCGCGGCCAGCCGCTGCCGCGCCTGTCCTACTCGGCCACGCTGTTCTACAACGATTACGACCACCTGCGCACCCAGGAACTGCTGCCGAGCCAGACCATGGTCCGCTTCGCCAACCTGATGGACGGGCACGCGCTCGGCTTCGAGATGTGGGGCAGTTTCCAGGCGACGAAATCGTGGCGCCTGTCGGGCGGCCTGACGACGATGCGCGAGCGCGTCCACCTTAAACCCGGCAGCAACGATGCCGTCGGTGCGATGCGCGCGGGCTTCGACCCCTCGCACAGTCTGCAGCTGCGCTCGCACTACAGCATCGATGCCACGCGCGAGGTGGAACTGGCCGTGCGCAAGGTCGGCGCGCTCGATATCGGTCCCGTGCCCGGTTACACCGCGCTCGACGCGCGCTTCGGCTGGCGCCTGCGGCCCGGCCTGGAGTTGTCGGTGGCGGGCGTCAACCTGAACGGCAGCCATGCGGAATATGGCGGGATCGCGACGCGTTCGGAAGCGCCGCGTACGGTGGCGGTCAAGCTGGTGTGGCAGAACTGAGGGTGTCGTAGGGTGGACGGCTCTACCCGTGAACCAGCGCTCACGCGGCTTTGGCGCCGTCCACGCGCTCAACGCACGGGTCCTAATCGAATCGCCTCTTTGCATCCACTGGTTGAACGCGTGGACGGCGCATGCGGTGCGTGTGAATCAATTTTCGGGTGGAGCCGTCCACCCTACAAAAAAGCCCGCGCCATTTCTGGCGCGGGCTTTTTTTGACGCGAGAGCCGGCGGAATCAGATCGCCTTCGCCAGCTCCGCCGCAATCCCCGTGTAATTCGCCGGCGTCATCGCCAGCAGCAGGTCCTTGGCTTCCTGCGGAATCGCCAGCTTGCCGATGAATTCCTGCAGCGCTTCACGCGTGATGCCCTTGCCGCGGGTCAGTTCCTTCAGCTGCTCGTAGGGGTTCTCGATGCCGTAGCGGCGCATCACGGTCTGGACCGGCTCGGCCAGCACTTCCCAGTTCGCGTCCAGGTCCTGCTCGAGGCGGGCGGCGTTCACTTCCAGCTTGTTCAGGCCACGCAGGCAGCTGTCGTAGGCCAGCAGGGCGTAGCCGAAGCCGACGCCGATGTTGCGCAGGACGGTCGAGTCGGTCAGGTCGCGCTGCATGCGCGAGACCGGCAGCTTTTCCGCCATGTGGCGCAGCACGGCGTTCGCCAGGCCCAGGTTGCCTTCCGAATTCTCGAAGTCGATCGGGTTGACTTTATGGGGCATGGTCGACGAACCGATTTCGCCGGCTTTCAGCTTCTGCTTGAAGTAGCCCAGCGAGACATAGGTCCAGATGTCGCGGTTCAGGTCGAGCAGGATGGTGTTGGCGCGGGCGATGGCGTCGAACATCTCGGCCATGTAGTCGTGCGGCTCGATCTGGATGGTGTACGGGTTGAACGTCAGGCCGAGGCGCGACTCGATCACGTCTTTCGAAAAGGCCGGCCAGTCGAAGCCGGGGTAGGCCGACAGGTGGGCGTTGTAGTTGCCGACCGCGCCGTTCATCTTGCCGAGGATCTCGACGTCGGCGATGCGCTTCACGGCGCGCTGCAGGCGCGCGACGACGTTGGCGAATTCCTTGCCGAGGGTGGTCGGGCTGGCGGTCTGGCCGTGGGTGCGCGAGAGCATCGGCAGCGCGGCGTTGACGTGGGCGATGTCCGTCAGCTTGGCGACGATGGCCTGCAGCGCCGGCAGCATGACGGTGTCGCGCGCGGCCTTGAGCATCATGCCGTGCGAGGTGTTGTTGATGTCTTCCGAGGTGCAGCCGAAGTGGATGAATTCGCTTGCTGCCACCAGTTCCGGCACATCCTTCACCTGTTCCTTCAGCCAGTACTCGACCGCCTTGACGTCGTGGTTGGTGACCGCCTCGATTTCCTTGATGCGCGCGGCATCCTGCTCGCTGAAGGCCGCTGCGATCTTGTCGAGGTGGGCGCTTGCTTCCGCGGAGAAGGGCTTGATCTCGGCAAAGCCGGCCTGGGCCAGCGCCTGCAGCCAGGCGATCTCGACCATCACGCGATGGTGCATGAAGCCGGCTTCGGACAGGATCGGGCGCAGCTTGTCGGTCTTGGCGGCATAGCGGCCGTCGAGCGGCGACAGGGCCGACAGGGAGGAAAGTGGGGCGGTAGCGGTCATGGCGGGCAGTCCGTGCAAAAACGCGGATTTTACCACCGCAAGCATATTGGAGCTTTGTGGTGGGCACAGCGAAACGGGCCGGCAAGGCCGGATTCGGCCCGTATGCCGATGTTATACTCTTATCAAATTCCTCTTTCCCGAGCATCTATGAAACTCATCGGTTCGAACACCAGCCCGTATGTGCGCAAGGTCCGCGTCGTGATGGCGGAGAAGAAGCTCGACTACGCCTTCGAGCTCGACAATGTGTGGGGCGCCGAGACCCAGGTGCACCTGTCCAACCCGCTGGGCAAGGTCCCTTGCCTGGTGATGGAAGACGGCAACGCGCTGTTCGACTCGCGCGTGATCGCCGAATACCTCGACACGCTCACGCCCGTGTGCAAGCTGCTGCCGCCGAACGGGCGCGACCGCGCCGACGTGAAGGTGTGGGAAGCGCTGGCCGACGGCGTGCTCGATGCCGCCGTGCTGGTGCGCCTGGAAAAGACGCTGCGCCCGCAGGAGCAGCAGAGCCCGCAATGGATCGCGCGCCAGCTCGGCAAGGTGCATGCGGGCCTGGCCGTCATGTCCGAAAAGCTGGGCGAGCAGCCCTTCTGCATGGGCAAGTCCTACACGCTGGCCGACGTCGCCGTCGGCTGCGCGCTCGGCTGGATCGCGTTCCGCTTCCCCGACATCGCCTGGCGCGGCGACTACCCGAACCTGGCCCGGCTATCCGACAAGCTGGGCGAGCGCGCCTCCTTCAAGGACACCGTCCCGTTCGAAGCATGAGCGCGGCCTTCGGCACGACCGTCGTCTTCGGCGAAGCCCTGGTCGACGATTTCGCTACCGAGCAGGTGGTCGGCGGCGCGCCCTTCAACGTCGCGCGCCACCTGGCTGCCTTCATGGCGCCGCAGCTGATGATCACCCGCATCGGCGCCGACCACAATGGCGACACCATCCGCGCCGAGTTCGAGCGCTTTGCCATGTCGCAGGCCGGCCTGCAGGTCGATGCTATCGAGGAAACCGGCCGCGTGCTGGTCGAGCGCGCCACCAAAGGGCACCGTTTCGTCATCGTGCCGAACCAGGCCTACGACTACATCGCGCGCGAGGAGGCGCTGGCGGCGCTCGCCGGCGTCACCCCCGGCATGCTGTATTTCGGCACCCTGGCCCAGCGCGGCGACCGTTCGCGCGGCACATTGAAGGCGCTGCTGTCGGCGGCGAGCGCCACCCGCTTCCTCGACCTGAACCTGCGCGACGGCCAGGTCGACGAGCGCACCATCGCCGACGCGCTGCACGCCGCCGACATCGCCAAGCTGAACGAGGACGAGCTGCAATACCTGTTCCAGACCTGGTTCCAGCTCGGCCCGCACGATCCGCCGATGACGGCCGACGAGGCGCGCTCCGCTTGCCGCGCGCTGCTGCAGATGTTCGGGCTGCAGGCGCTGATCGTCACGCTGGGGCACCGCGGTTCCGTGTATTTCGGCGCCGACGGCAGCACCATCGACACCCGCGACACGCCGGCGCCGCCCTTCGTGATCGACACGGTGGGGGCGGGCGACGCCTTCTCGGCCATCTTCCTGCTGGGCCGCGCCCGCGGCTGGCCGCTCGAGACCACGCTGGCGCGCGCCAACGAATTCGCGGGTGCGATCTGCGCGATTCCGGGCGCGGTGCCGCGCGATCTGGGGTTTTATGACAAGTGGATGGCGCGCTGGCGGTAAACATTGCCATGCGCGATGTGGTGCAAATACGTGGGGCGATATTCAACCGTGCGTTGAACGCGTGGACGGGAAACCCGTCCACCCTACGCTGGCTCGGGGAACGCTAGCGCATATCGGAAGGACGTAGGGTGGACGGCTATGCCGTCCACGCGTTCAACGCACCGTCGCACACCGCGCAGGTGTTAGAACCCCAACCCCTCGCCCACGCCCAGCAGCGTCGCAATCCCCAACCCCAGGAAAATAAACGCCGCAATCCCGTGCACCAGCCCGAGCGGCACCTTGCCCGCGATGCGCTCGCCGAAATACACGGCCGGCGCGTTCGCCAGCATCATGCCCAGCGTGGTGCCGGCGACGACCATCGCCATCTCGTTGTAGCGCGCGGCCAGGGCGACGGTCGCCACCTGCGTCTTGTCGCCCATCTCCGCGACAAAAAAGGCGATCAGCGTCGTCATGAACACGCCGAACTTCGCCAGCGAGGCTTCGGTCTCGTCGATCTCGTCGGGGATCATGGTCCAGATCGCCATCGCCAGGAAGGACAGGCCGAGCACCCAGCGCATCACCGAAGGTCCCAGCAGCTCGCTGACGAGGGCGCCGACGGCGGCGGCGAAGGCGTGGTTCAGCAGGGTGGCGACGAAGATGCCGAGGACGATGGGCAGCGGGCGGCGAAAGCGCGCGGCGAGCAGAAAAGCGAGGAGCTGCGTCTTGTCGCCGATTTCAGCGAGGGCGACGATGCCGGTTGCAACGAGAAAGGCATCCATAAGTGGTGCAGGGGGCGAAAGCGCAAAAGCGCGGATCATAGCAGAGTCGAGGCGGCCAAAGCGCGTCAATACGCCGGCACGCCACGCCGCGCGCGGCCCCGGCAGCGGCTGCGGGCAGACGCTTTCCCGCCCATCCCGCGCGTGCTATTCTGCTCGCGCCTTCCGCTCAGCCTTTGCACACCACATGAACACCAGTACCCTCCTGCGCGCCAGCGCCTGCGCACTCCTCGGTTTGTCCTCCAGCGCCTTCGCGCTCGACCCCTTGAGCTACGCGAACTATGACCAGGTCAAGACCCGCGCCTTGCACCTCGATCTACAAGCCGATTTCACGAAGAAGACGCTGGCCGGCCATGCCGAGCTGACCCTCGACTGGCTGGACAAGTCGGCGCGCCGCCTGGACCTGGACACGCGCGAACTGGCGATCTCGAAAGTCGAGGCGCAGGATGCGACCGGACGCTGGGCGCCGGTGAAGTACACGCTCGAACCCTTCGACCAGGAGAAGGGCCAGGCGCTGCGCATCGACCTGCCGCGCCAGGCGCCGAAGGTGCGCATCCACTACCGCACCGCGCCAACCGCCAGCGCCCTGCAGTGGCTGAACCCGGCGCAGACCCTGTCCGGCAAGCGTCCCTTCATGTTCAGCCAGTCGCAGTCCATCAATGCGCGCTCCTGGGTGCCGGTGCAGGACACGCCCTCGGTGCGCTTCACCTACACCGCCCGCATCGACGCGCCGCAAGGCCTGCGCGTCGTGATGAGCGCCGATAACGATCCGAAGGCGACGGGCAAGGGAGGCTGGAAGTTCAGCATGCCGCAGCCGATTCCGTCCTACCTGCTGGCGATCGGCATCGGCGAACTGGAGGCGCGTACCCTGGGCGGGCGCACCGGCGTGTACGCGGAACCGGGACGCATCGACGCTGCCGCTTATGAATTGGCCGACACCGAAAAGATGGTGGCCGCCGCCGAGTCGCTGTACGGCCCTTACCGCTGGGGGCGTTACGACATGCTGGTGCTGCCGCCTTCGTTCCCGATCGGCGGCATGGAGAACCCGCGCCTGACCTTCCTTACGCCGACCATGATCGCGGGCGACCGCAGCCTGGTCGACCTGATCGCCCACGAGCTGGCGCACAGCTGGTCCGGCAACCTGGTGACCAACGCCACCTGGAAGCACTGGTGGCTGAACGAAGGGTTTACGACTTACGTAACCACGCGCATCCTCGAAGTGCTGTACGGCGAAGAGGTCGCGACCATGAACCTGCAGCTCGAGCAGGAAGAGGCGATCGAGTCGCTGAAGGACCTGCCGCTGGCGAAGCAGGCCCTCGTCACGCGCGACCCCGACACCGGCTCGGGCACGTATACCGACGAAGGCCTGGCCTACCCGAAGGGCGCCTGGCTGCTGCGCACCCTGGAACAGCGCGCCGGCCGCGCCGTGTTCGATCCTTTCCTGCGCGGCTGGTTCGACAGCCACGCCTTCCAGAGCGTCACCACCGATCAATTCGTCGCCTACCTGCGCGCCAAGCTGCTGGCGAAACACCCGCAGGTGATGAGTGAGAAGGAGCTCGACGAATGGCTGTACGGCCCCGGCATCCCGGCCGGCGCCCAGTACGCGAAATCGGCACGCCTGGTGGCGCTGGACGCGACGGTCGCCGCCTGGCTGAAGGGCACGCTGCCGACGGCGCAGCTCGACACCAGGGGCTGGACCGCCAACGAGTGGATGAAGTTCTTGAACGACATCGACAACAAGGCCGACGCAGGGCGCCTGAAGGAACTCGACGCCGCCTTTGGCCTGGCGAAGACCGGCAACAACGAAGTGGCCTTCCGCTTCTACCGCGCGGCCGTGCACGCCGGCTACCGCGACATCCGCCCGCAACTCCAGGCTTTCTTGATGAGCGTCGGCCGCCAGAAGTTCGTGGTGCCGCTGTACGCGGCGCTGCGCGCGAACGCGGAGGACCGCGCCTGGGCTGAGAACGTCTACAAGGCGGCGCGCGAGCGCTACCACCCCGAAACGCAAACCAGCGTCGACAAGGCGATGGCGAAATAAGATTCAACCAAGGGCCGGGAGACGGCTCGACAAGCAAAGGAACCGAAGAGTGCAACAGATGAAACGCATTGCAGCCGCGATCCTGATCGCCGCCGCTACTACCACCGCCGCCACTGCGGCCTACGCCGAAACGCCGGCGGCGGCAGTCACCGCGCCCGCGGCGGCCCGGGCGTTCGACCTTGAACAGGACGTCACCCGCGTCATGCAAGCCTTCGACGTGCCGGGCATCGCGATTGCCGTCGTCAAGGACGGCAAGATCATCGCTGCGCGCGGCTTCGGCGTGCGCAAGCTCGGCGAGCCGGCCAAGGTCGACGGACAGACCCTGTTCGAAATCGCCTCGAACTCGAAGGCGTTCACCGCCGCCGCGCTGGCGATGCTGGTCGACGAGGGCAAGCTGAAATGGGACGATCCGGTCGTCCGGCACCTGCCCGACTTCCAGATGCACGACCCGTATGTCACGCGCGAGATGACCGTGCGCGACCTGCTCGTGCACCGCAGCGGCCTGGGCCTGGGCGCGGGCGACCTGCTGTGGTGGCCGACGACGAATTTCAGCACCGACGAGATCATCGAGCGCCTGCGCTACGTGAAACCGGCGACCAGCTTCCGCAGCAGCTATGCCTACGACAACCTGCTGTACATCGTGGCCGGCAAGATCATCGCCCAGAAGTCCGGTAAATCCTGGGGCGACACGGTGCGCGAGCGCATCCTCAAGCCGGTCGGCATGGACACGACGACGACCAGCCTGGCCGAGAACAAGGGCAACCCGAACGCTTCGAACGCGCACAGCAAGATCAACGACCGGATCGCGGCCGTGAAGTCGATGCCGGTCGATAACGCGGTCGGCGCCGTCGGCATCAACACGAATGCCGAAGACATCGCCAAGTGGATGAAGGTGCTGCTCGACGGCGGCCGGGTCGAGGGCAAGCAGGGGGCTGACGGCAAGGAGCTGCGCCTGTTCAGCGAGGCGCAGTCGCGCGAGATGTGGACTGCGCAGACGCCGATGAAGATCAACACGCCCAAGCCGCCGCTGGCTGCGACCAAGCCGAACTTCTTCGCCTACGGCCTGGGCTTCCAGCTGCGCGACTACAAGGGCCAGCTGGTCGCCATGCACGGCGGCGCGCTGCAGGGCTTCTATTCGCGCGTGCTGCTGGTGCCGGAATCGAAGCTGGGCATCGCCATCCTGACCAATGCCGAGAGCGGCGGGTCGCTCAACGCCCTGCAGTACCGCCTGCTCGACCAGTACATGACGGGCGCGGCGCCGGTCGACTGGATCAAGGCCATCGCCGACCTGGAGCACGAGGCGCACGAGAAGGAAAAGGCGCGCCTGAAGGGCGCCTCCGCCACCCGCGCGGCTGCGTCGAAGCCCTCGCTGGCGCTGGCCAGCTACGAAGGGCAGTACGACGACCCCTGGTACGGCGCCATGCAGATCAAACGTGGGGCAGGGAACAAACTGATCATGTCGTTCACGCGTACTCCGGACCTGACCGGCGAGATGGAGCACTTCCAGCACGACACCTTCATCGTGCGCTGGAAGGAGCGCAACTTCAACGCCGACGCCTACGTCACCTTCGCGCTGGACCACGACGGCAGCATCGAGCACGTCAAGATGAAGGCGGTGTCCACGGAGACCGACTTCAGCTACGACTTCCACGATTTGCTGTTTACGCCGGTGAAGCAAAAAGAGAAGTGAGACTGCGTACTAGCGTAGGGACTAGATGAACGCGAGACGAGCGAAAACCGGACGCAAGATTGTAAAATTTCTCATATGAAATTTTAATGATCTGTCGGCAATATTTACAGTTCTGTTTCCGGGATGGATGTTAAGTTTCCTAAGATTATGATTCTTAAGGGAATTTAGTTTCTGGCATGAAACCTGCTATGGATAGTTATGCAAACCGAATTACATAACGTCACTCCAACTACAGGGATCTACTCATGAACATGCTGAAAAAATTTGTTGTCGCCGCGGCCTGCTCGCTCGCCTTTGGTTCTGCCAACGCCACTGTCATTCCTCTCGAACAACTTGAACAAAGCCCGAACGTTCAACTGAATTACGATGTCTTGGCGAAACGCTCGACGACCCTGACGTTCGATATCAACACGCTGCTGGCTGACCAGTCGGCAACTTTGGCAGATATCGTATCTGCCATTTTGAATGTCTATCTGACCGACAAGAACGGAGACAGAGAACTGTATTCGATCGCCGTTACTGGACAAAACGTAGCGCCAAGCAACCAAGTCAACAATGGTGTTGCCGAGAAAAATGAAAAAATTGAATTTGGCACGGCTGCTTTGAACGATCTGAAGGACGACGGCATCATCATTGCAACCGTGAGCGCCAGGTCTGGCGAGTTTTATCTTGCACGCGCGACGCTGGATGTCGATGTCAACGTGGTTGAAGCGGAAGTGCCGGAACCGGTATCGCTGGCGCTGCTGGGCATGGGCCTGCTGGGCCTGGGCGCCGCTCGTCGCCGCCGCGCCTGATCACTCGGTTATAAAAAAAACGGCCCGGTCTGATGACCGGGCCGTTTTTATTTCTACTGCTGCGGCATGTTTACTGCTTCACGAACTTGAGCGTCATGCGGTCGCTCTCGCCGATCGCCATGTACTTCTCGCGGTCCTTGTCCTTGTTGGCCAGCACCGGCGGCAGCGTCCACACGCCTTTTTCGTGGTTCGCCGTGTCCTTCGGGTTGGCGTTGACTTCGGACTTGGCGGCCAGCTTGAAGCCGGCGCTTTCCGCCATCTTGATCACATAGGCTTCGTGCACATAGCCGCTCGATGCCTTGTCGTCCTGCTTCATCGAGCTTGGGAGGCGGTGGTCGACCACGCCCAGCACGCCGCCCGGCTTCAGGACCTTGTGGATTTCCTTGAAGGTGGTCTTTACGGCCTCGTCGCCGGCGCCGACCCAGTTGTGCAGGTTGCGGAAGGTGAGCACCATGTCGACGCTGCCCGCCGGGGCGATCTCGAAGCGGCTTGGCGGCTCGAACACGGCCGGGACCACCTTGCCGTACAACGCAGGGTTGGAATCGAGCTTTTTCTTGAACGCTTCGCCGTAGCGCTTGCCCGGCGCGATCTCCTGGCCGGCGCCGATCAGCTTGCCCTTGTCGCGCAGGTAGGGCGCCAGGATCTCGGTGTACCAGCCGCCCGAGGGCACCAGTTCGACCACCGTCATGTTCGGCTTGATGCCGAAGAAGGTCAGGGTCTCGTACGGATGGCGCCATTGGTCGCGCTTGGCGTTCTCCACGCGGTGCTCGCCGGCGATGACGGCTTTCAGTGCATCGTCGGCTTGCACGGCACCTGCAGCGCCGGCGGCCAGCAATGCGGCCAGGATCAGTCGTTTCATGAAGTCTCCGTTGGGTGGTGGGTCGCGCATGATGATCGAACAAGCAACAGGCGCAGTCAAGCGAAGTCGCGTATGCATGACGCGTATGCATGCCATATGCACTGTCCGAAAGTGTCCGCGCGGACAGGTCGGACGCTACGCGGACAGGGCATTCCGGGCGAACGAAGCGCACTGTCAGCGGCTTACCACAAGTATGTATTTACTACTTTGCGCTGGTACAAAGATTGCCTATTCAAAATCTTGAGTTGCTGCTAATGTTTAGCGGTTTGCCATTCAGTTTGTTCCCGATGGCATTGGAAATCGACACATACATACGCGGCAGTGCCGGTGTGCGCGCCGCCCACAAAGCAGGTTGAATTCAGGAGACACCATGGAACGTCGTACCTTTCTCAACATCAGCACCCTGGCATTCGGCTCGATGCTCATCCCGGTCGCCGGACGCGCCATCGCCGCCGAGGAACTGCTGACCACGATGGCCCCGGCGGCCAAGAAGGCCTTGGCCGACACCGCACTGAACGCCGCCACCAAGGCCGGCGCCTCGTATTGCGACGTGCGCATCGGCCGCTACCTGAACCAGTTCGTCACCACGCGCGACCTGAACGTCGAGAACGTGGTCAACACCGAATCGGCCGGCGTCGGCGTGCGCGTGATCTGCAACGGCGCCTACGGCTTTGCCGCCACCTCGGACATGACCCCGGACGGCATCGCCAACGCGGCGCGCCAGGCGGTCGCGATTGCCAAGGCCAACGCCAAGCTGCAGACCGAACCGGTACGCCTGGCGCCGGTCAAGGGCGTGGGCGAGGTGTCGTGGGCGACCCCGTACAAGAAGGACTGGCGTTCGGTGCCGATCAAGGAGAAGGCCGACCTGCTGATCGCCGCGAACAAGGCCGGCATGGACGGCGGCGCCAACTTCATGCAGTCGATGCTGTTCCAGGTGAACCAGCAAAAATACTTCGCGTCGACCGACGGCTCCTACATCGACCAGGACCTGCACCGCCTGTGGGCCCCGTTCAGCGCGACCGCGGTCGACAAGGCCAGCGGCAAGTTCCGCTCGCGCCAGGGTCTGGGTGCTCCGGTCGGCATGGGCTATGAATACCTGGACGCGCGTCCCGAGCACAAGATCAAGGCCGCCGGCGGCGTCGCCACCCTGTACACGGATTCCTACGACATGATCGGCGACGCACGCGCCGCCGGCCGCGACGCCAAGCGTAAACTCACCGCGAAATCGGTCACCCCGGGCAAGTACGACCTGATGCTGTCGCCGGAACACCTGTTCCTGACGATCCACGAATCGGTCGGCCACCCGACGGAACTGGACCGCGTGCTCGGCTACGAAGCCAACTACGCCGGCACCAGCTTCGCCACCCTCGACAAGTGGGAAACAAAGAAATTCAAGTACGGCTCCGAGATCGTCAACCTGTACGCCGACAAGGTCACCAAGGGTTCGCTGGGCGCGGTCGGCTACGACGACGAAGGCGTCAAGACCAAGCAGTGGGACATCATCAAGGACGGCATCCTGGTCAACTACCAGGCCACGCGCGACCAGGCCCACATCATCGGCGAGAAGGAGTCGCACGGCTGCTCGTACGCCGACTCGTGGAGCAACGTGCAGTTCCAGCGCATGCCGAACGTCTCGCTCGCGGCGGGCAAGAAGAAGATGAGCCCGGACGACATGGTCAAGGGCATCAAGAAGGGCATCTACATCGTCGGCGACGGTTCGTTCTCGATCGACCAGCAGCGCTACAACTTCCAGTTCGGCGGCCAGCTGTTCTATGAAATCAAGGACGGCAAGATCGGCGAGATGCTGGAAGACGTCGCGTACCAGGCCAACACCCAGGAGTTCTGGAGCGCCTGCGCCGGCATCTGCGACGAGAAGGACTGGCGCATGGGCGGCTCGTTCTTCGACGGCAAAGGACAGCCGCCGCAGATCAGCATCGTCTCGCACGGCTCATCGACCGCGCGCTTCAACGGCATCAACGTGATCAACACCGCTCGCAAGATCGGCTAAGGAACGACCATGACCATCCTGAACCAGGAACAAACCAAACGCATCTGCGACCGCGTGCTGTCGCTTTCGAAGGCCGACGAGTGCATCGTCAGCATCGGCGGCGAACGTGCCGGCAACATCCGTTTTGCGCGCAACGCCGTCTCGACCGCCGGCCTGACCGACGACACCACGCTGACCGTGCGCGTGGCCTTCGGCAAGCGCCAGGGCACCGCCAGCATCAACGAGTTCGACGACAAGTCGCTGGAAAAGGCCGTGCGCCGCGCCGAGGACCTGGCGCGCCTGGCGCCGGAAAATCCGGAATTCATGCCGGCCGTCGCCAAGCAGCAGTACAAGGCCTCGAACACCTTCGTCCAGAAGACCGCCGACATCGATCCCGAGATCCGCGCCCAGGCCGCCGCCTACGCGATCGAGGCCTGCCGCAAGAAGGGCCTGGTCAGCGCCGGCTTCCTGACCGACACGACTTCCTTCGAGACGGTGGCCAACTCGAACGGCGTGTTCGGCCACCAGGCCCTGACTTCGCTCGATTTCACCTGCACCATCCGCACCGAAGACGGCCGCGGTTCGGGCTGGGTGCGCCGCTCGGCGCGCGACCTGGCGCGCTTCGACCCGCGCGAGGCGGCCGACGTCGCCATCGAAAAGGCGCTGCGTTCGGTCGATGCCAAGGCACTGGAACCGGGCCGCTACACCGTCATCCTGGAACCGGCCGCCACCAGCGACCTGATGAACTTCATGATGAACGGCTTCAATGCCCGCAACACCGACGAGGGCCGCAGCTTCCTGTCGAAGCAGGGCGGTTTGAACCGCGTCGGCGACAAATTGGTCGACCAGCAGGTCAACATCTGGTCCGACCCGTGGGACCCGCTGGTGCCGGTGCTGCCCTGGGACCAGAACATGCTGCCGCGCGAGCGCCAGCAGTGGATCAAGGATGGCCGCGTGGCCGACCTCCAGTACTCGCAGTACTGGGCCAAGCAGAAGAACAAGCGCGCCATCGGCAGCCCGGGCAACTTCATCATGGCCGGCACCAACAAGACGACGGCCGAGCTGATCGCCAACACCAAGAAGGGCGTGCTGGTCACCCGTACCTGGTACATCCGCATGGTCGACCCGCAATCGGTAGCCCTGACCGGCCTGACCCGCGACGGCACCTTCTACGTCGAGAACGGCAAGATCAAGCACCCGATCAAAAACTTCCGCTTCAACGAGAGCCCGGTCTCGATGCTCAACAACATCGAAGAAATCGGCCAGCCGGTGGTGCTGGGCGGCGACGAGGGTCCGAACCCGATGGTGGTGCCGGCGATGAAGGTGCGCGACTTCAACTTCACGTCGCTGTCGGACGCGGTGTAAAAACGTAGGGTGGGCACCCCCGTGCCCACGCGGACGTTCGCGTCGCGACGGCGTATCGCATCGCATTCCACGGATGCGTCAACACATCGCATGCATCCGCGTGGGCACGGGGTGCCCACCCTACGAAAACGTGGCCGCATCGGCCACGACATGGAGACACAATGGAACGACGTCACTTCTTAAAAATCGGCGCCGGCACGGCGGGCGCCATGCTGGTCCCGGTGTTCGGCAACGCGATCGCGGCCGAAGACCTCCTCAATCCGATGGCGGTGAGCTTCAAGAAAGCCCTCGCCGACGCGGCCCTGAACGAGGCCACGAAAGCGGGCGCCTCGTACTGCGACGTGCGTATCGGCCGCTACCTGAACCAGTTCATCACGACGCGCGACCTGAACGTCGAGAACATCACGAATACCGAATCGACCGGTGTCGGCATCCGCGTGATCGCGGGCGGCGCCTACGGTTTTGCCGCGACCAACGCCATGAACCCGGATGCGGTCGCCGCCGCCGCGCGCCAGGCCGTGGCCATTGCCAAGGCCAACGCCAAGCTGCAGACCGAACCGGTGCAGCTGGCGCCGGTGAAGGGCGTGGGCGAAGTGGCCTGGGCCACGCCGTTCAAGAAGGACTGGCGCGCGGTGCCGGTCAAGGAAAAGGCCGACATGCTGATCGCCGCGAACAAGGCGGGCCTGGAGGCGGGCGCCAGCTTCATGACGGCGAACCTGTTCCAGATTAACCAGCAAAAGTATTTCGCCTCGACCGACGGCTCCTATATCGACCAGGACATCCACCGCCTGTGGGCGCCGATCAACGCCACCGCGGTCGACAAGGCGACGGGTAAATTCCGCTCGCGCGCCGGCCTCGGTTCGCCGGTCAGCATGGGCTACGAATACTTCGACGTGGCGGGCGGCGGCAAGGTGCGCGCCGCCGGCGGCGTCACCACGCTCTACACGAAGTCCTACGACGTCGTCGAAGACGCACGCCTGGCGGGCAAGCAGGCGCGCGAGAAGCTGACCGCGAAATCGGTCGAGCCGGGCAAGTACGACCTCGTGCTGGCGCCGGAACACCTGTTCCTGACCATCCACGAAGCCGTCGGCCACCCGACGGAACTGGACCGCGTGCTCGGCTACGAAGCCAACTACGCCGGCACCAGCTTCGCCACGCTCGACAAGTGGCAGACGAAGAAATTCAAGTTCGGCTCCGAGCGCGTGAACTTCATCGCCGACCGCACCAAGCCGACTTCGCTGGGCCTGATCGGCTTTGATGACGAAGGCGTGCGCGCGAAAGAATGGGACATCATCAGGGACGGCATCCTGGTCAACTACCAGGCCACGCGCGACCAGGCCCACATCATCGGCGAGAAGGAATCGCACGGCTGCTCGTATGCGGACTCGTGGAGCAGCGTGCAGTTCCAGCGCATGCCGAACGTCTCCATGGCGCCGGGCAAGGCGCGCCTGACCCCGGACGAAATGGTGGCGGACGTCAAGAAGGGCATCTACATCGTCGGCCGCGGTTCCTACTCGATCGACCAGCAGCGCTACAACTTCCAGTTCGGCGGCACCCTGTTCTACGAGATCAAGAACGGCAAGATCACGAATCCGCTGGAGGATGTCGCCTACCAGTCGAACACCCAGGAATTCTGGAACGCCTGCAGCGCGATCTGCGACGAGCGCGACTGGCGCATGGGCGGCTCCTTCTTCGACGGCAAGGGCCAGCCCAGCCAGGTCAGCGCGGTCTCGCACGGTTCGAGCACGACGCGCTTCAACGGTATCAATGTCATTAACACCGCCCGCAAGATCGCTTAGGTACAAACAGGAGAACAGCATGAAACAGCTGAACCAGGAAGAAGCACAACGCATCTGCGAGCGCGTCATCAAGTTCTCGAAGGCCGATGAGTGCAGCGTCTCGATCAACGGCTCGCGCGAGGGCAACGTGCGCTTCGCGCGCAACAGCATCTCGACCGCGGGCCTGAACGAGAACATGACGCTGACGGTGCGCGTCGCCTTCGGCAAGAAGGCCGGCATCGCGCAACTGAACGAGTTCGACGACAAGTCGCTGGAAAAGGCCGTGCGCCGCGCCGAGGAACTGGCGCGCCTGGCGCCGGAAAATCCGGAGTTCATGCCGGCGGTGGGCAAGCAGGAATTCAAGACGACGCCGACCTTTGTCCGCGCGACCGCCGACATCGACCCCGAATACCGCGCCCAGGTCGCGGCCTACAGCATCGAGGCGGCGAAGAAGGCCAAGCTGGTCGCGGCCGGCTTCTTCAACGACGCCAAGCGCTTCGAGGCGATCGCCAACTCGAACGGCGTGTTCGGCTTCCAGGAGCTGACCGATCTCGCCTACACCTGCACCGTGCGCACCGAAGACGGGCGCGGCTCGGGCTGGGTCACGCGCTCGGCGGTCGACGCGTCGCGTTTCGACGCGCGCGAAGCGGCCGGCGTGGCCATCGAAAAGGCGCTGCGCTCGGTCGAGGCGAAAGCCCTGGAGCCGGGCCGCTACACGGTGATCCTGGAGCCGGCCGCCACCTCCGAAGTGCTGGGCAATATGTTCAGCTCTTTTGATGCGCGCGATGCCGACGAGGGCCGCAGCTTCCTGACGAAAGCCGGCGGCAAGAACCGCCTGGGCGACAAGCTGTTCGACGAGAAGATCAACGTCTGGGCCGACCCGTGGAATCCGGACGTGCCGGTCGCCCCCTGGGATGGGCAGACGATGCAGGCGCGCCAGCGCACCGACATCATCAAGAACGGCCGCATCGCTTCGCTCGACTATTCGCGCTACTGGGCGCAGAAGAAGGGCGTGGCGGCCACTGCCGGCCACGGCAACATGATCATGGCCGGCGGCAGCAAGTCGCTCGAGGAGCTGATCGCGTCGACCAAGAAGGGCGTGGTCGTCACCCGCACCTGGTACATCCGCATGGTCGATCCGCAGTCGCTGCTGCTGACGGGCCTGACGCGCGACGGCACCTTCTACGTCGAGAACGGCAAGATCAAGTACCCGATCAAGAACTTCCGTTTCAACGAGAGCCCGGTCACGCTGCTCAACAACGTCGAAGAGCTGGGCAAGCCGGTCGTCATCGGCGGCGACGAGGTGCCTTACCAGATGGTGCTGCCGCCGATGAAGGTCCGCGACTTCAACTTCACCTCGCTTTCCGACGCGGTGTAATGGCCCGTTTTGATTTTTACTTCACCCGGCTCATGTACGAGTCGGGTGACTGGGACGTCGATATCCGGATGCCCAGCAACGTGCTCAATTCGCTCGTCGAGTACACCACCCTGAAGGTGGACCCGGCCGAGCGCATGGTGGCACTGAGCGACCCGAAGGTGCTCGAAGCCCCGTTCTGCTACCTCGCCGGGCACAAGCTGGTGCAGTTCACCCCGGCCGAGCGCAGGAACTTCGAACGCTACGTGCGGGGCGGCGGCTTCGTCTTCGTGGACGACTGCAACCACGACATCGACGGCCTGTTCGCCAAGAGTTTCGAAGCCGAGATGGCGAAGATCTTCGGCGCCTCGGCGCTGCGCAAGATCCCGAACAACCACCCGGTCTACTCGAGCTTCTTCAAGTTCGACGGCCCGCCGAACACCTCGGTGGAACTGAACGGCTGGGGCGACGACCTGGTGCACGAATACCTGAAGGCGATCGAGATCGGCGGCCGCGTGCGGGTGCTGTACTCGAACAAGGATTACGGCTGCGAGTGGGATTACGACTTCCGGAACAAGCGCTTCCTGGCGGTCGACAATACCCGTTTTGCAGTGAACATCATTCAATATGCGTTGGGAGCCTAAGTGGCGGAGCACGGAACAACAAGCTGGAGCGAGTCGGAAGTGACCGACCTGGTGGCAAAAGTAGGAGCGCTGAAACAGAGCATGGCGCGCGTGATCATCGGCCAGGAAGAGGTCGTCGACCTGCTGGTCACCTGCCTGCTGGCGGGCGGGCACGCGCTGGTGGAAGGTGTGCCGGGACTCGGTAAAACGCTGCTGGTGAAATCGCTGGCGCAGGCCACCGACATGCAGTTCCGCCGGGTGCAGTTCACGCCCGACCTGATGCCCTCCGATATCGTCGGCACCGAGATCCTGGAAGAAGACCAGGCCACGCGCCAGCGCTCGTTCCGCTTCCAGCCCGGCCCCGTGTTCACGCAAGTGCTGCTGGCCGACGAGATCAACCGCGCGCCGCCGAAGACGCAATCGGCGCTGCTGGAGGCGATGCAGGAACGCTCGGTCACCTTCGCCGGCCACACCCATCCGCTGCCGCGCCCCTTCTTCGTGCTGGCCACGCAAAATCCGATCGAGCAGGCCGGCACCTATCCGCTGCCTGAAGCCCAGCTCGACCGCTTCCTGCTGCGCATCGACGTCGTCTACCCGACCGAGGACGAGGAAGTCATGATGGTCGCGAAGACCACCCATGCAGGCCTGCAGGACGCCGAGCCGGCGATGGATCTGCCAACCCTGCTGCGCCTGCAGCAGCTGGTGCGCGACATCGAGATCGGCGAGCACCTGGTGCGCTATGCAACGCGCATGGTGCGCGCCACCCGCCCGCAGGAAACCACGGTCGCCGCAGTCAAGAAGCACGTCGGCTGGGGCGCGGGTCCGCGCGCGGGCCAGGCGCTGGTGCTGGCGGCCAAGGCGCGCGCCCTGATGGCGGGCCGGCTGGCCGTCACGCGCGACGACATCGGCGCGATGCTGCTGCCGGTGCTGGCGCACCGCGTGCTGCGCAACTTCGAGGCCGAAGCGGACGGCGTGGCGATGGCCGACATCCTGCAGGCGATCCGCACCGAGATCAAGGTCGACTAGGGTGCTCGCGAGTTCGGCGCTGATCGCGCACACGACCAAGCTCGAGATCGTCATCCGGCACGTGCTGGCGGGCCTGGGGCAGGGCATCCACGCCGGCCGCGAACGCGGCGCCGGCGTCGAATTCTCCGAGTACCGGGCCTATGCGCCCGGCGACGAGTGGCGCCGCGTCGACTGGAAACTGCTGGCGCGCGCCGACCGCTACTATGTGCGCGAGGCCGAGCGCGACAGCCATGTCGCGGTCTGGCTGCTGCTGGACGCCAGCGCCTCGATGGCGGAACCGAGCCGCAGCATCCCGGGCCTCGACAAGCTGGGCTACGCGCGCACCCTGCTGGCCTGCGTGGCGGCGATTGCCCAGCGCCAGGGCGATGCCTTCGGGCTGGCCGTGCTGAGTAACGGGCGGGTGCAGTTCGTGCCCGCCGCGCGCGGCCCGCGCCAGCTGCAAAGGGTGCTCGCCAGGCTGACGGCGGTTCAGGCCGAAGGCGGCCTGCCGGACGCCGAGACGCTGAGATCCGGCCTGCGTTTTACCGGATCGCCCTCCCTCATCTTTGCCGCCACCGATTTCCTCGACTGGCCCTCGCCGCTGTCGGAAGCCCTGGTGCGCCTGCGCCACATGCGCCACGACGTGCGTGCCGTCTGCCTGCAGACCGAGGCGGAGTGCACGGGCAGCTTCGATGCCGATCCCGCCTATCGCGACCCGGAAGCCGAGGGCGGCGTGTTCCGCTTCGGTGCCGACCTGCGCGAGGGTTACCTGCGCAACCGGGAAGCCCATTTCGCGGCCGTGACGGCTGCTCTACGCGCAAGCGACCTGCCGCTGGTGGCCGCCCGCATCGAGCAGGCGCCGGGCGAGGTGCTGCGCGCATGGCTGCGCCAGGCGCAGGGAGGCCGCCGATGATCGAGTCGATGAGCAGCCTCTGGTGGCTGGCGCTGCCGACCCTGCTGCTGCCGGTCTGGTGGCATCGCAAGAAGCGCGTCCAGGTGAAAGCCGAGCCGCTGGCCAGCGCGCGCTTCCTGCCGCGCGCCGAGCCGCGGCAAATGCGGGTCTGGCGCTGGTCCGACATCGTCTTATTGATCCTGCGCTGCCTGCTGCTGGCCTGCGCGATCGCGTGGCTGGCCGATCCCGTGTTCCCGTGGCGCGGCAATACCGTCGTGGTGGCGCAGGGCACGGACCCGGGCTGGGTCGAGCGCGAAGTGAAGGCGGCCGGGTTCGCGGAGGCCACGCGCCTGCCCTTGCCGGCGCACGAAGCCCTGTCCTGGGTGCGTGCGCACGAGCGCGAATTCGAATCCGGGGCACGCCTGCTGGTGCTGGGCGACATCCCGATGCCGGCCACGTTGCCGCAGTTCCGCCATCCGGTCGCGCTGCGCACGCTGGCGCCAGCGGCGGCGCGGCGCGAGGTGCATGTGGCGATCGTCGGCGAGCGTGCGCTCGAGTGGCGGCGCATGTTCGCCGCGCTCGACGGCCCGCTGCGCGTGGTCGTCGACACCGCACCGAATGCGAAGACCGAACTGATCGTCTGGGACACAGCCACCGTGCCGCCGTCGGCCCTGCGCGCGCCGCTGTGGTGGGTGACGAGCGATAGCGCCTTCCCCGAACTGGCGAAGGCAAACAGCGTGGACGGCATCCGCTACGCCGACAGCGCGCGCGGGCGGGTCTGGACTTCAAGCGCCTGGCCGCCGGCCGACCCGAACGCGGCGCGCCGCCTGCTGGAAACCTGGCGCGCGCTGCACTACGCGCCCGTGGCGTACACGGCGCCTCCGATGACGTTCGCGCCGTCGGCCGCGCCGGCTGTCCATTACGCCAGCGGTGCGCTGCGCGACATGCTGATGATGGCGCTGATTATCCTGTTTGCTCTGGAGAGGTTGTTGACCCATGCACGGCGACGCTGACATCACCCGCCGCCTGTGGCGCGCGGCCCTGTTGCGGCGCCTGCCGCTGTGGGTGCTCGGCACCTTGCCCTGGCTGTCGCTGCGCCTGCTGCCCGGCCTGCTGGCCTGGGTGGCCTTCTGCATGTGGGACGGCGCGCGCCTGCGCCAGCAGGTGGCGCGCGGCTGGGCCGGCTGGCTCGACGCCGCCGTGCCCGAGCTGGAAGACAGCAGTGCGCTGTTAGCCGAACCCTTGGTCGAGGCCGACACGCCGCTGGCGAAACTGCAGCGCGAGCGCCTGCTGGCGCGCATCGACAGCGCCCTCGACAAGCAGGCCGTGCGTCGCGTCGTGCGCCCGCGCGTGGACACCGGCCTGTTCTGGCTGCTGCCCTGGCTCGCGCTGGCGGCCGTGATCTGGTTCTTCGGCCAGAAGCCGGCCGCCACGGCCCAGGCGGCCCCGCCCGGCGTGCAGCTGGCGAAAGCCGTCGTGCTGCCGGAATTGAATGTGACCGCCACGCCGCCGGCCTACACCGGCGCCGCGCGCACGAGCGGCGCGCCGCGCAACATCGACCTGCCCGAGGGCAGCAGGGTGGAATGGTGTCTGAAGAACCCGGCCGCGGGCAGCACCACGCTGGAGCTGAGCGACGGCCGCACTCTGGTCGCCGGAGACCAATGCGCGACCCTGGTCGCGACCGAGTCGCTGTTCTGGCGCTGGCGCGGCAACCGCTACCTGCTGCGCGTGACGCCCGATGCGGCGCCGCTGATCACGATCTCGAAGCCGACCCAGATGATCCAGGAACTGAAGGAGGGCGCCACCACGGCTGCGATGGCGCTCAGCGTGCGCGACGATTACGCCGTACGGCGCGCGACCCTGCACCTGACGCTGGCGCGCGGCAGCGGAGAGAACATCAAGTTCACCGACCGCGAAATGCCGCTGCCGGCCTCGAACGACCCGAAAGTGCGCAACTGGGCCAAGACCTGGACCCTGCTTGAACTGGGCATGGAGCCGGGCGACGAGCTGTACTTCTTTGTGCGCGCCACGGACAACGCAGCGCGTCCGCACACGGTGCAGTCGGCAACCTACACGCTGCGCCTGCCGGCGCCCGAGGTCGAGGACGACGAGGAAACAACCGCCATGCCGGTCCTGGTCAAGCCCCAGAGCCTGCGCAGCCAGCGCCAGATCATCATCGACACCGAGCAGCTGGTCGCCGACATGAAGTCGACCCGCATCGGCGCCGACGAGGTGCGCGAGCGCAGCGAGAAGATCGCCGGCGACCAGGGACAGCTGCGCCGCCGCTACGGCCAGTTCCTGGGCGAGGAATCGTCGCTGTTCGGCGGAGAAGAGCACGACGACCATGACGAGCCTGGCGGTCATGGCGAGGCGGGCGGCACCCAGGACATCCTGCACCAGTACGGCCACGCCCACGACGAAGCGGAAAACGCGACCTTGTACGACGAAAAAACGAAGACCATCCTGCGCCGCGCGCTGGTGGCGATGTGGGATGCCGAGAAGGCGCTGCGCGCAATTAGTCCGAAGGCGGCGCTCGGGCCCGAACACAAGGCGCTCGAAGCGATCAAGGAGCTGCAGCAGGCCGACCGCATCTACCTGCACAAGACCGCCTTCGTGCCGCCGCCGATCAAGGAAGAGATCCGCATGACGGGCGACGTGATCGGCGCCGCCAGCTACGGACGCGAGCAGGGCGGGGCCGACGAGGCAATTCCCGCGCCGCTGCGCGAACTGGTGGCGGCGCTGTCGAACGAGGGGCCGCTGCCGGCCCTGTGGACGCGCACTGCCCACGACTGGGTGAGCGAGCGCCTGACAAACGACGAGCAGTGGCTCGGCGCCCAGCGCACGATCCAGGACGTGCAGGACGGCTGCCTGCGCTGCCGCCCGGCGCTGCGTGCCTGGCTGCGCGCCGGCATTGCGCAGGCGCCCGTGCTGCTGCAAGCGAAACCGGTTGCACGCACGCCGTTCACGCGCGCCTGGAGCGAAGGAGCGGCCAAATGATCTACGCGATTGCCTTCATCGGCCTTGCCAGCGTGCTGCTCTACCTGTGGCGCCGCCGCTGGCTCGACGCCCTGCTGTCGGCCATTGCCGCCACCGCGCTGGCGCTGCTGGCCGGCGGCCTGACGCTGCCCGGCGAGGCCGGCCGCACCCTGACGGTCGACGCCAACCGGCCGCCCGTATCGCTGGAAGGCGTACGCAGCGTGCAGGTCGATGGCGACGGCCTGCGCGCCGCCCAGTGGCGGGACCTGCAGGCGCGCCCGCTGGCGTGGACCGCGCCGGCGAGCGACACCCTGCGCCTGGATTTCCCGCGCCGCCTGCCGCTGGGCCGCATGTTCGCGCTCACCGTCAAACGCACGGACAAGTCGCCGGTTCGCCTGCAACTGCTGGCCGAGAACGGCCAGGTGCTGGGCGAGACCAGTGGTGCCGGCGAGCTCACCGTCACCTGGCTGCCGCCGCTGGCCGAAACCCTGGAACTCAAGGCGCGCCTGCTGGGCGACAAGGACAAGCTGCTGGCCGAAGGCCCGGTGCCGGTGGTGGTCGAAGAGACGCGGCCGCTGGCCGTGCGCGGCCGCTTCAGCGCGCCCTCGTTCGACCTGCGCGTGCTGAACGAACTGCTGGCGAACAGCCGCGCCGTGATCGACTGGCAGGTCGCCCTCGGCAAGACCGTCACCCGCAGCGAAACCGCGCGCGAAAAAATGGAAACGCCCGATCTGCTGGTGGTCGACGCCGCCTGGTTCGAGCGCGCGTCCGCCCCCGCCCGCTCGGCGCTGCTGGAGCAGGTGGGGCAGGGCGCCGCGCTGCTGGTGCTGGGCGCGAACGCCAACGACGCCGCCGTCTGGGCGCGCACGGTGGCCCTGAACCTGCAGGCGCAGCCGGCCGAGCGCATGAGCGGCGGACCGCTGCCGCTGCCGCTGGCGCCCCTGACCCCGGCCGCGCGCCAGGCTGGCGCCTGGAACGGATCGGAGAGCGCCATATGGGCGCGCCAGTGGGGCAAGGGCCGCATCGGCTGGGTCGGCGCCGCCGACTGGCACCGCCACGCAATCAGCGAACCGCGCGCGCTGGCGCTGTGGTGGCAGGGCGTGCTCGACAAGCTCGGCGTCGAACGTCTGGAAGAGGTGACCTGGCTGGAGCCACGCGAGATGCCGCTGCCCGGCCAGCGCCTCGAAGTGTGCGCCCTCGGCGTGCGCGGCAGCGTGAGCTTCCCCGAGCTCGGCCAGACCCTGGCCTGGCAGCGCCGCCTTGACCGCGTCGACGCCTCCTGCGTGGCGGTGTGGCCGAAGCGGGCGGGCTGGCTGCGCATGCAGACCCAGGGCAGCAAACCGGTGACGGGCCAGGTGTACGTGCACGCGCCCGGCGACTGGCCGCTGTGGCAGGCCGCCGAGCGGCGCGATGCTACTACCCACTATGCGGCGCGCACCCCGGTGCCGATGACGCAAGCCGAGCGGATGCTGCCGCCCTGGCCGTTTGCCGTGGTATTCGCACTGGCCATGCTGGGGCTGTGGTGGAGAGAGCGGCGCTGAGGCGCTGGTTCGACTGACCTGTCAACCGATCATGACGACGATGAACAAGCTTGCCGCTCTTCTTTCTGCTGCCGTACTGGCACACCAGGCCACGGCGGCTCCCGTCCCCGCACCGGCCCCTGGTGCCGGTGTCGCTCCCCTGACAGCCGAAATCGACGCGCGCGACGCGCTGCGCTTCGCGCCGCTGATGAAGGATGGCGCCCTGCCCACGGCCGACATCCTGCAACGCGATTACCTCGATGGCGCCGGACCCGGCGTCAAAATCTTTACGCCGAACCGGATCGTCGACGCGCAGCGCCTGGCGCAGGCGGTTGCCGCCAGGCCCGAACACTATCGCTACGCCATCCGCGAGTGCCTGCCCCAGTTGCCTGCCCTGCGCAGCGACCTGCGGGCAATCTACCTGGCGTATGCCGGCCTGCTGCCGGAACGTCCGCTGCCCGCCATCCACATCGTATTCGGCGCCGGTAACTCGGGCGGCACGGCGAACGCCGAGGCGCAGGTGATCGGCCTGGAGGTCACCTGCCTGCCGGGTACCACGCCCGCGCAGTTCCGCACCACCATGCGCGATTTTTTTGCGCATGAAACGGTCCACACCTGGCAGAAGGAGAGAACGCCGCAGGAACTGGCCGATCCCTTGTTGGGCCAGTCCTTGCGCGAGGGCGTCGCCGAGTATTTGGCCAGCCTGGTCACCGGAACGGTGCCGGACCTGGAGCGCGACGCATGGGCGCACCAGCGCGAATCCTGGCTGTGGCAAGAGTTCCAGCGCGACCGCCAAGCCATGCTGGCGGACAGCGAGAGCGTGCGCAAACCGATGGCCAGTCCGCGCTTTCGGCGCTGGCTCGCGAATTACGGTTCGGCGCCCGAAGGATGGCCTTACGAAGCCGGCTACTGGATCGGCATGCGTATCGCCGAAGCCTACGTGGCGCGCGCACCCGACAAACCCGCCGCCATTCGGGAGCTGCTCGAACTGCGCGATCCAGCGGCGATCCTGAAGGCCAGCGGCTACGGATTGTGAATCGCAGCGGCTCCCCTTGCTGTCGGCAGGCACGGCCGTCGGGTTTGCCACGCGCAGGATGCGCACCGAGCAGTACGTGACGGGTATCGGTACAGGTCCTCGCTGGCGCCCCGCATCCCGGTCAGAACGCGTACTCCGCCCGCGCATACATGGTCCGCCCGTTGATCCCGAACGGGCAGGTCTCCCAGCAGTGCGTAAAGCCCATCTGCGGGAAGGGCGCGGCGCGGGTCGTGTCCCAGCGCGTCGGCATGGTGTCGAAGGCGTTGTTCACGCCCGCCGACAGGCTCAGGCTGCGGCTGAACGCGTGGCGCAGCGACAGGTCGAGCAGCCACTTGCCCTTCCAGGTCTGGACGAAAGGCGCCGTGAAGCCCTGGCCCTGCACCTCGCCGTAATAGTTGGCGCGCACATTGGCGTTCCAGGCGCCGCGCGTGTAGTCGGCCGCGACCACATGGTGCTGGCGCGGCTGGCCGCGTTCGATCAGCGTCACCTGGGCGTCGTCGAAGAGCTGGGCGCCGGAGAGCACGGGAGACTGCGAACGGCGCGCCTTGACCTTGGTGCGGTTGAAGCCGAGCTGGCCCGACAGCACCAGCGTGCCCGCAGCGAGGTCGCGCGTGGTGTGCTCGGCCACGACATCGAGCCCGCGCGTTTCGGTATCGATCGCGTTCGTGAAGAACTGCGCCTGGCCGACCCGGAGCGGGCCGAGGACGGCGCGGATCGGGCAGGCGGCGGCCGTCGTGCAGGCGCCGCTCTCCGGCGAGATGGTGCTGGAGAAGACGATGCGATCAATGATGTCGGTGCGGTACAGGTCCGCCGTCACCGAGAAGTTGGCCGCCGGGCGCAGCACCATGCCGATGCTGGCGCTGCGCGACTTTTCCTCCTTGAGCGGCGCGATGCCGAGCGCCTGGGTCACGGCGCTGCCTTCACGCGCGGTCAGGGTTTCGGTCAGCACGCCGGCGTTGTTCAGGTTGGTCGATACCGAGCTGTAGAACTTCTGCTGCACCGACGGCGCCCGGAAGCCGGTCGAGGTGCTGGCGCGCAGGCCGAAGGCGCGGCTGGGGTCGAAGCGCGCGATCAGCTTGCCCGTCGTGGTATTGCCGAAGTCGGAGTAGCGTTCGTGCCGCAGGGCCGAGCCCAGGGTCAGCTGCTCGCTCCATTTGTGTTCGGTGTCGATGTAGAACGCGGTGTTGTGGCGCCCCTCGTAGACCTGGGTGGCGGGCGTATAGCCGGGGAAGCCCTGGATGCCGGCCTGGGCGATGCCGCCGTGCTGGTCGCGGATGACGATGGCGGGATTGTTGGTGCGGCCGTACTGGTAAGAGACCGGCTCGCCGGCCTCGATGCGGTAGCTGTCGCGCCGGTACTCGAAGCCGGCGCCCACGAAGATCTGCTGGCCGAGGAAGCGCACCGGCCCTTTCAGGTCGAAGTTGAAGGTCGACTGCTGGAAGCCGAGCGTGCCCGTATAGGCCTCGCGCGGCGACTCGCCGGTCACGCTGCAGGCGCAGTTCGGTTCGTACCAGTAGCTGACATTGATCGAGTTGCGTTCGTTGAACACCAGTTCGCTGCGGCCGTGATTGAAGCTGGCGTCGAACTTCCAGTCGCCGCCCAGGTCGGCGCGGTAGCCAAAGGCGAGCGAGCCGTCACGCACCTCGGTCAGGATGTTCGGCAGGAAGCCTTGCGGATAGACCGCCGGCACATTGCGCGCGTCGTCCTTCGGGCGATAGAAGCCGGCCGCGTCGCCGGTGCGGCGCGAGGCGCCGCCGAACCAGTACAGCTCGCCGCCATGGCCGACCGGCAGCATGGCGTTGGTCCACAGGTGGACGTCCTTCGCCAGGCTGTCGCCGATGCGCTGGGTGACGCGCGGAGGATCGACGCGCAGCGTGTCGACGCCGGCGCGGTTGGTCTCGCCGCGGCGGCGGCCCTCCACGGCCAGGCTCATGAAGCCGCCGGCCGAGCCCAGTGCGAAACCGCGCCAGGCGCTGGCGCCATAGGTGTCGCCGTCGCCTTCGGAACTGGTGCCGCCGCTGATGCTGGCCAGGCCCTTGCCCGCGCCTTCCTTCAAGACGATGTTGATGACGCCGGCGATCGCATCCGAGCCGTACTGGGCGGCGGCGCCGTCGCGCAGCACCTCGATGCGGCTGATCGCCGCCATCGGGATCGCATTGATGTCGGTGCCGGCCGAACCCCGGCCCACGGTCTGCTGGACGTTGACCAGCGCCTGCTGGTGGCGGCGCTTGCCGTTGACCAGCACCAGCAACTGGTCCGGTCCAAGGCCGCGCAGGGTGGCAGGGCGGATGATGTCGGTGCCGTCGCTGATGAAGGTGGTGCTGAAGTTGAACGAGGGGTCGAGTTCCTGCAGCGCCTTGCCCAGTTCGAGGGTGCCGGTCGAGGCCAGGTCTTTTGCGCTCACCAGGCCGACCGGTACGGCGGTGTCGAGTTCCGAGCGTGCGCCCGCGCGCGAACCGACCACGACCACTTTCTGCATCGCGTCCTCGTCGGGCGCCGGCGTTTGCGCTTGCGCATGCGGGTAGGCAGCCAGCAGGGCGGCGGCGAGCAGGGTCAATTGCAATGGGTTGTGGCGCATCGTGGTTCCTCTTGAACAGGGTCAGTGACGGAGGAATCTTGCTCGTGGTAACTCTTTAGGGTTTGCGCTGGGGCAAGGCGGGCGGGAGAAAGGGGGTGGGTGTGTTGTGTTGACAACAGAGGACGGGTGCAGCAGGACGCAGGGTGGTCGGCTCCACCGGGCAATCTGAAACCACGTGACGCATGCGCCGCCCACGCGTTCAACAGGCGTATGGATAGCCGTGCGAAACGATTAGCCCGCCTGATCCCGCATCCACTCCTTCAAGCCGTCCACCCAGTCCCTGGCCGGCAGGTTGAAGCGCCGCCGGATCTCGCCCGCGCGCTCGTACAGGGTCGAAAAGTCCAGCTGCGGGGAGCGCTTGAAGGCGACGACGACGATGTTCGCGTCGTGGACCTCGGGCAGCCAGACCACGGCGTCGAAGACGTCGATCATCGCCGCCAGGTTCTTGTCGTAGTTGCCCGACTCGCCGAACACGTTGGCGGTCATGATGCCGTCCGGGGCGAGGCAGTCGAAGCAGCCCTGGTAGAACTCCGGCGTATCGAGCACCGGGCCGCGCGCCTCTTCGTCGTACAGGTCGACCTGCAGCACGTCGATTTGCCCGTGGTGGCGCGGATCGAGCACGAAGTCGAGCGCGTTCATCCCCTGCACATCGAGGCGCGCATCGTTCGGCGGCAGCTCGAACAGGGCGCGGCAGATGGCGATCACGTTCGGATTGAGTTCGACCGCGGTCACCTGCGCGTCCGGGAAGCGGCGGTAGCAGAACTTGGTCAGCGCCGCGCTGCCCAGGCCCAGCTGCACGATGCGGCGCGGGTTCGGCAGGAACAGCAGCCAGGCCATCATCATCTGCACGTATTCGAGTTCGATCGCGTCCGGGCGAGAAAGGCGCATCGCGCCCTGTTCCCACGAGGTGCCGAGGTGCAGCGAACGCACGCCCTCGAATTCGGTGATGGTGGCCGGCGGGTGGCCCGGCTGGGCGAAACGGGGATCGAGTGGGGGAGGCTTGCTGGACATGGTGGAGAAGCGGCAGTGAAGGCCGATCTTACCAGAGGGGGCTTCAGGGAATGCCGTTGCGCCCGTGCAGGCGGAAGCCCTCGCGCGCAGCGAGCCGCTCCAGCCAGCGCGCCACATGGGAGTAGGCGGGCCGTTCCATCGGCGTCATCAGCCAGCGGTTGGCCGACAGGCCCAGCACGATGTCGGCAAGCGTGAAGGCGTCGCCCGCCACCCAGGCGCCGGTCGCGCCCAGCTGCGCGTCGAGCAGCCCCATGTGCCGGTTCCAGCCCGCGACGCTGGCCGCGACCAGCGTCGGGTCGCCGTGCGTGGGGCTGCGGCGCACCAGGGACATGAAGGCGTAGCGCCAGGCGTTGTTCAGCTCCGTCGCCTGCCAGTCCATCCACTGCTCGACCCGCGCGCGCTGGGCCGCGTCGGCCGGCAGCAGGGCTGCGCCGCCATGGCGGTTGCACAGGTAGCGGCAGATCGCGTTCGACTCCCACAGAACGAAGTCGTCATCGACCAGCACCGGCACCATGCGGTTGGGATTGAGGGCGGCGTGGGCCTCGCTCCACTCCTCGCGCTCGAAGGGCAGGCCAAGTTCGACGCAGGTCCAGAGCACCTTGCGCACGTTGATGGAGCTCGCTTTCCCGATGATCTTCAGCATATGAGTTCCTTCGATGCTCAGGCCGCCGGCAGGATCAGCGTCACCGCCAGTCCGCCGCCCTCGCGGTTCGACAGCAGGATGCGCCCGCCGTGCGCCTCGGCGATCTCGCGCGACAGCGCCAGGCCCAGGCCGGTGCCGCTGCGCTTGGTCGAATAGAAGGGTACCAGCGCATTGGTCAGCACCGCCTCGCTCATGCCGCTGCCGCGGTCGGTCACTTCGATGCGCAGCAGGTCCTGCACGCGGCGCACCTGCAGTTCGACCGCGTCCGGATCGGAGCCGGATTCGTGGGCATTCTTGAGGAGGTTCAGCAGCGCCTGTTCGAGCTGCGCCTGGTCGACCAGGGCCGGCTCCGCGGGCAGTTCGCCCACCACCCGGAACCTGACCTGCGAGGCCAGCCGCGCCACCAGGGGCGCCCAGGCGCAGCGCTCCAGGCGCGGGGTCGGCAGCTTGGCGAAGCGCGCGTAGCCGAGGATGAAGCTTTCCAGGTGGCGCGTGCGCTCGCCGATGGTTTCCAGGATCTGCGGCAGGCGCTCGGTCTGGCCGCGCCGCACGAGCTCCGCCCCGGAATGGGCCAGCGAGGCGAGCGGCGCCAGCGAATTGTTCAGTTCATGGCTGATCACGCGGATCACCTTTTTCCAGGTCTGCACTTCCTGGCGCCGCAGTTCGGCCGTCAGGTGGCGCAGCAGCAGCAGTTCGTGGCGGCGCCCGTTCAGGCTGAAGTGGCTGCGCGCCAGGTGGTAGACCTGCTCGTCTTCTCCCTCGCCGGCCGTGAACAGGCCGTCGCCGCCGCGTTCTAACGCTTCGCCCAAAGCCGGCGAGGCCTGCGCCAGCAGCTCCTGCAGGCCGTGGCCTTCGAGCTTGCGGCCGTCGGCCAGCAGCTGGCGCGCGGCCAGGTTGGCGTAGACGACCGTGCCCGCGCGCTGCGGCGCATCGGCCACCAGCAACATCGCCACCGGGGTGTTCTGCACCATGGTGTCGAGCAGCAGTTCGCGCTGCACCAGGTCGCGGCGCTGCTCGCGCAGCACGTTGCCGAGTTCGTTGTGGGCCCGGATCAGGTCGGCCAGCTCGTCGTTTTGCGGCCAGTGCAGGCTGAACGAAAAGTCGCCGTCGCGGTAGCTCGTCACCGTGCCCTCGAGTGCGCGAAACAGCGACAGGATGGGCTGCACCTGCGAGCGCACGGTGATGATGGCGATCGGGACGACGCAGGCCAGGCACAGGCCCGCCACCAGCACGGGGCGCCCGGGCAGGAAGTGGTCGAGCGTCAGGGCGATGACGATGCCGACCGCGAGCAGGGTGCCGACCAGGGCCGAGAAGCGGGTGACGAGAGACAGGCGAAAAGCGGCGCGCATGGGCAATTACGGACGCTCGATGCCCAGGCGCTCCATGCGGCGGTACAGGGCCTGGCGCGACAGCCCGAGTTCGGCGGCCGCCTGCGAGACCACGCCGCCGGCACGCGCCAGCGCGGCGGCGATCGCCTCGCGGTCGGGTTCCGCCTCCAGGGCCAGCGGCTGCGCCTGCGCCGGGGCGGCCGGCAGGCCGAGGTCGGGTGCGCGGATGGTGTCGCCCTGGGCCAGCAGGTTGGCGCGCGCCATCACGTTTTTCAGTTCGCGCACATTGCCGGGCCAGGCGTGTGCCAGCAGCGCGCGCTCGGCGCCCGGATCGAAACGCTTGCCGGGCGCGAGGAAGCTGGCGGCCAGCGGCAGGATGTCGAGCGGGCGCGCAGCCAGCGGCGGCAGGCGCAGCTCGATCACATTCAAACGGTAGAACAAGTCTTCGCGGAAGCTGCCGGCGCGGATCATCGCGGCCAGGTCCGCATTCGTGGCGCTGACCACCCGCACCTTCACCTGCCGCTCGCGGTTCGAGCCGAGCCGCTCGAAACGCCCCGTCTCCAGCACGCGCAGCAGTTTCATCTGGCCGGCGGGCGGCAGGTTGCCGATCTCGTCGAGGAACAGCGTGCCGCCGTCGGCCGCCTCGAATTTTCCTTCGCGCGCGCGGGTGGCGCCCGTGTAGGCGCCGGCTTCGGCCCCGAACAGCTCGGCCTCGATCAGCTCCGAGGGCAGGGCGCCGCAGTTCAGCACCACGAAGGGGCCGCTGGCGACTTGCGAATTGGCCTGGATGATCTCGGCGATGCGTTCCTTGCCGGTGCCGTTGGGGCCCGTAATCAACACCGGGACATCGGCGCGCGCCACCTGGCAGGCCAGCTGCAGCACGCGCTCGGTGGCCGGGTCGGCCCAGACCAGGCCGCGCAGGTCGTACTGCGTTTCCAGCTCGCGCCGTTCGCGCCGCTCGCGGCCCACGCGCTGCAGCAGCGCGCGGTTGGCCTGGCCCAGTTCGATCAGGTTCGTCACGGTGGCCAGCAGGCGCTCGTCGTTCCAGGGCTTGGGCAGGTAGTCGGCCGCTCCGGCCTTGACCAGGTCGACCGCCGCATCCAGGTGGGTCCAGGCGGTCAGCAGGATGACAGGCAGATCCGGGTACAGCGACCGGATCTGCCGAAATAACGCCACGCCTTCCTCGCCCGAGGTGGTGTCGGCCGTGAAGTTCATGTCCTGGATCACCAGGTCGACGCTCTCGCGCGCCAGCAGCGCCAGCCCTTCCTCGGGCGAAGCCGCATGCAGGGCCGCGATGTCGTGCAGGGAGAACAGCACGTCGAGGGCGATGCCGACGGCGGCGTTGTCGTCAATGATGAGTACGGTAGGCATGGGCGTCAGGATAACATCGCTCCGTTGCTATCAGGCACTGCGGGTTGCCAGCGCCGGCGAAATACTCGCCGCGCGCCAGGCCGGGCCGTACACCGCGATCACGCCCAGCGACCAGAACACGACGCCGCCGGCCACCAGGTATTCGAGCGGCAGTCTCGCCATCTCCAGCTTGCTCACCAGGAGCTGGTTCAGCGCCACCCCGAGCAGCACGCCGCCGACCACGCCGGCGCTGGTGATCATGAAGTTCTCGGTGACGAAGTAGCGCAGGATATCCGAACGCTTCGCACCGAGCGCGCGCCGTACGCCGATCTGCTTGCGGCGCTGGGTGACCCACAGGCTGGCCATGCCGACGATGCCGCTGGCCGTGATCAGGAGCAGCAGCACGCTGACCGTGACCAGCATCCACGACAGCGCCAGGTCGGCGCGGTAGCGGTCCTTGCGGTATTTTTCGAGGGTGGTCGATTCCAGCACCACCGGCGTCGGCGAGGCCTTGCGCAGGGCCGCCTCGACGTCGCGTATCACGCGCTCGATCTGGCCGGGTTCGGCGCGGATGGTGTACTGCGCACCCGGGTGGTTACCGTAGATGCGCATCGGCGCGATGCTGGAGAACTCGCCGCGTTCGGTCACCTGCGCGCTCTGGGTTTGCAGGCGCTCGACCACGCCGACCACCTGCACCTCGATGGCATCTTCGCCGGTGCCGAAGTACATCGTGCGGCCGGTGGCGGGCACGCCCGGCCACAGCTTTTCAGCCAGGGCCTTGGTGATGATGACGTGACGCGGAAAGACCTCGGTGTTGGCGTCGATGTCGACGTACTCGCCCGGCAGGAAGTCGCGGCCTTCGACCAGCTTCAGGCCCCAGGTCTTGATCAGCGAATCGGGCGAGAAATAGAACGACGAGGGCGCCGATTCGTCGACCTGCTTGCGGTCGATCGCCACGCTGTTGTTCCAGCCCGACTGCGACATCGGGATCTGGTTGACGTTGGCCGCCGAGACCACGCCGGGCACGGCGCGGATCACGTCGATCTCGCGCTTCTGGGTAGCCAGCTGCTGCTCGGGGCTGCCGCTCGACAGGTTGCGCACGCTGATCGCGAACACCGATTGCTCCTCGGCGACGCCGCTCGGGCGGGCCGAGGCTTCGCGCCGCTCGCTGACGATGTGCAGCGCGTTGGCCAGGATCGCCAGGCTGAGGGCCACCTGCAGCGCGACCAGGATGGCGCCGGTCTTGTTGCGCAGGAGCGCGGACAGGATAGGACGGATTTCCATGATGTGTCTCTCTTATGTTTATTGCGACTTGAGTTGCAGGGCCGGCGTCACCTGGCAGGCGCGCCAGGTCGGCAGCAGCCCGGCCAGCACCGCGGCCAGCACCGACATCGCGAAGGTCACCGCCAGCATCGTCAGGTCCATGCGGGCGACGGCGGCCACTTCGCGGCTGCCCATCCCGATCAGGGCCAGCGCGCCGAAGGCAAGCACCAGGCCGAGCACGCCGCCGGCGAGGCCGACCACCGCGCTCTCGATCAGGAACTGGCGGAAGATCTCGCGGCGCGAGGCGCCCAGCGCACGGCGGATGCCGACTTCGGCGGCGCGCACCGAGAACTTCGCCAGCAGCAGGCCGATCGTGTTCACCAGGCACAGCAGCAGGAAGCCGAAGGCCAGCCAGGCCGACAGTTTCGTGTCCTTGCCGACCACTTCGCGCTCTTCCATCCACTCGTTGACGTTGTACAGCCCGATCGGCGCGGCGCGCTTCATGCGGCCCAGCTTGCGCTGCTCGGCGGCGTAGTTGTCGAGGTAGTTCTTCAGTTCGGCGCGGTCGGCGGCGGACTCGGTCTCGAACCAGAACTGGAACCAGGTGCATTCGGAACGCAGCGTGCCCTGGTAGCCCGGATCGGAGCGTTCGGAGCAGTTCATGCCGCCGTTATGCGTGGTTTCGTGGCGGATGGCGCTGGCCAGCGGGATGAAGAAATCCTCGCTGTCGCCGAACTGTTCGCCGCCGACCAGCTTGTAGTAGCGCGGCTGCGGGTTCCACTTGTCGATGACGCCGACGACCGTGTACGGGAAGCCCAGCAGGTTCAGGCGCTGGCTGACCGGGTTGGCCGTGCCGTACAGCTTCTCGGCGATCTCGCGGCTGAGCACGACCACGTCGGCGCCGCGCTCGTCGTCCTGCGCGCTCCAGGGCTGGCCGTGCAGGAAGGGGACGTCGAACATGGCGAAGAAGTCGCGCGTCGGCGCCAGGCCCGGCCCGATGAAGACCGGCAGTTCCTTGCGCGGCGGCTCGATCGGGCCCGCGATCCCGTACAGGCCGGTGCGCCGTACGCCCTGGCCGCTCTTCAGGAGGTTCACCACGTCCTTGTAGGTGACCTGGTTTTCGCCCAGCTTCTCGCCGGGGTTGTAGCCCTCGAGCGGAGCGACGTCGAAGATCGGCACGAACAGGCGGTCGCTCTTGTGCGGGATCGGGTCGCCCGACATCATGTGCAAAATTGTCAGGGTCGAGACGCTGGCGGCGACGCCGATGGCCAGCGTCAGCACCATCAGGGCGGTCAGCGCCGGATTGCGGCGCAGGCTGCGCACGCCGAGCTTGAAGTAATAGCTGAACATGTTGGCTCCCTTACACTGCGGTGGCGCCGGCCGCGTTGCTGACCGCGGCCAGGGTCGGGCCCTTGCGCACCAGGTCCGACACCTGGCCGTCGATGATGTGCACGTTGCGGTGGGTGCGCACGGCCAGTTCCGGGTCGTGGGTGACCATCAGGATCGTGGTGCCGGCCGCGTTGATCTCTTCCAGCAGCTCCATCACGCCGCGCGCCATCTGCGTATCGAGGTTGCCGGTCGGTTCGTCGGCGAGCAGCAGTTTCGGCGAGCCGGCCAGCGCGCGTGCGATCGCCACGCGCTGCTGCTGGCCGCCCGAGAGCTCGGCCGGGAAGTGCTTCATGCGCGAGGCCAGGCCCACCTTCGCCAGCGCGTCCTCGATGCGCTCCTTGCGTTCGGCCGCATTGAAGCCGCGGTAGCGCAGCGGCACGTCGACGTTGTCGAACAGGTTCAGGTCGGGGATCAGATTAAAACCCTGGAAGATGAAGCCGAGCTTCTCGTTGCGCAGGCGCGAACGCGCGTCGTCGTTCATGCCCTTCACGTTGACGCCGTCGAGCACATATTCTCCGCTGGTGAATTCCTCGAGCAGGCCGGCGATGTTCAGGAAGCTGGTCTTGCCCGAACCCGACGGGCCGGTGACGGTGACGAATTCGCCCTTGTTGACCTGGATCTCGAAGCCGCGCAGCGCGTGGGTCTCGATCATGTGGGTGCGGTACACCTTGGAGAGGTTGGTCATGCGCAGCATGGGATGTCCTTTCAGGAGAGGGTTTGGTTCTTGTTAGCGATTAATGGAAACGCGTGCGGCGTTTTCGAAGGTATCGGTGCCGGCGACGACGACCTTGTCGCCGGGTTTTAAGCCGGACAGGATTTCGATGGACGAGAGGCTGGTGGCGCCGAGCTGGATCGGGGTGCGCACCGCGACGCCGTTCTCGACGCGGTAGGCAAAGCGGCCGCCTTCGCTCTCGACGAACGGCCCGCGCGCCACCATCACGACATTCGGCTTTTCCTCGATCAGCAGGCGCGCCGTGACGCGCTGGCTCTGGCGCAGGCCCTTCGGCTGCTCGCCGTCGAAACGCACCCGGGCCAGCACCTGGTTCTTGACCACTTCCGGCGACAGGGCGACCAGCTTGCCCGTGGCCGTGCCCGCAGGCAGGGCGATTTCGGCCGTCATGCCGATGCCCATGTCCGAGACATAGGTTTCCGGGACCTCGAGTTCGACTTCCAGGCGCGACAGGTCGACCAGGGTCATCAGGGGCGCATTGGCCGCGACCACCATCCGGTTCTGGACGTTCAGGGTGCCGATGAAACCGTCCACCGGCGCGCGCACGGTCAGCTCGTCGACGCGGCGCTGGGCGTTCGCCATCGACAGGCGCGCACGCTCCATCTCGTTGCTCTTGGTGCGGATCGCCAGCGCCACGTCGTCGCCTTCCAGGTTCGCCGCCTGGGCCGCGTGCTTGGCGCGGATGCCGGCCGAGTTCAGCGCATCCTTCGCCTTCTGGTAGTCGATCTTGGCAATGACGCCGACCTGCGCCACGCTCTCGTAGCGTTCCAGCGTACGCTGGGCGGACAGGCGGTCGATCTCGGCGACGTCGGCCTCGCGCTGGGCCAGCAGCTTCTGTTTGCGCGACAGGATCTGCTGGCGCGCGACTTCGGCTTTCAGTTGTTCGTAGGTCGACTGCTCGCGTTTCAGGGCGTCGGACAGGTCGGGCGACTCGAGCACGGCCAGTACATCGCCTTTTTTGACGGTGTCGCCGGCCGCCACTTTCAGGTTGACGGTGGCGGGGGCGGTCGAGAACAGGGTCGGGCTGACGGCGGCGACCACGCGGCCGTTGACCGAGGCGTCGCGCACCAGCGTGCCGCGCCCGACTTCGGCGATGCGCAGGCGGCTGGCGCTGACGGAATGTTCGCTGTCGCCCCAGGCGGACAGCAGGAAGGCGGCCACGGCGGCCAGGGCCACGGCGCCGCCGATCCAGAGGGCGCGGCGTTTCAGTTGCTGTCCCGGCGGCGCGGCGACGACGGTGTCTTGATGGGATGTATCGCGGATCATGATGGTTTCGATAACGACGTGAATGCGGTCGTTGTTGCACGATCCGTGCCAGCAGCTAAGTGCTTGATTTGTTGGGGTGGACGGCAAGCGGACGGGGTGTCCGGGGTGTCCGTACGCGCAGGGGCGTACGTACGCGGACACGGGCGTGTCCGGGGTGGTGTGCGTACATCGTGGGGCTGTTGCCTGTGGCGTTATCGGTGCGCATGATCCGCGTGGGCATGAATGCCCACCCTACGGTCACCCGTAGTGGCGAGCTCATGCAAACCCCGGACCAGCTAACGTGTCTCGTAGGGTGGGCACGCCGTGCCCACGCAGATTGGAGGAACCGCTAACAGTGCAGCAGCAGCTCCACTACCGGACGCATCACTTCTGCGGCTTCTGCTTCTGCCCATACCGCCCGATCACCTCCCCCTTGCCGATCACATGCCCCTGCATGGCCTTGAGCAGCGTGTCGCGGTCCGCCCCGAACGGTACGTCGAGCATGTTGTCCAGCGCATACACCTGGAAGTGGTAGTGATGCGGGGCGTCGCCGACCGGCGGCTTCGGCCCGAAATAGCCCATCGAGCCGCGCGTGTTGCGGCCCTGGAGCACGCCGTCCGGATCGGACAGGCGCGGCTGTTCCTGCACGCCTTCGGGCACGCTGGTAATGTGCGGCGGGATGTTCCAGGCCAGCCAGTGGACAAAGGGCGTGACCGGCTTCGCGTCCGGGTCTTCCATGACGATGGCGTAGGACTTCGCGTTCGGCACTGCCTTCCACGACAGCGCCGGCGAGACACCGTCCGCGTATTCGCTGTACTTCTCGTCCATCATGCCCTGGTGGCGGAAGCTCGGCGAGGACACCGACAGGGTGCCGGCCGACTGGGTTTCGGCCCGCTTGTTTGCCAGCGGTACACCGTTGCCCTTGTTGGCCTGCTCCTTCATCGGCCCGGCCGGCGCCGTCGCGGCCGCACCGGCCGGCGGCTTGCCGCTGCCCGCGCCGTTGCCTGAGTAGGCGATACGGTAGATGACGCCGTTGCCGTCGTCCGCCATCAGCATCGATCCATCTTTCGCGAACGCGAGGCCGACCGGGCGCGCGATATGGGTCTTGCCGCCGTCGGTGAGGAAGCCGGTGACGAAGGGTTCGATCGCTTTCGGCTGGCCGTTCTCGAAGCGCACGCGCACGATCTCGTAGCCGGAGGCCGGGTTGCGGTTCCAGGAGCCGCGCATGGTGGCGAAGGCGTCGCCGCGGTACTCGGCGGGGAAGGTGCTCCGGTTGGCGAACACGAACTGCATCGGCGCCGCGTGCGCCGTATAGCCCATCACCATCGGCGTACTGCGGTCGCGCCACTGCTGCTTGGTCAGTTCGCCGACCGGCGTGCTTTGCGGGTAAATCTCGTTGGCGCCGTACACGTGCGGCCAGCCGTACTGCTTGCCGTGCTCGATCTTGTTGAGTTCTTCCTGCTGCTGGTTGTCCCCTAAAAAGTCGATGCCGTGGTCCAGGCCCCACAGCTCGCCCGTCTGCGGATGCCAGGAAAAGCCGATCAGGTTGCGCAGGCCGCTGGCGAAGATGCTGCGCTGCTTGCCGTCGAGCGAAGCGCGCAGCAGGGTCGCGTTTTCGGGATTGCTCTCGTTGCAGGTATTGCAGGTGCTGCCCACGCTGATGTAGAGCATGTTGTCCGGTCCGAAGGCGATCGTCCGGTTCGGGTGCTGGCCGGAATCGGGCAGGTCGCCAATCAGCATTTTCAATTCGCCCAGGCGGCCGTCGGGCTTGATGTCGGCGGCGAAGACTTCCTTCACCGTGATGAGGTACAGCTTGTTGTCGCGGATCGCCAGGCCATGGGCGCCGGCGCGGTTGGCCACCGTGATGGGGGCGCCGTCGGCGCGTCCATCGCCGTTCGCATCGCGCAGCAGCAGCACGTCGCCCTGGTCGCGCCGCGACAGGTAAACGTCGCCATTCGGCGCCACCGCCAGGATGCGCGCGTTCTTCAGGCCGGTGGCGAAGGGCGTAACCGTGAAGCCCGGCGGCGCCTTGATGCCGCGCATGCGCTCGGGCGTCGGGTCCACCTTGTTGGGCTTGAAGATGTTGCTGTTGATGGAGACCTGGGTGCCGTCGCCCTGCTGGGCCCAGGCGCCGGTAATGGCCATGGCCATCAGGGATGCCGCGAACGCGCGTTTCATCGTGCCTTCCTTTCTCGTCAATCGACTCGGTTGAATGTCAGTTTTTTCATCCTGACAGAGCCGGGCATGACGGTATGTGGGCAAACGAACGTAGCCGGGCTCGCTGTGCAGCGGACGCCACACATGGCCGGCAAAAAGGCGCTCTTATTTGCGCGGCAGGGGCGTCCCCTTGTCGATCACCTCGCGGCAATCGCCCTTGAAGCGGGCATCGTCGCAATCCGTCCAGCCATAGCTGTTAATATAGGTTCACGATTAATGTGGCTAAACGTAAATGCTATTTTCAGCTTTGACTTTCGGATGATCGTAATTGCTCCGTAGGAGGTTCTGGTAATGGTGCAGCTTGTGCGCTTGGTCCTCTATAAGCCATTTGATGCTTCATCATTTTGCAAACACCATCTAAGCCAGGAAACATGGTTGCGCCGGATAAGCCCATGTAATAAAGATCCTCAAGTGCCTCGGCAGCGCAATCGATCGGTATGTCGACAGCAGTAATCAATTTCTTCCCTGAATCTTTTTCGATTGAACATAGCATCGATTCTAAGTTCGCAATATTTGTTAATAAAAAACGGCCTTGTTGCGCAAGTAAGCGTGGATTTTTTCTAGGCGAAATAGAAAGATGGGAAATGTTGGGCGATGGTAGCGTAAGAGTCACGTGCGCGGGCGCATGTTTAGCTACCTCTCTGCTTAAGGCAAATATTCGCACATGCTTGTGCTTAGGTCGATTTTGCAAATTCTCTAAAGCATCCGAAAACGCAAAAAAGGCTGCAACATATGGGGAAGCGGTCCAGTCTAGTAAAGGTGTAGGCAAACCGTGATGTTGCGCTAGACCCAAAACGACCGAGAAATCATCGGCATCCCCAGGTTTAAATCTGATATCTAAATTTGCCTCAGCAAGTCCTCGAAAATGGGGAACTGTCTCATAACAAAATCTTTCGAGGCGGGCACGACCTGCCCTATGTAACGTCGATGAAAGTGCAAATTGATCGCTTCCATGGCCGCGAAAGTCCTCATATTCTCCATTCCGACGTTGATCGCCTGCCCACTTTTTAAAATCACTCCAGGTTTTTAATTTTTTAGCGCGAACTCGTAATTCAGGAGTCTTTAAAGCGAAACTTATTTCTCGCAATTCTCCGAGATGATTACGCCAAACTCCTGCAAGGTGTGCGGCTTGAACGGAAAGCTCAGCTGAATATTTCATGAGTTCCGCAAAGTTTGAAATGTGCGATGGCGCAAATAAGCCTCCACCTGCATCCAGCTCATAGAACCGTAGCGGGCGAAGTGTAAATTTTTTAGCTGAAGTCGACAATATCTCCATAAGAACACCTCCAGCCTGTATTTCAGTGCCATACCATTGAAGCATTGCTTCATTAGGGCGGTCCTGATCTCTAGTTAAAATTGCGTGAGCGCGGCCATTGGGAGTGTCAACAAAACCAAAAAGCTGGAGCGGAAGGTTCATTTGGTTGCCAATAGGTGTTGATTGATCATATATACGTTGAGAACAGTTTTTAGGGCGCTAATTTTTGTTGGCATTATTTACGTCGTAGTCTGAATTGACATCTCTCGTACTGCATCTGTGAATTACCTGCGCGGCAGCGGCGTCCCGTTCGCAATCACTTCCCGGCAATCGCCCTTCATGCGTGCGTCGTCGTAATCGGTCCAGCCATAGCTGTCCACATAACGCTTATGGGGTGCCAGCCGGCTGCTGGCGATACTGCGGTCCAGGCGTTCGCCCGGATAGCGGATGTCGCCCAGGTCGACCAGCGTATGGAACATGTTCTCCGTCGACAGGCGCGCCTTTCGGTGCGCGCGCAGCTGCGCCACCTTGTCCGGGAAGCGTTCTCCATACGTGTCCGAATACCAGGCGAAGGCGGGCACGTGGAATTCGTGCTGGTTGTTGTGGCCATGGAAGACCTGGCGGCAGGCGCCGTCGTACAGGGTCTGGCCGTGGTCGGCCACGTACATCAGCGCCGCCGCCCGGTCGTCCGCCTTGAGGCGCTCGAGCAGCTGGGCCAGGAACCAGTCGGTGTACAGGATCGAGTTGTCGTAGCTGTTGTTCAGTTGCGGCTCGATGGCGCCGTCGGTCAGCACCGGTTTCGCCACGCCCGCCAGCGAGGGCTTCCAGCGGTCGAAGGCAGCCGGGTAGCGCTGGGCGTAGTTCCAATGGCTGCCGAGCGTATGCAGGACGATCAACTTTTTCGGCGCCGGGTCCTGCAGCGCACGCCCAAAAGGCGCCAGCAGCACCTCGTCGTGGTTCGAGTGGTTGGTGAAGCCGCCCAGGTTCAGGAATTCGACCTCGTCCGCCTCCTTGGCGAACACGGACACCGGCGTGTCGAATTTGCCGAAAGAGATCTGGTTCGACAGCCAGAAGGTTTTATAGCCGGCTTCGCGGAAGGCGCTGAGGAAGGATTTTTCCGTGAACCCGTCTTTCAAACTCTGCATTGCCGGCTTGCGCGAGATGATGACCGGCACCGACAGGCGGGTGGCGGACACCGAGGTGATCAGGTCCTGTAGCGTCACCAGGTTCGCTTCCCTGGCGAGCAGGGGATTGGTGTCGCGCGCATAGCCGTTCAGGCTCCAGCGATCGAAGCGGGCCGATTCGCCCAGCACCATCACGATCACGTCCGGCGTGTTCGCGGGATCGGCCTGGACGGCGCCGAAGCGAAATGCTGCGCTGCGCTCGTGCAGGGCGGACAGGTACACGCGTTCCTTGTAGAAGTCGAGCCCGCGCACGGCCACGCCGAAGGGCCAGGAGCCGGCGAAGGCCTTGAGGTCAAAGGGCGGCTGCGCCCAGCGGGGCAGCGGCGGCAGGGTGGCGGCGGAAGCCTGGCCTGCCGTGTCGAGGCGCATCGCGTCCGCCTTTGGTGCCGCCCCGGCCTTGAGGCCATAGGCGGCCAGGGCGGCGGCCGCTGCCAGTACACCCAGCACCAGCCAGCGCGAGCGGTCGTTCCAGTCGAGGTCGCGCGTGGCGAGGGCTGCCCGGTAGCTGGCGGCCCACCAGGCGACCACGGCCACCAGCACCGCCAGCATCAGCCACACGCGCCCGCCCAGGTATTCCATGGCTTCCAGGGGGCTGGTTTCCGCCATGATGCCCAGGTGGTGGGTCGAGATGCCCTGGCCGTAATACGCATACAGGTAGAGTTCGGCCGGCAGGGCGAGGAAGGCAGGCAGCAGCAGCCAGTGGAAATACGCGGGCCGCTTGAAGAGCGCCCAGGCGCCGATCCAGGCGAACACGGCCATGCCAACGAGACGGGCAGGGGCTGCAACGGGCAGGCCCAGCGCCAGCGGGAACAGCGGCACCAGCGACAAAACCAGGTAGGTCAGCACGAGCGTCAGGTTGGCGGGGCGCAGCAGCGGTCGGATGAGAGGCGGAATGAAAGGCGGCATGCAGGACGAAGGGCCGGGGAAAGTCGGCCATTATCCGCTTATCACCGCCGGGAAAGCTATTCCTCACATGCAAGGATGCGGCTGGCATGGCTGTCAATTGTGTCACTGCTACCACAACCGTTCGCCCTTTCGACGGGGCCGCTGCCCAGAAAATCAGCAAATTGGTTGACCGCATTTTGCGAGGAGTCTATACTCGCGAGTTCTCGATTTATTCTGCACATCGCTTACGCATTCGCAGCCGCTCCTTCGGTGAGTGGCTTTCGTCGCCTCCGCTAGCGGAAACTCGGGACTAGGTTTCAGTCCCCGGGCGTCATGTCCGGGTCATCAACTGTAGTACTTTGTTGGATTAGGAACGATGCCAACCATCAATCAACTGATTCGCAAGCCGCGCGTTGCCGCGGTTGTGAAGAGCAAGTCGCCGGCACTGGAAAACTGCCCGCAAAAGCGCGGCGTGTGCACCCGTGTGTACACCACCACGCCAAAGAAGCCGAACTCGGCACTGCGTAAAGTCGCCAAAGTGCGTCTGACCAACGGTTTCGAAGTCATTTCGTACATCGGCGGTGAAGGCCACAACCTGCAGGAACACTCGGTCGTGCTGCTGCGCGGCGGTCGTGTGAAAGACTTGCCAGGTGTGCGTTACCACATGGTCCGCGGCGCACTGGATACCCAGGGCGTGAAAGACCGTAAGCAGGCTCGCTCGAAGTACGGTGCGAAGCGCGCGAAAGCTGGCGCCAAGAAGTAATCATCTGCGGTCTCGGTCATATCGAGGTCACATTTAAACGTTAAGTTGAGCCGGCCGGAAGGCCGAGTAAGTGAGTGGTCATGATGGCCCTCGCGAGTGCGGAACAAGCACTCAACTGAAGATAAAGGAATTGAAATGCCACGTCGTCGTGAAGTACCCAAGCGCGAGATCCTGCCAGATCCAAAATTCGGCAATACCGATGTCGCCAAGTTCGTCAACGTTCTGATGCTGTCCGGCAAGAAGTCGGTCGCTGAAAACATCATCTACGGTGCGTTTGAACATATCCAGTCGAAATCGGGCAAGGACCCGCTGGAAGTGTTCGCGGCCGCGATCAACAACTGCAAGCCGATGGTCGAGGTGAAATCCCGCCGCGTCGGCGGCGCCAACTACCAGGTGCCAGTGGAAGTTCGTCCGGTCCGTCGTATGGCGCTGTCCATGCGTTGGTTGCGCGAAGCCGCAAACAAGCGCAGCGAAAAATCCATGCCACAACGCCTCGGCGGTGAACTGATGGAAGCGGCTGAAATGCGCGGTGGCGCAATGAAGCGTCGTGACGAAGTGCACCGTATGGCTGAAGCGAACAAGGCGTTCTCGCACTTCCGCTTCTAATAAAAAGGCCAGCCCCCCCGGGGGTGCGGCCATGCAGTATCAGTTGTTGTTCAGGCCGGGCACATTTTGACTCCAAGATGCCGCCCGGTTTTGTCCATTCAAAGATTTAGGAAAAATTATGGCACGCAAGACCCCCATTGAGCGCTACCGCAACATCGGTATTTCCGCTCACATCGATGCTGGTAAAACCACCACCACCGAACGCGTCCTGTTCTACACCGGCGTGAACCACAAGATCGGCGAAGTGCACGACGGCGCCGCTACCATGGACTGGATGGAGCAGGAGCAGGAACGCGGCATCACCATTACCTCGGCAGCGACGACCTGCTTCTGGAAGGGTATGGCCGGTAACTTCGAGCCGCACCACATCAACATCATCGACACCCCGGGCCACGTCGACTTCACCATTGAAGTCGAGCGCTCGATGCGCGTCCTGGACGGCGCCTGCATGGTTTACTGCGCAGTCGGCGGCGTGCAGCCACAGTCGGAAACCGTGTGGCGCCAGGCTAACAAGTACAAAGTCCCGCGTCTGGCCTTCGTCAACAAGATGGACCGTACCGGTGCGAACTTCTTCAAGGTCTACGAGCAGATGCGCGCTCGCCTGAAGGCAAACCCGATTCCTCTGCAGATCCCGATCGGCGCGGAAGAGAACTTCCTGGGCGTGGTCGACCTGATCAAGATGAAAGCGATCATCTGGGACGACGCTTCGCAGGGCATGAAGTTCGACTACCGCGACATCCCGGCCGAACTGGTTGATCAAGCCAACGAATGGCACGAAAAGCTGGTCGAAACCGCCGCTGAAGCGTCGGAAGAGCTGATGAACAAGTACCTGGAAGAAGGCGAACTGTCGGAAGCCGAGATCAAGGCCGCCCTGCGCCAGCGTACCATCGCGTCGGAAATCGTCCCGATGATGTGCGGCACCGCGTTCAAGAACAAGGGCGTGCAAGCCATGCTGGATGCGGTCATCGAATACCTGCCATCGCCAGTCGACATTCCGCCAGTCGCCGGTACCGACGAGGACGACCAGCCGGTCACCCGCAAGGCTGCCGACGACGAGAAGTTCGCTGCGCTGGCATTCAAGATCATGACCGACCCGTTCGTCGGCCAGCTGATCTTCTTCCGCGTCTACTCGGGCATGGTCAATTCGGGCGACACCGTCTACAACCCGGTCAAGGGCAAGAAGGAACGTCTGGGCCGTATTCTGCAGATGCACGCGAACCAGCGCGAAGAGATCAAGGAAGTCCGCGCCGGCGACATCGCCGCCGCTGTCGGCCTGAAAGAAGCGACCACGGGCGAAACCCTGTGCGATCCTTCGGCCATCATCACGCTGGAAAAGATGGTCTTCCCTGAGCCGGTCATTCAGCAGGCTGTCGAGCCGAAGACCAAGGCCGACCAGGAAAAAATGGGCCTGGCCCTGAACCGCCTGGCACAGGAAGATCCGTCGTTCCGCGTGCGTACCGACGAAGAATCGGGCCAGACCATCATCGGTGGTATGGGCGAGCTGCACCTGGAAATTATCGTTGACCGCATGAAGCGCGAATTCGGCGTGGAAGCAACCGTCGGCAAGCCACAGGTTGCCTACCGCGAAACCATCCGCAAGGCAGTCACCGACGTCGAAGGCAAGTTCGTCAAGCAGTCGGGCGGCCGTGGTCAGTACGGTCACGCAGTCCTGTCGATCGAGCCGCAAGAGCCGGGCAAGGGCTTCGAGTTCATCGACGCCATCAAGGGCGGTGTGGTTCCACGCGAATACATCCCTGCAGTCGAGAAGGGTGTGCGCGAAACCCTGACCACCGGCGTGCTGGCTGGTTACCCGGTCGTCGACGTGAAAGTCACGCTGACCTTCGGTTCGTACCACGACGTCGACTCGAACGAGAACGCGTTCCGTATGGCCGGTTCGATGGCATTCAAGGACGGCTGCCGCAAGGCGAACCCGGTCATCCTCGAGCCGATGATGGCCGTGGAAGTGGAAACGCCGGAAGACTACGCCGGTAACGTGATGGGCGACCTGTCGTCCCGTCGCGGCATGGTGCAGGGCATGGACGAAATCCCGGGCGGCGGCGGCAAGATCATCAAGGCCGAAGTTCCGCTGTCGGAAATGTTTGGTTACTCGACCTCGCTGCGTTCGGCGACCCAGGGCCGTGCAACCTACACGATGGAATTCAAGCACTACTCGGAAGCGCCTAAGCACGTGATCGACGCAATCGTCACCGCAAAAGCCAAGTAATTCAGTAATAAAAAATCGCGTCCTGGCGCGGACCTCATGGTCCGCGCCGACGCTTAAAAACATAAATAAGTCGTTCTTTTAAAGGAAGATCAAAATGGCAAAAGGTAAATTCGAACGGACCAAGCCGCACGTCAACGTCGGCACCATCGGTCACGTTGACCACGGCAAAACCACCCTGACGGCTGCAATCGCAACCGTTCTGTCGAAGAAATTCGGCGGTGAAGCCAAGGCGTACGACCAGATCGACGCGGCTCCTGAAGAAAAGGCACGCGGCATCACCATCAACACCGCGCACGTCGAGTACGAAACGGAAAACCGTCACTACGCACACGTCGACT
>NZ_JBSIPX010000020.1:0-98711 GCF_053668055.1 Massilia sp. SYSU DXS3249 | reverse complement strand
GCTAGTGTCTGGGTGGTTTCATCTAAGGGATGGTTGGGTTTGTGGTTTAACTTGCCTTTCGGCGCGCGCAGTAAGGGGCGCGCGCCGCTGAAGCCCGCCCCGAAGCCGATCGCGGTCGCGTAGCCGGCATTGTTGATGTCGGTGTAGGTCGTGAACCGGCCGGGAATGACGCCGATGTCGCGCTGCTTGCCGTGGGCGTAGAGGGAGCCGCGCTGCTGGCCGCCGGTGGTGGTCCAGTTGCCGAGCACCTCGCCCTTGTCGTTGATGGCGACCGCCTCGCTCGAGCGGCCGCCCAGCGTGCCGAGGTCGACCAGGCCCTTGCCGCGGTTGAGGAAGCCATGCGTGACGGTGGGCCGGAACGGGTAGGTGCCGACGACCACGCCGGACTGGTTGATGTCGGTGGCCGCGCTGCCGGCAGGGGCGACGATCGTGACCCGGTACTCGGGGTAGGCCGCCGGGGCAGCCTGCGCCAGGCCAAGCCCCAGGGGCAGCGACAGCGACAGCAGGAACAGGGAAACACGTTGATGCGCTTGCATGACACTCTCCAAAAGTAATGACGGCAAGGCAAGGCAAGGCGATGGCCGCCCGCCGTCGGATCACACCCGCCACCAGGGCGTTATTCGGTACGGCCACCTCTGCGCGCATGGCAACGCGTCCAGGGCCGGCGCCATCGTTCACCCTTTCTGCCGGCCGGCCCTTGCATTTCCCGCGCCGCCAGGCCGCACAGCGAGACCGCCACGAAACTCTTTCGCGGCCGCATGATAATCTCCTTAAGAAACAATGGCTTGCGACGAAAATCGCGAACCCGTCAATACGGTACGCCGCCGCTGGCGGGCAGGTTTAATGCCGCACAATGCATAGGGGGTAGCGTCGGCAGCGGATGCCGAATCGATCAGCAGCGGCGCCGATAGGATTGCTTTTGCGGAGGGACCAGCGGCTGACCTTGCAGGAAAAGACCTGACAGCAATGCAGGCCGGCAGGCGCCCCCTATTTCCTGTTGCAACGGGCCGCAATGCAACGTCGTCAGCCGGCCACAAACCCATCATCGGCCCGCAAGGGCAGGGCGGCTGGGCGTAAGATCGAAGCCATGCGAGGCACTGGGCAATCGGCTTGTTTTCCTGCAGGCGGCAGTACGCACAGGAGGCGAAACATGTTGTTGAATCCATTGGCGAAGCGCTCCACGTCCGTGGAGCAAACGACGGCCGTCGTCACCGAGCGCCCCTACCAGCGCAGCGACGTGCCCTATGTGCTGCTGACGATCTTCCTGCTCGGGACCGGCGTGGTGATCGCCGGCGGCATGGTCGGGCCGGGTTACCACACGGCGTTCGCGCTGCTGTGGGCGTTCGGCTGCTGTGTCAGCGGCATGCTGCTCGGCTTCCTGTTCGCCATTCCGCGCGTGCTGCCCGCCGGGTCGATCGTCGCCCCGGCGTCTCCCGTCTCGCCGGCCGGCGAGGCAGGAAATGCCGGGGACGGCGACAGCGCGGGCGCCGTCGCGTCGACCACGACGCCGGTGTCGAGCGAAATCAACTCCAACCTGGTCGAGGTCTCCGACTGGCTGACGAAAATCATCGTCGGGGTCGGCCTGGTGAATCTGCAAAATTTCCCCGAGTACGCCGCGGGCGTCGCCGCTTTCGTCGCGCCGGGACTGGGCATGGACACCGGGACCGGGGCCCAGGTTGCCGCCGCGATCAGCCTGTTCTTCAGCGTACTCGGCTTCCTGATCGGCTACCTGCTGACCCGCATTTTCCTCGCCGTCATCATCAAGCAGGCCGATACCCAGGTCCAGTACATCCGCCTGGAGAGCGGCAGGCGCGTCGGCGTCGGCGAACTGACGCGGCTGCAGCAGGCGTCGCTAAAAGACCTGCAGCGCACGATGGCCGAGATCGTGTCCGGGATGGCGGACGGCAAGCGCATCGAGGAAAACGTCGCCGCCACGCGGCGCCCGCCGTACCGCATCCTGTGGGTGGACGACAAGCCGGCCAACAACGTCCTGATTGCAGAACAGCTGCGCAACCAGGGCGTGAGCATCCGCGAGGTGCTGTCCACGCAGGAAGGCCTGGCGGCATTGGCCGAAGGGGGTTTCGACCTTGCCATCAGCGACATGAGCCGGACCGAGGGCGGAGTCAAAATCCGCGATGCGGGCTTGCGCTTCGTCCGGGAAGCGCGTGCAATGCAGCCGGACCTTCCCGTGTACATTTTCTGCGGGCGCAACGGTGTCGCCGACTATGGCGTCAGCGCCAGGACCGCCGGTGCGGCGCTGGTGACCGACTCCGAGACCAGGCTCATCGCCGAGATCACGAAAGCACTTGGCCTGAAGCCCTAGGCGCTGAGCTTGCACAGCCATTTTCGCCTGCTAGACTGATTGACATCATCGCTCGATCGGGGCGACGCCGGCAGGCAGCAAGCGCCAGGCACACCACCCGAGGGAGGGCATCATGCACCACATGGAACGGGTTGGCCGCGTGCGCGCGATGCTGCGGCAAGTCTCGCCCGGCGACGATCTCGAATCGGTGCCGATCCCGGCACCCGAGCAGGTCTCCGCCGAGGAATCGCTGGGACCGTCCGACCCGGCGCGCACCGTGCGCGGCATCCGTTTCGGCTACCAGGACGCGGTCGAAGGCGTGCGCAAGCTCAGGGAGCAGCGCGACAGCGAAATCAGCCCGGCCGAGCTGCTCGGCGTCGAGGCGATCGTGCTGGCGCATGACCGTCCCGCCGTGTTCGTGCGCGCCGGCACCTATGACCAGGTGGGCGGCATCTGGTCCGAGCTCGATACCGCCGCCGTCCGTGCGCGCATCGATCCGCAGCTCGGCGCGATCGGCCGCATCGAGCTGCCCTTCATGCCCAGCGTGCCCTATGGCGGCACCGGTTTCCTGGTCGGCCCCTCGCTGCTGATGACCAACCGCCACGTGGCGCGCCTGTTCGCCGAGGGACGCGGCACGAAGCGGCTGGTCTACCGTCCGGGCGACGCCCTGGTCGACTTCGAGTGCGAGTACGGCAGCCTGCCCGAGAATGCTTCGCACTTTTCCATCGAACAGGTGCTGATGATCCACCCGTACTGGGACATGGCCCTGGTGCGGGTGTCCGGCCTGTCGACCGCCTTTCGGCCCCTGACCCTGTCGGTGCGCGCGCCCGAAGACCTGGTCGCGCGCGACATGGTGGCGATCGGCTACCCGGCACGCGACGCGCGCAACGACCTGGCGCTGCAGGACCGGATCTTCGGCGGCGTCTACGACGTCAAGCGCCTGCAGCCGGGCAAGATCCGGCCGCGCAGCCGCGTGCACAGCTTCGAGAACGAAGTCGAGGCGATGGTGCACGACAGCTCGACATTGGGCGGCAACTCGGGCTCGGCCGTGATCGACGTGGGCAGCGGCCGCGTGGTCGGGCTGCATTTCGCGGGAGAGTATCTGAAGGCGAACTATGCGGTGCCGAGCTACGAGCTGGCGCGCGACCGGCGCGTGGTCGATGCCGGCGTGCAGTTCGACGGCAGGGTGGCCGCCACCGAGCAGTGGCAGCGCGCCTGGGTCGAGGCCGATGGCTTTGAGGTGCCTGAGCGTGCCGCCGGCACGGTGCAGGCGGACGCCGGCGTACCGTCCGCAGCGCCGCCGCAACTGCAGGCACCGCCGCAGGTGCCACCACAGCCGCAAGCTCCGGTGGCGGCCGCGCCCCAGCCGCAGGTCGACGCCGGCGTCATCCAGATCCCGATCACCCTGCGCATCGCCATCGACCTGCGCGCCGCCGGGGCCGAAGGGGGCGCCATGGGCGGTCCGGCGGCAAGGGCGGCGCTCGCGGGCAGCCCGGCGCCCGCCGCGGCCACGGGCCGGCGCCTGTCCATGCGCGAGCTGCAGGACATGATGCGCGATCCCGACATCGACGAGGCGCAGCTGCGCCCGTATTTCGTTTTCGATCCCTCGGTGTCGCGCGCCTTCGCGCCCGGCGTGATCCCGAATCCCGCCCTGGTCGACGTGGCGCAGCCGCTCGACGTGGTCGAAGGCGCGATGCTGATGTCCTGGGCGAGCAGCCTGAGCCGCTTCCGGCGGCAGGAACAATTCAAGGCGCGCCTGGCGCGCGGCGACCGGCGGCCGGTGCTGGTGTCCGAGGGCGATTCCTGGTTCCAGTTCCCGGTGCTGCTGGCTGACGTGATCGACAACCTGCAGGACGATTTCAACGTCTGGAGCGTGGATGCGGCCGGCGACACGCTGCAGAACATGGTGCACGACCACGCCGAGTACCTGGCCGCGCTGCGCCGCAACGCCGGCAAGGCGCGCGCCTTCCTGTTCTCGGGCGGCGGCAACGACATCATCGGCGAGGACGCGCGCGGGGTGCCGGTGATCGGCCAGATCCTGCGCCGCTTCGAGGAGGGGCGGCCGGCCGAGTGGTACCTCGACACCCCGGCCGTCGAGGAAAAATTCCGCTTCGTCGAGGAGTGCCTGCGCCGCGTGTTCGGGAACGTGGCGCGCGAATTTCCGGGCCTGCCCGTCCTCTGCCATGGCTACGACTACGCCATTCCCGGCGGCGCACCCGGCGACACGCGCCGGCCCGGCTGGGCCGCCGTCGACAAGTGGCTGGGCAAGCCGATGCGCGAGATGCTCGGCATCCAGGACCACGCCCTGCAGCGCGAGATCGTGCGCGTCCTGATCGACCGCTTCAACCTGCTCCAGCAGCGCCTGTGCGGCGGGGGCGACCCTGCCGCCGCCTTCCCGAACGCCTGGCATGTCGACCTGCGCCGGCGCGTCGAAGGCCGCTGGGCCGACGAACTGCATCCGACCGACGACGGCTTCGGCGCGGTCGCCGCCCAGGTGAAACTGCGGCTGCGCGAGGTGCTGGACAGGGGGCCGCAAGCCTTGCGCGCACCGGCGGCGCCGGGCATGCCCGACCAGGAGCGCACCCCGAACCTGGACGACGACGCCGAGGCCAGCCGGATGCTGGCGCTGGCCGAAGGGGCTGGCCTGGCCGAGGCGGCAGCCGACTGGCGCGTGGCGAAGGGGCTGATGGCGCTGCGCGACAAGATCAACGCCCTGGCCCCGCGCAGGAGCCGCGCCTCGGACGGCACCATCGGCGACGCCCGCCACCGCACCCGCAGCTCGGACCACAATCCCTGGGTCGAGGATGGCGGCCTGGGCGTGGTGACGGCGATCGACATCACCGACGACCCGGGCAACGGCTGCAGCGCCGACAAGCTGGCGCGCTCGCTGCAGGCGGCGCGCGACCCGCGCGTCAAGTACGTGATCTGGAACCGGCGCATCATGAATGCCGGCGCCATCGACGGCGCCGCCCCCTGGGAGTGGCGCAGCTACGGCGGCGTCAACCCGCACAAGGCCCACCTGCACCTGTCGATCAAGCCCGACAAGGCCTCCTACGACTCGACGGCCGACTGGCAGGTCACGGTATGAGGGAAGGCGCCGGCGCGCGATGAGCAACATCGAGCAGGTCTTCGTCGACGCGGGCCGGCGCTGGCAGGCCGCCGGGCCGGCGATCGAACGCACGCGCGCACTCGGCCCGGCGGCCGAGCCGCTCGAGCGCAAGGAAGCCTTCCTGCGCCACCAGCTCGAGACGGGCGGCGGCGCCGCGCTCTGGGCCGGCGCCCATCCTCCCCGGCTGTTCGACGAGTTCGGCACCGAGCGGGTGCTCGCCACCAGCGACCTGCTCAGTTTCGAGACCCTGCAAAAGGCCATCGCCATCGGCCGCTTCGTCGGCCAGGTGTGCCGGCGCGACGCCGTGCCCGGCCTTGCTCCGCGTTTGACGCCGATCGCGACCGGCTCGATGGTGTCGCCGCGCCTGCTGCTGACCAACCACCATGTGCTGCGTTCGAAGGAGGAGGCCGCCGGTGCCGCCGTGCGCTTCGACTACCAGCTCGGCGAAGAGGGGCAGCCCTTGCCGACCTCGGTGTTTTCCTTCGAACCCGACGAGCTGTTCGTGACCGACGAACTGCTCGACTACACCATCGTCGCCGTGGCGCCGACGGCGCAGGAGGGCACGCCGCTGGCCCATTTCGGCTGGAACCGCCTCAATCCGCAGCAGGGCAAGATCCTGCGCGGCTATCCGGTCAACATCATCCAGCACCCGGAAGGGGACTACAAACAGATCGTCCTCAGCAACAACAAGGTCCTCGACCTGGTCGACCATTATTTCCTGTACGAGGCCGACACCCTGCCGGGCTCCTCCGGCGCACCCGTCTTCAACCGCCAGTGGGAAGTGGTCGCCCTGCACCGGCGCGGCGTGCCCTGCGTGATCGACGGCGCCGTCGTCACCAGGGCCGACCGTCCCTGGCGCGAAGGCATCCCGGAAAGCGAGATCCGCTGGATCGGCAACGAGGGCACCCGGGTCAGCAGCCTGGTGCGCCACTTCGAGGGGGTGACGCTCGCCGGGCACCAGGCCCTGCTGCGGCGCGAACTGCTGGAACTGCCGCCGCCCCAGCCTTTCCTGGTCGCGCGCCAGGCCCGTGGCGAAGGGCCCGCGCGGCAGGCTGCGGCCAGCGGCGACGGCGCCAGCGTCACGCTGAACATCGGCTTGCGGCTGACCGTGTCGGTGGGCGCGGTCACGATCGCATCCGCGCGTGGCTGAGCGAAGATTTATTTCCTGTAATCATTGCTCCGGTGACAAACGGTGAGTTTTGCGCGCCTGTTCTGCTGGCACAATGGTGTTTTGGCCCAGTCCGGCCGCTCCGGCATCCTGTACCGACGTGAACATCATGCACATCCATCCGCTCACTGGCGAATTCATGCGCCCGTCGACGGAAGCCGCCTACCTCGAGCACAAGCAGGTGCAGACGCGCGCCCTGCTCGGCTTTACGCTGACCTTCTGCACCGTGTTCTACCTCGGCTTTTTCGCGACCGACGTGGCGGCCCTCGGCTGGGGGCCCACGGCCCTCTCCCTGCTCTGCGCCCGCTTGCTGGTCGCGCTGACGGCCGGCACCTGCGCCTGGCTCGCTTACCACCGGCCGCTGTCGGTGCGCGCCGTGCGCCGGGCGGCCACCATTTCCGAATGCGTGGCGCTCGGCTGCTTCATGTTCGTCGCCGCCCGGCGCCCCAACGAATTCCACTGGCATGCGATGTCGCTGGCGATCATGCTGGTGGTGATCTACCTGTACATCCCCAACCGCCTGCGCAATGCCCTGGCGATCGCCGTCGTGACGACCACCGGCTTCGTCCTGCTGGCCGCGCAGTACAGCCGGATGTCGTTTGCCGACACGCTCACCATGGGCATGCTGTTGATGCTGGTCAATACCTTCGGCTTCCTGGCGGCGCGCCGCTTCCACCACGTCTCGCGCGAGGAATTCCGGTCCCAGACCGTGCTCAAGCGGGCGGCCGAACGCGACCACCTGACCGGCTGCTTCAACCGCCGCTACCTGCACTACCAGCTGATGGACCAGCAGGGCGCCGCCGCCGGCCGCGGCAAGCCTTGCCTGACCGTGGTCCTGTGCGACATCGACCATTTCAAGCAGATCAACGACACTCATGGCCACGGCGACGGCGACATCGTGCTGCGCGGCTTTGCCCACATGCTGCAAGCCGCGACCAGCGAGCCGATCGAGAGCGTGGTGCGCTACGGCGGCGAGGAATTCCTGCTGGTGCTGCCGGGGACGATCCTGGACGACGGCATCCGCCTTGCCGAGCGCCTGCGCACCCGCTTTGCCGCGACCGAGCTGATGGCGAGCGACGGCGCGACCCGGCTGCGCGCCACGGCCAGCTTCGGCGTGGCCAGCGTCCAGCTTGGAGAGGCAGCGCCGGAGGACCCGATGCGCACGGTGATCGCCGCCGCCGACGAGCTGATGTACCAGGCCAAGCGCAACGGGCGCAACCGCGTCGAGTATCCGTCGCTCCAGCTGGTGGTTCAGAGCGCCTGACCCATCCTCCTTGCCCGTGTGGCAAACGTGAGAACGCCCACGCGTCATTCTTGACAATTGGGTAAACTCAACTATTCTCTCCTCGTCCGCACAAGAACCAGACACGGAGAGACGGCGATGAGTGCCCAGCAGGATGAGCAGGACAGGCGCATCATGCGCGTGCTGGTCGAGTGCACGCAGGTGCAGACAGCAGGCGAATTTACCCGCATGGTCGAAGGATCGTTTCGCGCCGTCCTGCCGCACGGGTCGATGCTGTGCGGGATCGGCGGCATCAGCCCGCAAGGCAACCACATCCGCAAGATCCTGAGCGTCGATTATCCGCTCGCGTATTTCGAGCCGCTGCAGGGCGAGGACGGCCGCCTCGACAGCCCCCTGATGAAACGCTGGCGCGAAACGCTGGAACCCCAGCTGTTCCAGAGCGGGCGCGACGACCATTTGTATCCGGACGACTGGGTCCGCCTTTTCAATAAATACGAGCTGCGCAATACGATCGCGCACGGCGTGCTCGATCTCGGCGGCGTGTTTTCCAGCTTTTTCATTTTTTCGCGCATACCCGGCGAAATCGGCGCGCACCATGCTTTCCTCATGAAGCTGCTGACGCCGCACTTGCACTTCGCGCTGGCGCGGGTATTGGCGACGGTCGACGAGTATCACGGCAGCCTGGGCAGGAGCAAAAAGGCGCTGAGCGAACGCCAGCGCGAGATCCTGCACTGGCTGCAGGAGGGCAAGACCAATTGGGAGATCGCGAAAATCCTCGATTTGTCCGAGCTGAACGTCAAATACCACATCGACCAGATCTTCCTGAAACTCGAAGTGCGCAGCCGCGCGCATGCGGTGGCCAAGGCGCGCGACTTAGCGCATTGCAGGGCATGAAACAGGAACTCTCCGAACAGGGAGTGGCTTACGGCCGGGCTTGCTTCTAGAGTGGTTCATCCAGCGAAGAGAACATCGCTCCGCTGGACCAGGACGCAATAACAAGCACAGGCGTCCGACACACCATTCAACGGAGGAGATACCATGTTTCGAACATCGTTTTCGGTGACGCACCTGCTCGCCGGCGCCGCCCTGGCATGCGCCGGCGCCGGCGTCCAGGCGGCCTGCCTCGATAATGTCGTGCTGGTGCACGGCAATACCGGTGCGCCTGCCGACTGGAACAACACGGTCGCCGAGCTGAAAAGCCGCGGCTACCTCGCATCCCAGCTGTATCTGCCGAACTGGGGCTCGAAAACCAGCGCGGCCAGCAACGACCACGGCACGACGAATACGACAGTGGTGAAAAATTCCCTGACCGCGGCCTACGCCAATTCCTGCACCGGCAAGATCGACGTGATCGGCCATTCGATGGGCGTGACCCTGGCCATGAAGGCGATCAACGAGCTCGCTTATGCCGGGCGCGTGAATACCTTCGTCGGCGTGGCCGGCGCCCAGTGGGGCCTCAATTCCTGCGGCGTCTATCCATATAACGTGGCGAATGCCACCTGCGGCGCCAACGGCTTGTCGATCGACAGCCCGCTGACCAAATCCGTGCGCGGCAAGCGCTATGGCGCGAAGATGTATTCGATTAAAAGCTGGATCGACGAAATCGTCTGCATCGGCAGCTGCTATGTGTATGGCGCGCACACGAGCAATATCGACATGCAGAATGCGACCTACGATTATTCGCTCGGCCATTTTGGACTGCAAAGCTATACCACGATCCGGCAGGCCGATTTGCTGATGAATTAAACAGGATGGCGGCTGGACGGGCGGCCCCGTCCAGTCCATCGCACGACCTTTGGAAGGAACAGCAGTGAACGATTCGACCTTGTCCGCCCGCGCCGGCACGATCGCCCTCAGCTTTGCGCTCGGCTTCGGCCTGGCCTGGTTCCTGCGCGCCCCCGAGGCCGCACCGGGCCCGGTGCAGGCGCAGGCGCCGGCGGGCGCCCTGGTGCAGGGCAGCTTCGGCGACGCATGGACGATGCCGGGCCCCGCATCCGTGCCTGTCGCGCCCGCGCCTGTGCCCGCGCCCGTGCCTGCCGACGTCGACGCCCTGTGGGCGCAGGCGCTGGCCCCCGGCGACAGGAGCACGCATGGCTACGACGCCGAGGACGCCTTGCGCAAGCTGGTGCAGGGCGATCCGGCCGCGCGCCGCAAGCTGCTGGCCCGCTTCGATACCGCGCAGACGCCGCAGGCGCGCGCGCTGCTGGTCACGATCCTGTCCACGGTGCCGGCGCCGGACGTGCTGTTCCTGGCGAACCGGCTGGCGAACGGCAGCAACCCGGCGGACCGCCAGGCCGGCTTCGAGATGCTGCGCAGCCTCGCCCCGGACGCACCGGAAACCCGCGCCCTGGTGCGGCGCACGCTGGCCACCGAACAATCGCCGGAGCTCCTGGCCCAGGCGCTGTCGACCCTGCAGTCCGGCGCGGCGGACCCGGAGGAAGCGGCGCAGATGGTGGCGCAGCTGGCGAGCCTGGCGCAGCATGCGGACCCTGCCGTGCGCAGCGCGAGCATCCGCCAGTTGGGGCTATGGGACAAGGGCGGCGAGAGCGGGGAGCGATTGTCGCAGGCGCTGGCCGACGGCGCGCCCGAGGTACGCCAGGCGGCCATCTTCGCCATCGCCCAGGCGGGCGTGCGCACGCCGGCGGCCAAGGCGGCCCTGCTGGCGCTGGCCGGCAATCCGCTCGAGACCCGCGCGGTGCGCGGCAGCGCCATGCAGGTGCTGGAACGCTTTGCGCTCAGCAAGGAGGAGTACGCAGCGCTCGCGCCCCTGCGCGGCCAAGGCCGCGGCATGTGATCACGGAGCGACGGCCAGCACCCCACGCCGGTCGAGCGCATAACGCTGGAGGTCCCCCGCCAGGAACAGCTGCCCGCCATACTCGGCCCGCGCCTCCGCCTCCAGGCAGGCCATCGACAGCGGACCCTCTCCCTCCTGGTAGCGCGGGCTGAAATGGGTCAGCACCAGGTTCGGAATGCCGGCTTCCCGGGCAAAGGCGGCGGTGGCGCGCGCCGAGCTGTGCTGAGGGCCGGGGCCGACCCGCTGCAGGATCTCTTCGGTGTAGGTCGCTTCGTGGATCAGCACCTGCGCGCCCGCGGACTGCGTCGTCAACAGGGAGGGCGTGTCGTTGTCGCCGGCGACGATGATCTTGCGCCGCGCGCGGGTCGGCAGGATGTAGTCGCTGCTGCGCGCGACCCGGCAGTCGGGCAACTGGATGTCTTCGCCGCGCTGGAGCTGGCCCCAGCCGGGGCCGGAAGGCACGCCGTCGCGCTCGAGTTTGCCGATGTCGAGTTTGCGCTCGACGGCTTTTTCGGTGAAGGCGAAGGCGAACGAGGGCACGCGGTGCGACAGCCCGGCCGCCTCCACGCTCACGTCGGGCAGCGTGTCGATGCGCCAGCCGTGCTCGATGTGGGCGAATTCGAGCGGGTAGGGCAGGCGCAGTTCCGTGCTCTCCATCACGCCGCGGACGAAACGTTCGACCGCCGGCGGGCCGGCGATCAGCAGCGGCTCGGCGCGGTTGAGCAGGCCGGCGCTGGCCAGCAGTCCCGGCAGGCCGTAGCAGTGGTCGCCATGGATGTGGGTGATGAAGATGGCCCGCAGGCTCATCGGCGAATAGTTCGTGCGCAGGATGCGGTGCTGGGTGCCTTCGCCGCAATCGACCAGGTACCAATGCTTCGCCCCGCTCGTGCGCAGCGCGAGTCCGGAGACGTTGCGGGTCCTGCTGGGCGTGCCCGAGGAGGTGCCCAGAAACTGGAATTCCATGGTGTGGCGGCAGTCTGAGTAGTGGATTCGATTATGGCTGAAACGCCCGAACCCGGCCGCCGGTTTGCTCCTACCGTTTATCCGCCGTGCGCAGCGTCGGCAGGAAGCACCACAAATACATGCTGACGCCGCAGCCGGTCGCCAGCAGGGCGATGCGCAGGCCGAGGTGCTCGAAGCGCAGCATCGAATACGCCAGCGAGGCCCACATCATGGCCAGCGCGACGATCTTGGCCTTCAGGGGAATCCCGTTTCCGGCCTCGACATTCCGCAGGTAGACGCCGAACACGCGATGCTGCAGCAGCCAGCGGTGCAGGCGGGTCGAGCCGCGCGCGAAACAGGCCGAGGCCAGCAGCAGGAAGGGCGTGGTCGGCAGCAGCGGCAGGAACAGGCCGGCGATGCCGAGCAGCAGCGCGATGGCGCCGGCAAGATTGAACAGGGTTTTGAGTGGGGAGCGGAGCATGTCCACCATTATGCCGAATCCGATATGGCGAAAGATAATTTCATGCAGCATGGATGAATGAAATAATCTTTCAACATAACTGCAGGAAAAAGTTGATGCAAGTGAACAACAAGGCGGTCCGATTGCTTGATATAAAGATAAGCGGCCAGTAGAATTCGCGGCGTAATTTCCTGTTACCGTTTAGCCGGCATCGCGCACGCCGGATGCCCGCCATGCCGCTCCAGACCCTACAATCGTTACGCTCCGCCGGGGCGGCCGGTGCATATTTCCGCCCCAGCGTGCTGCGGCGCTTCGCCGTCTTCCTGGCGCTTGCCTTGCCCCTGGTCTGGCTGCTGGTGCTGCGCGAGCGCAACCAGCTCGGCGATATCGCACGCGACGAAAGCCATCGCAACGTCCAGAACCTGTCCCATGCCTTTGCCGAGGAAGTCCGCTCGAGCCTGGTCACGATCGACCTGTCGCTGAGCCAGCTGCGCCTGGGCTGGCTGCGCAGTCCCGGCGAGCTCGCGCCCATCGTCTCCGAACTGAACAGCCACCTGCACGGCAAGCTGCAGATGAATGTCGTGGTCACCGATACCCGGGGCCGCATCGTGTTCTCGAGCATTCCCGGCATCCCGCAAGGCTTCGACCTGAGCGACCGCGAGCATATCCGCACCCACCTGGACAACCCTCCCAGCGACCGCCTGTTCATCGGCCGCCCGCTCAAGGGCCGGCTCTCGGGACGCTGGTCGGTCCAGTTCTCGCGCCCCGTCTTCGACAGGACGGGCAAGCTGGTCGGGGTCATCGTCGCCGGCGTCGAGCCGGGCTATTTTTCGCGCTTCTACAACACGGTGGACCTGGGCGCGAACGCGTCGATCGCGCTGGTCAGCGACCAGGGCATCGTCATCGCCCGCACCACGCAGGACTTGACCCTGCGCGACAGCGGCAAGCACCTGGCCGGCTTCCCGTATGCACCCGGCAGCGGCGCCGCCGGCGCGTTCCGGCGCGTGAGCCGGCTCGACGGCGTCGACCGCTACTACGGCTGGCACACCCTGTCCGAATACGGGCTGGTGGTGACGGTGGGGCAGTCGGTGCAGGACGCCAACGCGCGCTATGCGCGGCAGAAGGAAATGCTGCTCTACACGGGCCTGGCCATTTCGCTGGCGCTGGTGCTGGCCGGCTGGACCGCGCTGGCCGCGGCCGACAACCGCCGCCGCGGCGTGGCCTCGCTGGCCGCCGCCGAAGCGCGCTGGAAGTTGGCGCTGAACGCGGCCGGCGAGGGCGTCTGGGACTACAGCTTCCGCACCGGCATGGTGACCCTGTCGCCGAGCGCCCAGGGCATCGTCGACGCCCACGGCACCCTGATGCCTTTCGACCGCGGCGCCTTCGTGGCCATGGCCCACCCCGAGGACAGCGCCGCCGTGCTGCATGCGCTCGACGCCCACCTGAACGGCGCCACGCCCGACTACACGGCGCAGTACCGCACGCGCCTGGGCAACGGCAACTGGCGCTGGATCCTGGCGCGCGGCCAGGTCGCCGAGCGCGACGCCGACGGGCGCCCGCTGCGCATCGTCGGCACCGTGGCCGACATCGACGCCCGCAAGCTCCAGGAAGAGCAGGTCCGCCACCAGGCCCACCACGACATGCTGACCGGCCTGCCGAACCGCCTGCTGTTCGGCGACCGCCTGCAGCAGGCCCTGCTGGCGTCGAAGCGGGAAGGCCATAAACTGGCCGTCATCTTCTTCGACCTCGACAAGTTCAAGCCCGTCAACGACAGCTACGGCCACGCGGTCGGCGACATCCTGCTGCAGCAGGTGGCCACGCGCCTGCGCACGACGCTGCGCGCATCGGACACGCTGGCGCGCCTCGGCGGCGACGAATTCGTGGTGCTGCTGCCGCGCGTGAGCGGCAGGGGCGACGCGCGCAAGGTGGCCGAGGACATCCTGCGCGAGCTGACCCGCCCGTTCATGACCGAAGGGTTTACGCTGCATATCTCGGCCAGCCTGGGCGTGGCCGTGTCGCCCGATTGCGGCGAGGATGCCGACGCCCTGCTGCGCGGCGCCGACGGCGCGATGTACGAAGCCAAGCTGCTCGGGCGCGGCCGGGTGGCGGAGTGCACGGCGGAGTCGCTGCAGGCCGGGCCGCGCCTGCAGCGCATCGCCCTCGCGCGCCCGACCGCCGGCACCGACGCCTGAATACTCAGCGCGGGCCGGCCTTGCGCATCCCCTCGATGACGAACCCGCTGGCCGGCAAGGCCGGCATGTGCGTCAGGCTGATCGCCAGGTCCTGCTGCGGCACGTCGTAGTCGATGTCCGCGGCCAGCGCGCGCATCGCCGACTTCGTCAGTTCGTTGGTGAGCATCTCGCCGGGGCAGCGGTGGCCGTGGGCATAGTCGCCGCCGCCTTGCGGGATCAGGCCGAAGCCGCTGTCCTGCCAGCCTTCGAAGCGCCCCGGGCGGAAGACCTCGCCGTCGCTCCAGGTGCCTGGATGGCGGTTGGTGCCGTACATGTCGAGCAGGACCCAGTCGCCCTTGTCGAAGCGCAGCCCCTGCCATTCGAAGGCCTCGAGGGCGCGGCCTCCGACGGCCGGGAAGAAGGGGAAATAACGCCGCACTTCCTGCACGAACATCTCCAGCGAGGCCGGGTCGCCGCCTTGCAGGCGCGGGCGCCATTCCGGGAACTCGTGCATCGCCAGCGCGCCGAACACGATGTAGCGCGCCACCGCCACCACCGGGCGCAGCACGTTGATCAGTTCGGTCGCCGCATGGTCGGTCGACAGCACTTCGCCGTCGGCATCGAGGTGGAAGGCGATCACCGCGAGCGGGCTGTTCGGGTCGACCTCGCGCCCCATGCGCACCGCCTCGATGTGGGCGCGCGCCCAGGCTTCGGTATGGCGGCGCAGGGACAGGCCCATCCAGTTGCGCGGGCCGACGGCGCCGGCGCCCTCGATCATGGCCGAGAATTCGGCCGTGCGCAGCACCTCTTCCTCGACGTTCGCCAGCGGCACCCCGGCCCAGGCGCAGGCGGCGCGGCACAGCACGGCCTGCGCTTCCTGGATCAGGACCACCCGGCGCTGGCGCGTCCAGCGCTCGAAGCGCGCCCGCCACTCGCTTTCGGCCAGCGCCACCAGGCGCGCGCGGCTGTCCGGCGTCTGCAGGCTCATCATCATTGCCTTGCGCACCTCGTGCATCTCGCCGTCGAGCATCTGGGCGCTGCCGGCGCCTTGCAGCAGCCCCAGCGCGGTCGGAGGAATCGCGCGCCGCCGCGTGAAGCGGCCGGGCTGGTAGAACATGCGCGCGGCCTGTTCGCCACGCACGCAGACGACGCGCTGCATCATCAGGCGGGTGCTGAAGATATCGGAACCGAGCGCGTCGCAGCGGTTGCCGATGAAGCGGTAGCCTTCGCTCAGGAGCGCCACCGTGTTGTCGAAGCCGGGCGCCTGCGGCACGGCGCGGTGGACGGGGCGAGCGGACGAGGTGGACGAAGGGGACGAGGCGGGCAGGGCGGGCACGGTCATGGTGTTCTCCTTTCCCTCGAGTGTGCCAGAGCCAGCGGGCGCGCTATGTGCGCTGGCGCTCGTATGGCAGGGTTGCGGTCATCTTTTTACAACGGCTGGTGGCGGGCGGGCGCACCGATGGACGATGGACGGACGGGGCCGGCGCCGTGGTTTTTCCGTGTTATTCCCTGTCAGGCGCGCGCCGCGGCGAAGCGGGAACCGACGCGCCGCGGTATGCTCCAATAGCGAGGACTTCATTGGATCCACCGGAGGCACCATGAGCCGCTACTGCAAGCGCCTGCCCCAGCTAGAGGGCCGGCTGTTCCTGGCCGATGCGGGCCTGGAAACCGTGCTCACCTTCCAGCAGGGCATCACGCTGCCCTCGTTCGCTTCCTTCGTCCTGCTGCGCGAGGAGGCGGGCAGGGCGGCGCTGCTGGCCTACTTCGAACGCTTTGCCCGCCTGGCGCAGGAGCACCGTACCGGCCTGGTGCTGGAAACGCCGACCTGGCGCGCCAACCCCGACTGGGCGCGCGCCCTCGGCTATACCGAGCTGGCGCTGGCCGAGGCCAACCGGGCTGCGGTGGCGCTGGTGGCCTCCGTGCGCACGGCCTTCGATGCCCCAGCCCACCCCATCGTCATCAGCGGCAACATCGGCCCGCGCGGCGACGGCTACCGGGTCGGGCAGCGCATGGGAGCGGCCGCCGCGCGCGACTACCACCTGCCGCAGATCGCCACCTTCGCCGCCACCGAGGCCGACATGGTGTCGGCCTTCACCATCACCTATCCGGACGAGGCGATCGGCATCGTCGACGCGGCCGCCGCCTGCGAGATGCCGGTCGCCATCTCCTTCACGCTCGAGGTCGACGGCCTGCTGCCCTCGGGCGACACGCTGGCCGAGGCGATCGCCCGCACCGACCTCGAGACCGGCAGCTATGCCGCCTACTACATGGTCAATTGCGCCCATCCGACCCACGTCGAGCCGGCCCTGAGCGAACCCGGCCCCTGGCGCGAGCGCCTGCGCGGCCTGCGCGCGAACGCCTCGCGCCGCAGCCACGCCGAACTCGACGAGGCGACCGAACTCGACGACGGCGACCCGGAAGAACTCGGCGACGAATACCTGGCCCTCTCCACCGTGCTGCCGCACCTGAACGTGGCCGGCGGCTGCTGCGGCACCGACGAACGCCACGTGGCGGCGATTGCGCGCAGCCTCACCGGACGGGCCCGCCCTACATCACATGGCGCGGCAAATAAATGCTGATCGTCGTCCCTTCCCCCGGTACGCTGGCGATGCGGATATGCCCGCCGCTCTGCTTCACGAAGCCGTGCGCCATCGACAGCCCGAGCCCCGTGCCCTTGCCCTCGGGCTTGGTCGTGAAGAAGGGTTCGAAGGCGCGCTCCATGACTTCCGGCGGCATGCCCTCGCCGGTATCGGACACCGCGATCAGCACGTACTCGCCCGGCACGATCTCCGGATCGGCCGCCGCCGCCGCGCTGTCGACGACCAGGTTCGACAGCGCGATACTCACCTTGCCGCGCCCGCCCATGGCGTCGCGCGCGTTGATGACCAGGTTCAGCAGCACGTTCTCGAGCTGGTTCGGGTCGACCAGCGTGTCCCATAACGCCTCCCCGCGCGCCAGTTCGATCGCGACCGACTCGCCGGCGGCGCGCTGCAGCAGGCTGTCCATGCGCGCCAGCAGCTCGCCCACGTCCACCACGCTCGGGTGCAGCGGCTGGCGCCGCGCAAAGGCGAGCAGCTGGGCCGACAGTTTCGAGCCGCGCTCGACCGCTTCCAGGATGTTGCGCAGGCGTTTTTCCGTGTTGTTGCCGGACTTGAGCATCAGCTGCACGTTGGCGCTGATGATGTGCAGGATGTTGTTGAAGTCGTGGGCCACGCCGCCGGTGAGCTTGCCGACCGCTTCCAGTTTTTGCGAGCGCGCCAGCGCCGCGCGCGCCTCGTCCAGCCGCGTTTGCCGCAGCCGTTCGCGCGCCTCGGCCTCGCGCCGCGGCGTGATGTCGCGGACAAAAGCGCTGGCGCCGGAACCGACGTCGGCGGGCAGGGCGGCGGCGACGATCTCGACCGGGATGCGGCTGCCGTCGCGGTGGCGCGCCACCGTTTCGGCCGGCTCGCCGACGACCAGCGGGCCGCCGTCGCGCGCGAACTGGGCGAAGCCGCGCGCCTGCGCCACCAGGGTGTCGGCCGGCACCAGCAGTTCGCCGATCTCGCGCCCGCGCGCTTCCAGCTCGCTCCAGCCGAACAGGCGCTCGGCCTGCGGGTTCCAGTCGGTGATGCGCCCGTCCGCATCGATGGCGATGAAGGCATCGTAGGTATTGCGCAGGATGACATCCATGCGCCGCCGCTCGGCTTCGTTGCGCTCATACGACTGGCGCAGTTCCAGCGTCATCGCCCGCGCCAGCTGCAGCGCGCGCCGGCGTTCGCTCGCGAGCAGCCAGACGACCAGGCTGAGCAGGAAGCCGAGGCCGGCCCCGGTCACGGCGATCACGCGCGGGCGGCGGGTGTCGCGCCGGGCGTCGAAGTCCGGCGAAGACGCGATCTCGATGGTCCAGCGGCGGTTGGAAATCGTCAGCGGCAGCGTCTGCTGGAACAGGGGCTGGTGCCAGCTGGCCGCGTGCTGCGAGCGAAACAGCAGGGCGGCGGGATCGGGGTCTGCGCCGTCGTAGACGCTCACCTGCAGGTCGGCCGCGTGGGCGCCGCCGACGCCGCGCATCAGGTCGGCCATCCGGAACGGCGCATAGACCCAGCCGGCGATGGCGGCGCGGCGCTGTTCGACGGTCGCCGCTGGCATGCCGGCTCGGTAGACCGGCATGTACATCAGGAAGCCGGGCTGGGCGTTGCGTCCCTCCTGGACCAGCACCACCTTGCCCGACAGGGCCGCGGCCCCGCTGTCGCGCGCGGCCATCATCGCGGCGCGGCGCACCGGCTCGCTGTACATGTCGAAGCCGAAGGCGCGCAGGTTGCGGCCGGCGAAGGGTTCGATATGGGTGATCGCCGTGTAGAGCTCGCGTTCGGGGCCGGGCTCGATGCGGTAGTCGGTGAAGCCCTGCCTGCGCACCGCCGCCTCGTGTGCCGCCAGTGCCCCGCGCGGGATGATGCTGGCCACGCCGAGTGCCTCGATGCCGGGAAAATGTTCCTGCAAATTCTGGGTCTGGAAGTAATCGGCGAAATCGCGGCGGCTGACGTCGACCCGGCCGCGCATGAAGCCGCGCGTGCCGCGCAGCACCTGCTCGTAGACCGCCATCCGGCGCACCGTGGTGGTGGCGAGGTCGTGCGCCCGGTACTCGAACTGGGAGGCAAGGTCGGCGTGCGCATCGCGCGTCGCGCCGTTCCAGGCGCCGTAGGTGATCGCCAGGGACACCAGGAACACCAGCCCGGCCAGCACCAGGGGCCCCCATCCCCGTTCGGCAGATGAGCCGGGGAGGGGGCGGGTCTCGTCGGGTTCTGGACGCTGCATGTAGTCTGGAGTCGGTAGGCGGCGCGGGCCGCGGCAATCGTCGTGGGGAATCCCTGGCCGGGCGTTCCCTGGAGAGCGGCTGGAACGCCAAGCATACCGGGCGATCCGGCCCCGGGGCGCACGGCTGGGCCTTGTCGGCGGGCCCTGTTTCAGCGCCGGTTTCAGGAAAAGGAACATTATTGCAGAGTCCGCCGGCGGGCGCATGGCCGATGCTACAATTGCCCTCCGAATGAGCCCATCCTTTTTCATCCTGCGCCGCCACCGCTGGTTCCCCGCCCTGGCCGGCGCCGCGCTGCTGGTGCTGCTGTGGGGTGCGCTGGCGCCCCTGCGCGAGCCCAGCCACGAGCGCAGCTTTATCTTCCCGGCACCGGATAAAAGCCGGCCCGCGCTCGCGCTGCCGCGCGAACTGCGCCTGACCCTCGGCGTGCAGGATGTCCTGCTGCTGCGCAACCTCGACCACCGGCCCCATGTGGTCGGCCCGCTGCAGCTGCGCCCGGGCCAGGAAGTGCGCCTGCCCTTCGAGCAGCTCGGCGATTACGCGTATGCCTGCCCGGACGTGCCTGGGGGCACGCTGCTAGTGCGCGTCGTGCGCCTGCCGGACCCGGGCTGGGAGCGCCTGCGCTGGCGCCTTGGCGGGCTCGGCCACGCTCTGCGCACGCTGCCGCTGGTGGCGCCCAGGGACTAGCCCCTGCTGTCCATCCATCCTGGGCAATCGTGCTGCGGTCCGGGGTGCGATTCTGTCATGATGGGGCATGGCCACGATTTCCCTTCCATTGTTCCCATTGAGTACGGTGCTGTTCCCGGACGGGGTGCTGCCGCTGCAGGTGTTCGAGGCGCGCTACCTCGACATGATGAGCCGCTGCCTGACCGAGGACACCCCGTTCGGCGTGGTCCTGCTGACGCAGGGACAGGAAGTGCGCACCCGCGCAAGCGAGCCCGAGCGCTTCGTCGAGGGCGGCACCCTGGCCACCGTGTGCGACACCGCGGCCACCACGCCCGGCCTGCTGCAGGTGGTCTGCCGCGGCGGCGCCCGCTTCGAGGTGAAATCCTCGCAGCAGCGCCTGAACGGCCTGTGGATGGCCGAGGTCGACCTGGTCGAGGACGACCATCCGGTGCGCATTCCCGCCGAGCTGCAGGGCGCCGCCGACGCGCTCGACCGCGTGCTCGCTTCCCTGCACGACGTACCCCAGGAGCGCTGGCCGGTGCAGCCGCCGTTCCGGATGGAGGATTGCGGCTGGGTCGCCAACCGCTGGTGCGAACTGCTGCCGCTGCCGAACACGCAAAAGCACAACATGCTCATGCTCGACAATCCCGTCATCCGGCTCGAACTGCTGCACGACGTGCTCGATGAACATGGCTTGATCACTTCCTGACGCGCTGCCATGAAATTTTCTGACGAACTCTTGATTGCTTTCGTCAACGGCGAACTGGCCGAGCCGGCCCGTGCGGCCGTCGAACGCGCGGCACGCGCCGACCCCGCCATCGCCGCGCGCGTGGCCGGGCACCGCGCCCGCCGCAACCGCGTCTACGGCGTGGTCGCGGGCGGACGCGACGGCGGCGCCCAGGCCCATGCGCACGGCTGCGCCGCCGGCGCCAAGGTCGTGCAGCTCGACAGCATCCGCGCCGCCCGCAACGTGCCCTTGCCGCCACCCCTGCCGCCACCGCAAGCGCAGCCGACCTGGACGCGCCGCCACATGCTGGCGGTCGCCGCCGCGCTCGCCGGCGGAGTGCTGCTGGGCGGCTTCGGCTGGCACCTGTGGCAGGGCGAGGCGGAACTGGCCTCGCTCAGCGGCGCCGACGGCGCACTGGTGGCGCAAGGCCCCCTGGCGTCCGCGCTGAGCTCGCAGCTGGCCAGCCCCGGCCCTTCCGGGCGCGTGCGCATCGGCATCAGTTTTCTTGCCAAGGACGGCAAGTATTGCCGCAGCTTCGTGATGGACACGACGGCCGGCCTGGCCTGTCGCGACGGCGCCCAGTGGAAAATCCCCGTGCTGGCCCAGGGCGCCCTCGGCGCCGCCTGGATGGACGGCAGCGTCCTGCCCCCGGCCGTGCTCGACGCCATCGACGTGCGCATCGCCGGCACGCCGCTGAACGCGGCCGCCGAACGGGCCGCGCAGGCGCGCGGGTGGAGGCGGGAAGGGTAGAGCCGTCCACCCTGCGTCAGATTGCTGCGATGGCGTGGAACAGACCCGTAGGGTGGACGGCTCTACCGGATAGCGTGCAAGCATGCGGCCCTTGCGCCGTCCACGCGTTCAACCACCCCTTGAAACCTCGCGACAAATCACCCGCCGCTTGCCCCGCACACCCGCTCCGCCCGCCCGGCAGCCTGCACGATTCCTATACACTGCGATGGATTTCAGGTAACCTTGAGGGCGATATCTTGTATCTCTACGTTTGCGCCCGTGTTTTATCGGTGCAGCGTGCCTACCGAGCCGGCCCCGCATCGGCGTCGAACCGTGCCCCAGCCGGCGGCCAGCCCGCCCTTCCAGGAGTTGTCAGCGTCGGCCACGCCTGCTGGGTCAGGCCCGTCGAGGCGACGCTTCCGCGTAGAGCAATTGATTTAATGCCCGGAAAGAATAATGTCTGAAACACCGATGAACAACGACGTTGCCGCCGTGTCCGACGTCGCGACGCCCGCCGCGATCGAACCGACTGTCCGCTTTGCCGATTTCGGCCTGGCACCGGAGATCCTGCGTGCCCTGACGGACCAGGGCTACGTCCATCCGACCCCGATCCAGGCCCAGGCGATTCCGGTCGTGCTGCAGGGCCGCGACGTCATGGGCGCCGCCCAGACCGGTACGGGCAAGACCGCCGGCTTCTCGCTGCCGATCATCCAGCTGCTGCTGGCCCACGCCAACACCAGCATGTCGCCGGCCCGCCACCCGGTGCGCGCGCTCGTGCTGACGCCGACCCGCGAACTGGCGGTGCAGGTGGCCGAGAACGTCAAGGCCTACGCCCAGCACACGCCGCTGCGTTCGACCGTCGTCTTCGGCGGCATGGACATGAAGGGCCAGACCGTCGTCCTCAAGGGCGGCGTCGAGATCGTGATCGCGACCCCGGGCCGCCTGCTCGACCATATCGAACAGAAGAACGTCAGCCTGGCGCAGGTGCAGATGCTGGTCATGGACGAAGCGGACCGCATGCTCGACATGGGCTTCCTGCCCGACCTGCAGCGCATCATCAACCTGCTGCCGAAGAAGCGCCAGAACCTGATGTTCTCGGCCACCTTCTCGCCGGAGATCAAGAAGCTGGCCAACAGTTTCCTGCAGCAGCCGGTGCTGATCGAAGTGGCGCGCAGCAACGCCACCGCCGAGAAGGTCACGCAGATCGTCTACAAGGTCGACGAAGAGCAGAAGCGCGACGTGGTTGAATTCCTGATCCGCCAGCGCGAGCTGAAGCAGGTCATCATCTTCTCGAACACCAAGATCGGCGCTTCGCGCCTGTCGCGCCACCTCGAGCAGACCGGCATCAAGGCCTCGGCCATCCACGGCGACAAGACCCAGCAGGAACGCATGGCCGCGCTCGACGCGTTCAAGCAGGGCGAGATCGAAGTGCTGGTGGCGACCGACGTCGCCGCGCGCGGCCTCGACATCTCCGACCTGCCGTGCGTGATCAATTTCGACCTGCCCTACAACGCCGAAGACTACGTGCACCGCATCGGCCGCACCGGCCGCGCCGGCGCCTCGGGCGACGCCTTGTCCGTGTATTCGGACAAGGACGAGCGCCTGCTCGCCGACATCGAAAAGCTGATCAAGCAGACCATCACCCGCGGCGAACTGGCCGGCTTCACGCCGCGCGCACGCGGCCGCGAATTTGAACGCGGCGAACGGGGAGCACGCGGCGAGCGTGCCGATCGCGGTGAGCGCGGCGAGCGCAGCGAACGTCCGCCACGCCGCGGCGCTGAAGGCGAGGGCCGCTCCGAGCGCCCGGCACGCAGCTATGGCGCCGGCCCGCTGCCGCGCCGCGAGAAGGTCGATCCGTGGTTCCTCAAGCCCTACGAGCCGGCCAACGCGCCGCGCCGCGATGCGGCCGCGGAAGCATCGGCCGCGCCGGCCAAGCCGAAGCAGAAGCTCGCGGCCCTGCTGGGCGGCCTGCCGAAGCCGGCGCAGTCGTAACCCACCTCTAGCGCCAGCCCGCCCGGCCCTGCGGTCCGGGCAGCAGGGCCTTGACCCGCGACAGCAGGTCTTCCTGCCGGTAGGGCTTGCCGAGGATGTCGAGCGGCCGGGATGGCGAAGCGGCCGGCAGCTCGTCCATGTAGCCGGTCGTGATCAGGATCGGCGTGTCCGGCCTGTGCATGCGCACCTTGTCGGCCAGTTGCAGTCCGTTCATCCCGCCCGGCATGAGCACATCCGTAAACACCAGGTCGATCTCGTCCCCGCTCTCGAGCATCCTGAGGGCCTGTTCGCCGCTCGGGGCCGAGACCACCGCGTAGCCGGCCTCGCCGAGCATGCTTTCCGCCAGTTCGCGCACGTCCTCGTTGTCTTCGACCACGAGGATGCGCTGCTTGCCGCGCTCGTCGGCGGGCGCCGCCGGGGTGGCGGCCTCGCCCGGACGCAAGGCCTCGCGCGCGCCCTCGGACGGGAAGATCATGCGCACCGTCGTGCCCTTGCCCGGCGCGCTGTCGATCTCGAGACGGCCGCGCGACTGCTGCACGAAGCCGTGCACCATCGCCAGCCCGAGGCCGGTGCCCGGGCCCTTGGTGGTGAAGAAGGGCTCGGTGGCGCGCCGCGCGACTTCCGGCGTCATGCCTTCGCCTTCGTCGGTGACGCAGACGGCGACGTAGCCGCCGCCCGGCGCGGTTTCCTTGTCGAGGACGTGGGTGCTGACGCGTACCTGGCCGCCGTCCGGCATGGCGTCGCGCGCGTTGATGACGACGTTCAGGACGGCCATTTCGAGGTGGGTCGGGTCGAGCGTGCACCAGGGCAGGCCGGGTTTCAGGTCGAGCTGCAGTTCGACCCGGTCGCCCAGGGTGCGCACCAGCATGTCCGAGAACTCGACCAGCAGCGCATTCAGGTTGACCCGGCGCGGCTCCAGGCGCTGCTTGCGCGCGAAGGTCAGCAGCTGCTGGGTGAGCTTGCCGGCCTTCATGGCCGCGCGCTGGGCACGCCGGATCGGCTCGCCGGCGCGGTTCGAGGGGTCGAGCGCCAGCATCGCCAGTTCCAGGTTGCCGTTGATGACTTGCAGCAGGTTGTTGAAGTCATGGGCCATGCCGGCGGTGAGCTGGCCGATCGCTTCCATCTTCTGCGCCTGCATCGAGGATTGCTCGGTCAGGCGGCGCTGGGTGATGTCGAGCTGGGACGCGAAAAAGTAGAGCAGCTCGCCGTCGTGGTCGAAGATCGGGCCGATGTACAGGCCGTTCCAGAAGGGCGTGCCGTCGGCCTTGTAGTTCAGGATGTCGAGCGCGACCGCGCGCCGCTCGGCCAGCGCTTCGCGGATCTCGCGCACCGTGTCCGGGTTGGTGTCCGGCCCCTGCAGGAAGCGACAGTTGCGCCCGATGACCTGTTCTTCCTGGTACTGCGTGAGGTCGAGGAAGGCGCGGTTCACGAACACGATCGGGTTGTCGGGCTGGCGCGGATCGGTGACGACCATCGGCATGCGCGTCATTTCGACGGCGGCGAAGAAGATGTTGCCGCGATCTTCCAATCCACCATGGTCGATGTAGCTGGCCTGCCAGTGCTTCATGCCCGGATTGCCGAGCGGATTGTAGGCGCTGCCCTCGAGCTCGCCCTCGGCAGGCACGCCGACGCTCTCGCCGTCGCCTTGGACGTCGAGGGGTTTGCCTGCGCTTTCTTCGGGGGTGGAGCCGGTTGCCATGAGGTCCTTTCGAGGATCCGTTCTTGCGTCGACTTTTGTCGGGCAAGCTTCAGGTGGCATGTTAATACGGTAGGTCGCCCCGGACTGTGCGTCGCTTCACGCAAGCATCATCGTCGAGCCCGCGCCCCGGTTCGCCGCTTGTCGCGGCGGAAGCAATGCTTAGCAGAGATGCAATGCGGTAGTATAATCGCCCGATTTCGCTCACCTCCACCCATGAATAGCACTGCCACGCTGCCCGGGCCCCTCCCTCTCGCCGGCCGCCCGCCGGAAGCTGCCTGTGCATCAGGCATCGCGGGATACGGCAACCTGACGGACGGGGCCATGTCGACGCGCGTGTTCGCTGCCGGCTTTCTTTATCTGCTGCTGCCAAGCGTCATCGTCCTGACTTCTTTCCAGCCCTGGAGCATCGCATTACCTGTGGCGTTGGCCGCCGCGGCCTGCGTATGGTGGCTGGTGTCGGCGGTCGTGCGCGAACCGCATACGCGCCAGCCCGACTGGCTGGAGACTTGGCCCTACCTGGCGCTGGCGGCAGGATGTGTATGGTTGTCCGGTGTGGTTCCCCCGTTTGCGGACAACCATGACTGGTACAAGCACTATGCCCTGTTCAACGAACTGGCGGAGCAGTCATGGCCCGCGGCCGTACCGCACAACGGCGGCTTGTCGACCCTGCGGTATTCGCTGAGCTACTACGTTTTTCCTGCGCTCGTTGCGAAATATGCCGGGCATGAGTTCCTGGGGGGCGCCATTTTCGTGTGGACGACACTCGGGCTGTACATCGCCCTCGTGACGGCTTTCCACGCACGGGCGCAGGCGGTCGCGTCGCGCTTCCTGCTGTGCGCCGTATTCCTGCTGTTCAGCGGGGCCGATATCCTGGGGAAATACTTGACCGGCTTCGTACATCCGGTGCCGATGCATTTCGAGTGGTGGGCCACGTTCGGGCAGTTGTCGTCGTCGGTTACGAGCCTGTTCTGGACCCCGCAGCACGCCATTTCGGGCTGGGTCGCGACGTTCATGATCGTGCGCTTCCCCGAACGGGCGCTCCAGTCCGGCGGCGTCCTTGCCGCGGCAGTCGCCGTGTGGTCTCCGTTCAGCGCCATCGGACTGGTCCCGGTCTTCCTTTGGGCCATGTACAGGAGCGGCTACCGGCATGTGCCGACATGGATGAACCTGCTCGCCGCTCCAGTGTTGCTGTGCGCCTCAGCCTATTTCCTGACCAGGGGCGCCGCCGGCATACCGGCGAGCTTCATCTGGTCGGTCAAGGGCTTCGGCATCGATACCTGGCTGGCTTTCCTGTTGCTCGAGTTCGGCGCGATCGCGGCCGCGTTGTACCTTGCCCAAGGGCGCAACCTGGCGCTCATCGTTGCCGGCGCCGGCTTCCTGCTGCTCCTGTCGCTGTTCAGCCTAGGAGCCTACAACGACCTGCTGATGCGTGCTTCGCTCCCGGCGCTGGCGCTGCTGGCGGCGCTGTCGGCAAGCGCTGTCGTGCATGTGCCGAATACGGCAAGAAAAGCGCCGCTGATTCTTTGCCTCGTGCTCGGACTGGTAACGCCGCTGGGCGAAATCATGCGGGCGATCGTGGGGCAGCGCATCCCGGATACCAAAACCTTGTGGATCGACGATGTGGTGGGCGGCGCGGCGGCATTCTTGGCGCCGCAATATCTCGTACCCGGCTTCGACGGCACCCTGCGGCGTATTCCCGTGGCCGACCTGTCGCGGACCGGATTGTCCGCATTCGGCACTGGCACGCTCGATCCTGGCCGCAAGCGCGTCGAATCCGCCGATTTCACCGACGCGGCGCTGGTCACGGAACCGATCGTCCTGTCGCGCGGCTCATATGAAGTCGAGATCGTGATCGACCTCGATGTGGCCGCCGACGAGCAGAGCACGCATGCCGCGCATCTTTCCTTGCATGGCAAGAACCTGCTGGTGCCCATCGCCCCGTCCGCCGGCAAAGGGCTGACGTACCGTGGTTATTTCCGCACAAAAGGCGAGCCAGTGCAGTTCTCGTTCGGACTGGGCGGCTGGGCAAGGGGAAAAGGTTTCATCGAGATGAAGAAGCTCACGGTCAAGGCGATTGCCACCACTTGAGGTCGGCCTGGCCGGTATCGGAGGCGGTTCGGCGGGCAGTGCGCGTGGCCAATCTGCGATGGCGGGAATGCATGGCAACTGCTATGATCTACAGTCGAGCAAAATAGACATTTTAATGATGCATCACATGCATAAATTCGAGCAGGCTCTTGCAGGCAAAAAAGTCCTGGTCACCGGACATACCGGTTTTACCGGCGGCTGGGCCTGCTTATGGCTGAAGTCGATCGGGGCGGAGGTGCGCGGCTTTTCGCTGGCGCCGGAAACCACCCCTTCGCTTTTCGAGGCCGTGGGCCTGGCCGGTGAGGTGCCGACCACGTTCGGCGACATCTGCGATCTTGGCCTGCTGACGGACACGATCCGCGCATTCGCGCCCGACCTGATTTTGCACCTCGCGGCCCAGCCGCTGGTGCGTCGTTCCTATCGCGAGCCGGTCTCGACCTTTGCAGTGAATGCCCAGGGGACCGCCCACGTGCTGGAAGCGGCGCGCCTGGTGAAGAGCGTACGCGGGGTTGTCTGCGTCACCACCGACAAGGTCTACAAGAACAACGAATGGGCTTGGCCCTACCGCGAAAACGACCCGCTCGGCGGCAAGGACCCCTACAGCGCCTCGAAGGCGGCTGCCGAGATGGTGATCCAGAGCTACGCCGCGTCGTATCCCTGGTCGGAAGGGAAGGGGCCGGCCATCGCCACTGCGCGCGGCGGCAACATCATCGGCGGCGGCGACTGGTCGGAAGACCGGCTCATTCCCGACTTCGTCCGCGCCGTCGTGGACGGCGGGACCATGACCCTGCGCTACCCGGACGCGACCCGCCCCTGGCAGCACGTGCTGGCACTGGTGCACGGCTACCTGATGCTGCTGGCCGGACTGGTATCAGACTCGCCCGAACGCTATGCGCGCGCCTGGAACCTCGGCCCGCAGGATGCGAAGCACCACTCCGTGCGCGACGTGCTCGAACTGCTCAGCGCACACTGGTCGCGGCCACAGCTCGACTACATGGACAATCCGTTGCCCGAAGCGGGCGCGCTGGCCCTCGACAGTTCGCTGGCGCGCAACCAGCTGGGCTGGCAGCCTGTCTGGGATACCGGGCAGGTGGTGGCGGAGACGGCTGCCTGGTACCGCGACTACTATGCCAATCCCGGCGCGGCACGCGAGATCACGCTGCGCCAGATCGCTTCGTGGCGCGAGGGTATGGGGCAATGAAATTCATTGTCGGGGGGCGTGGCCGCCTCGGCCAGGCGCTCCTGCGTGCCTATGGCGCGGAGGAGGTGCGTAGCCTCGAACGGAGCGTGTACGCGGACTGGGCGGCGCCAGGCGGAGTGGAGCGGGTGCGCGATTTCTTCGCCCCCTGGGCCGGCAGCGCCACGACCGTGTTCGTGGCCTCCGGCGTCCTCGATCCGAAGCTGCCGCCGGCCGAACACCAGCAGGTCAACGTCGACCTGCCGGCGGCTGTGATCGCCGGCGCCGGCGCCCACGGGCTGCGTGTGGTGACCTTTGGCACCGTCATGGAATGCCTGCTGGCGCAGCAAAATCCTTATGTACGCAGCAAGGCCGCGCTCGGGCAGCACGTGGCAGGCCTTGCCGCGGGCGGTGCTCCGGTCGCCCACGTGCGGGTGCACACCCTGTTCGGCGGCGGGGCTCCCAGCCCGTTCATGTTCCTCGGACAAATGCTGGCGGCCCTGCAGCAAGGGACCCCGTTCAATATGACCCTCGGCAGGCAACTGCGCGAATATCACCATATCGACGACGAGGCACGTGCCATCCGCCTGCTCGACGATGCCGGCGTGCGTGGCGTGTTTGACCTGAGCCATGGGGAACCGGTCAGCCTGGCCGACCTGGCCACGACGGTGTTTTCGAGTTTCCATGCGGACAAGTTGTTACGCATGGGGAGCATCCCGGAGCCGGCCGAAGAGAATTTCGCGACGGTGTTCGGGCGCCACCCCCTGCTGCCGACCGAGGCTTACCGGCCGGCGCTGCCCGCCATTGTTGACTACCTCAAGGCGTGCGGCGTCCGGCCGCTCGCATGACATTCGCACCGCCACGACACGTGAAGAAGCCCCTGATTTCCATTACGATCCCGGTCCTCAACGAATCCGGGAACCTCGACGCCCTGTATGCCAGGCTCGACGCCCTCGGGCGCACGATGCAGGACAAGTGCGACCTCGAATTCGTCTTCTCGGATAACCATTCGGACGACCAGACCTGGGCGATGCTCTCGAGCCTGGCGCAACGCGATCCGCGCGTGCGCGCCATCCGGTTCTCGCGCAATGTCGGTTTCCAGCGCTCGATCCTGGCCAACTACCTGCATACCCGGGGCGATGCCGTGATGCAGATCGACGCCGACCTGCAGGACCCGCCGGAAATGCTCGAAGCATTCTTCGACCTTTGGCAGCAGGGCTACCAGGTCATCTACGGCATTCGTCGCAAACGGCCCGAATCCTGGCTCCTGCGCAGTTTCCGCAAGATCGGTTATTGGGTGATCGACAAGATCAGCGAGCACCCGATTCCACGCGACGTCGGCGACTTCCGCCTGGTCGACCGCAAGGTGATCGATGCAGTGGGCAAGACCCGCACCTCGAGCCCTTACCTGCGCGGCATGATCGCCGGGATGGGTTTCAACCAGACCGGCGTGGTCTACGACCGCGACGCCCGCGTCGCCGGCGAGAGCAAGTTCAACATGTCGCGCCTCGTGCGGCTCGGCCTGACCGCCGTGTTCAACCACTCGGTCGTGCCCCTGCGCGCGGCATCCTTCCTCGGCCTGCTGATCCTGGCGATCAGTTTGCTGGGCAGTATCTATTACATCGCGCTGCGCCTGCTGCACCCCGAACTGCCGCAGGGGCTGGCGAGTATCCACATCCTGGTCCTGTTTGGCATCGGCCTCAATTCTTTCTTCCTGGGGATCATTGGCGAATACCTGCTGCGGATTTACCTCGTGGTGCGCGATGAGCCGGTGGCGATTGTCCAGCAGAGCCTGAACTTCACTCCGTCCGAACTCAAACTCTAAGAACAGGTTGATATGAAAGCAGTTATTCTCGCGGGCGGCCTGGGCACCCGGATTTCCGAAGAGTCCGATACCAAGCCGAAACCGATGGTCGAGGTGGGGGGCAAGCCCTTGCTGTGGCATATCATGAAAAACTATGCCCACCACGGCATCAATGACTTCGTGATCTGCCTTGGCTACAAGGGCTATGTCATCAAGGAGTTCTTCTTCAACTACTACCGGCACCTGTCGGACATGCGCATTGACCTGCGCACGGGCGAGCACACGATCCTCAACAGTCACTCCGAAGACTGGCGCATCACCCTCGTCGACACCGGTCCCGACACGATGACAGGCGGACGCCTGAAACGCGTGGCGCCTTTCCTCGACGGCGAGACTTTCTGCATGACCTACGGCGACGGCCTGTCGGACATCGATATCGGCGCCGAGCTGGCCTTCCACCGCGCGCACGGCAAGCTCGCGACGGTTGCCGCAGTCCAGCCGCCTGGCCGCTTTGGCGTGCTCAACATCGACAACACCTTCTCGGTCTCGAGTTTCGAGGAAAAGCCGAGCGACGAAATCGGCTGGATCAATGGCGGCTTCTTCGTTCTGGAGCCGGCGGCAATCGACTACATCGAAGGCGACAGCACCTCATGGGAACGCGCACCGCTGGCCAACCTCGCCAGCGAAGGGCAACTCTCCGCCTTCCAGCATACCGGTTTCTGGCAGCCCTGCGATACCTTGCGCGACAAGCGCGAACTCGAGGCATTGTGGGCGACCGGCAATGCCCCGTGGCGCGTCTGGGATAGAGAATGAGCAAAGTAGTGCCGCCGCCCAAGGGCGGCTGGGTAAAGCACGTGCTCGGCATCGCGATCACGCTGCTGTGCGTGGCCTTGGTCGCAAGCAAGGTGAATGGCGCCGAGTTGCTTGACGCGCTCGAACACTTCCATTGGCCTTACCTGGTACTGGGCGTCGCCTGCCTGTCGGCCGGCTACGCCTTGCGCGTGCTGCGCTGGTCGATGATGCTGCGCGCGGCCGGCGCCCCGGTGCGCTTCGCCAGCTGCGCCGCGCCCTTCCTCGGATCGATCGCTCTAAACAATGTTTTGCCCCTGCGCCTCGGCGACCTCGTCCGGGCCCTGGTGTTCCCGGCGGCAATGGGCATCACCCGCACCACCGCAACCAGCAGCCTGGTGATGGAGCGCCTCATCGACCTCATGACCCTGCTGTGCAGCCTTGCCATTGGCTTGCTGGCCATTCGCAGCGCGGCCATCAATCCGCTGCTGGCGCATTCGGCCCAGACCCTGGCGGTGCTGGGCGGGGTGGCGCTGACGCTGTGCTTCCTGCTCAGCGGGCGCCTCGCGGCTTGGCTGCGTGCGCTGCCGCAAGCGCGCGCCGGGGCAGGGCGCCTGGCCGCGCCGCTGGCCGCCGCCGGCGACCTGCTGCAGGGATTCGACGCCATGTCGCGTCCGCGCGTGCTGTCGCTGACGCTGCTCATTTCGATGTTGGTCTGGGTCTGCGAGTCGGGACTGTTTTATTTCGTCATGCTCGGCTGCGGGGTGCCGGCTAGCGCGCCGGCGGCGCTGCTGGTGATGGCGATCGCAACCCTGTCGACCCTGGTCCCGTCGTCGCCCGGCTATGTCGGCCCCTTCCACCTGGCGGCCTTTACCGCCGTGGCGCTGGTTGGCGGAACGACCGCCCAGGCCGGCAGCTATGCCGTGCTGGTCCACCTCGCGCTGTGGGGGGCTACCACGATCGCCGGTGCGCTGGCGATATGGTCGCGACCAGAACTGTTCCGCGCGGCCCGCCGCGCACCATCGGCAGCAATGCCTCTCAACTGAATACCGGGTTTTTATGAACGAATACGATGTAGTAGTGGTGGGCGGCGGCTTCACGGGCCTGACGGCTGCCTGGGCCCTGTCCCGCGAAGGCAAGCGCGTCTGTGTACTGGAAGCGGACACCACGCCGGGCGGCCTCGGCGGCACCTTCCAGTTCCCAGACGGCGTGACGCTGGAAAAGTTCTACCACCACTGGTTCAACAACGACCTGTACGTCCCCGAGCTGGTCAAGGAATTGGGCATGGAGGGCGATGTCATCCTTCTGCCTACCCGCACCGGCATGTACTTCAACGGCCGCATGTGGAAGCTTTCGACCCCGCTCGACCTGCTGCGCTTCAAGGCATTGTCGCTGGTTGACCGCATCCGCCTCGGCCTGCTGGTGTTCCAGGTGCGCCGCATCAAGGACTGGAAGTCGATCGAACACCTGAGCATACGCGAATGGCTCGAGAGCCTGTGCGGCAAGAAGGTCTACAAAGTAGTGTGGGAGCCGCTGATCACCTCCAAGTTCTCGGTCTTTGCCGAAGCCGTGAATGCCGTGTGGATGTGGAAAAAGCTGGTCCTGCGCGGCAGTACCCGCAACGACAAGGGCGGCGAAGAACTGGCCTATTTCAAGGGCGGTTTCGGGCGCCTGGCTGAAGCGATGGCTGCGGCGATCCGCGCCAACGGTGGCGAGGTGCGCTACAGCGCACCGGTCACCGGCATGCGTACCGAGGGGCGCCAGATCGCGGCCCTGGCGACGCCGGCCGGTGAGGTGCAGGGCAAGCGCTACCTGTTCACGCCCGCGTTCCCGATCATCGCCGACCTGTTCGCGCCGCATGCCGATCCCGCGTGGATCGCAAAACTGCGCCGCGTGCGCTACCTGGGCAATATGTGCCTGGTGCTTCGCCTGAACCAGAGCCTGTCCGAAACTTACTGGCTCAACGTTAACGACCCCGGTTTCCCCTTCGTAGGCGTCATCGAGCACACGAACTTCGACAAGCCGGAGAACTACAAGGGCTCGCACATTGCCTACCTGTCGCGTTACCTCGCGGTCGAGGATCCGGTCTGGGCCAAGACCGACGCCGAATACTTCGAATTCGCACTGGGTTACCTGAAGCAGATGTTCCCGAAGTTCGACCGCAGCTGGGTGGAGGACTACGCGGTATGGCGCTCCGAGTACGCGCAGCCGGTCACGGAGCGCAACTATTCGCAGTATGTGCCGGGGCAGGAAACGCCGTTCGATAACGCCCTCATCTCGACGATGGCGCAGATCTACCCCGAAGACCGCGGCACCAACTACGCCATCCGCGAAGGACGCAAGGTCGCCAAGCTGCTGGCCTGACATCCGGTTCCCGAAAGGTGCTCATGCATTCATCCTTGACGCGCAGCCAGGTTTTTCTACTGCTGTGCACCGGCGTGGTGCTGGTCCTCCTGAATCTGGATACCGGCACCAGCAACTCGATCGACCTGGCCCACCATTACGCGCTGGCCTTCCGCATCGCCCAGGACTGGCAACTGGCGGCGGGCGACATCACACTGGGCGAGATGAATTTCTATCCGCGCCTGAGCCATATCGGCGCAGCCATTGCCGGCATGTTCCTGAACTCGACCTTCATGGGCATCCAGGTCACGGCGCTGGCGGCGGTGGCGCTGGTGTGGGGCGCGCTGATCTGCATCCTGCACACCTTGGCGGCCCGGATCGCCCTGGCCGCCACGGCGCTGCTGGCCGGCCTGCTGTGGGCCAACCATGCGCTGCTGGGGCTGGATGTCCACGGTAGCGAGATCGTAGGCAATTTCTTCTACTCGCAGCTGGTCGCGCAAGGATTGGCGCTGCTGGCCATGGCCGTGGCCATCCACCTGGAAGCGACCCGCGACCGGGTCCATGCGGCGCTGTTCCTGGTCGCGGCGATCTACGCCATCGCCGGCGTGCACTTGCTACCCGCCCTCGAACTGCTGGGCATGCTGGGCGTGGTGCAGCTGCTGCACGTGCTGTCCCTCGAACGCCCATGGCGCGCGCGCGGCCCGGCCATCGGGGCGGCGCTGCTGTGCATGGGGGGCGGGCTGGCCGCTGTCCTGCTGAACCCGGCCTTTGCCGCCATGCGCAAGATTTCCGAAATTAACGGCAACCTGAGCCTGGTGCTGTTGCCGGGAAAGAGCGCGCTGGTCGTGCTTTGCCTGGCAGCCATCGCTGCCGCCGGCCTGTTGCTGTGGCAGTGGTACCGCGAGCGCGACGCCGTGCGCGCATTGAAATTCCTGGGCGGCTATGGCCTCACCATCGCACTGCTGTGCCTGGTGCAACTGGTGCTGCTGCGCTTCGGTTTCGGTTCCGAATATGCCGTCAAAAAATACGCCTTCGGAATGACGAGCTTCCTGTTCGTCGCCATTGCCGTGTTCGGCGGACGGCTAGCGCATGGTCTGCCGCGCGGCGGACAGCAACCCGCGCCGTGGAACGGGATCGCCATGACGCTCGTCCCGGTGGCGGCGCTGGCCGTCAGTTTCACCACATGCGCCCGCTGGGCCAAGTTGACCGATACTTCCGACATCGTCGCAATCGAGCGCCAGCTGGCCGGGGTCCAGGCCGGGCCGCTGGCGCCGGCGGCGGACGGCAAGGTGAACGTCGTCGTTGACCTGCGCAACCAGCCGTGGACGATCAATTACCTGTTCTCGATCGCGCTGGCACGCACGCCGCGCGACCTCGCTATGCAGCATGTGCTCGGCACCAACGATTTGGGTGCGCTCGACCAGTACGACACCATCCTTAGCTCGCGTGGCGCCTCGCGCTATGAATTCGCGGGCTGTACGCGTCCGGGTTCGGGCCAGATCCTGCTGCTCGACGCGGCCTGCGTGGCCAAGGTCATCGACGCGGGCAGGGCGTGCAAGCGGGTGACCGACTTTTCCGAACGCGGCGGCCTGGTGCCGACCATGCTGAGCGGGTTCAGCTGGCCCGCCACGGAAGGCCGCTGGACCGACGGCACGAAAGCCACCTTCTCCTGTGTCGCAGGCGAACGCTTCAACTCGGCGCGGCTGGTGCTGGCGCCCTACCTGCAAGGGACGCACCAGCGCCAGCGCGTTGCCATTGCGGTCAACGGTGGCGCCCCGGTGCGGCATGTCTTCGACGGCGACGCCGCGACCCGCACCCTCGAGCTGGCGCTGCCGCCTATTGAACCAGGCGCGGCGCTGGAATTCGTCATCGAGACGCCGGACGCGGTCTCTCCCCAGCAGCTCGGCATCAACAGCGACGGACGCCGGCTCGGCGTCAGCGTGCGCACCCTGTCGTTCGAATAGCAGTCCTGAGTGAATTGAATCCATGAATATATCGCTTTCCCAGGCGGGAGGCTGGCGCAGTCCGGACCGCACCCTGCGCATCGTCCTCCTTGCCGCGTTCTGCCTCGTCTGCCTGGTGCTGGTCGGCCGCTACCAACTGTTCACGGGCTTCGCCCTGCTGCCGGGCGACCGCTACGACGTCGTCATTTCGACCACGATCCTGGAGCACTGGTACCTCTTCTTTACCGGCCAGGCCGACTGGTCCGAGGTCAATTACTTTTATCCATACACGCGCACGATTGCCCAGACTGACGCTTATTTCCTGATCGGCGTTGCGTATTTCCCGTTCCGGCTGGCCGGGCTCGATCCTTTCCTGGCTGCCGAACTGGCCAACTTCGCGGTGCGTGGCTGCGGGTTCGTGTTCAGCTACCTGTTGCTGCGGCGCGTGTTCGCTTTCCCGTTTTACTGGGCCTTGCTGGCGGCAGGCCTGTTTACGCTCAGCAGTGGGCTGGCCTCGCACAGTTCGCGCATCCAGCTCACGTCGCTGGCCTTTGTTCCGCTGATCGGCATGCTGCTGTGGAGCGCCATCAAGGCTTTCCTCGCGGGCAATGGGCGGCGCTTCGCCCTGCACGGCATCGCCGCCGGCCTGCTGTACGGTGCCCTGTGCCTCACCTGCTTCTACGTCGCCTGGTTTTTCGCCTATTTCTTCACGTTCGCCGCCGTGATCATGTTCGTTTGGGCTGGCGCCGACCTGCGCCGGCAGTTCGGGCGACAGCTGCTTGCGCAGTACCGCTCGCTGCTGGCGGTTCTGGCCGGGACAGCGCTGGGTATGGCGCCTTTCGTGTACGCCTTCCTGCCGAAATCGCGCGAAGTGGGCGTACGCGCCTACGAATCGGTACGCGGCAATACCATTCCGTGGCAGGACGTGCTACAGGTCGGCAACGAGAACTTGATGTTCGGCAAGTTCTATAATTCCGTGCTGAAACTCGTTTCGCCTTCCTATACGCCGGTCGGCGAATATGCAACGACCGGATTCGCTCCTATCCTGTTCGTGCTGTTCGTTGCCGGGTGTGTCCAGGCCATCCGCCAGGGCCGCCGCGGCCAATTCGTGATCTTGCCGTCACTGGCGCTGGCGACCCTGCTGACCTGGGGGCTGGCGCTGCGCGTGGGCGGGTACAGCGGTTGGTACCTGGTCTACCACCTGTTCCCTGGCGCGCAGGCCCTGAACGTGGTCGCCGCCTACCAGTTCGTCCTGGCGCTGCCAGTCGTGCTGATCGGGGTGCGCTACCTCTCGACCCAGCGCATGGGCATGCCGATCGCGCTGCTGCTGGGCGCGCTGCTGGTGGCCGAAGAGCTGACCAAGCCTTACCTGAACCTCTATCGTCATGAGGAAATCGCGCGGCTGGCGCTGCCGAACGCGCCGCCGGCGCAGTGCAAGGTGTTTTACGTTTCCGGCTGGGCGGGGCAGGATACGCTCGGCGGCTTCCCCGAGCCGATCAACAACGCCTACGCTCACAATGTCACGGCGATGATGCTGGCGCAATCGCTGAGCATCCCGACCATCAACGGCGTGGCCTCATTCAGCCCGAAAGACTGGAACTTCGGCTTGCCGAACCGCGACGACTACGACGACCGTGTCTTCAACTACGCCCGCAAGCACGGCGTGCGCAACCTGTGCAAGCTGGATTTGAACGACAAGACCTGGCGGGTGATCGCCGACGAGGCCATCGTCAATGCGCCCGACCTCGACCACCGCTACTTCAAGATGTCGGACTGGCCGGGCAGGATCGTCGCCGAGTCGGGCCTGTCGTTTACCGAGCAGTGGGGGGTATGGTCCGACGGCGATATGGTGACCTTCGAGTTTTCCGAACCATTGCCCGAAAAATTCGAATTGCAGCTGCGCGCCCATGCCTTCGGCAGGAATGCGGGCCCGGAGTTCGTGCTGCAGGTCGGGAACGAGCAGCGCCGGTTTACGCTGGGCGCCCAGAACGAGGCACGGGTGTTCGAAATGAGCAATCCGAGCGGGGCGAGCACCCTGATCTTCCGCGTCCCGGCAGCCGTGTCGCCGAAAGAACTGGGCATGAGTGATGACCTGCGCCGCCTCGGCATCGGCATTACCGAAATGCGCATCGTGCCGAAATAAGACAGGGCGGCAGCGGCCCTGCTTGCCGTCAGCGCACGCCCGCGCCGAACAGGGCGGGCAGCTGGACAGGGGCGGCCCCTGGTTCCAGCAGCCCGAGAGCCGGCCGAGGCCGCGCGGCGTCGCCTGCCAGCGCTGCTTCGACTTGCGCCAGCGCGGACTGCGAGGTGCACAGCACCGCATCGGCCTGCAGCCAGTCCGAAGGCGTGGCGCCCGGGCCCGCCAGGCGGCCCAGCTTCACGCCGCGCTCGCGCAGGCGCGCATGCAGCGCGGCCTGTTCGGCGGCAGGCGTGTCCCCGCCCCCATCCGTATAGAACAGGTCGCTCGGCCCGATATCGATCGCGGCCTGGGCCGGTTCGTCCGGGCTTCCCGCCGCTTCGCCCGGCAGGCGGCGCGCGTAGCGGTAGTGCCAGCGCCCGCCCTGCTTCGAAAGGAAGACCGGTTCCAGCTGCAGGCCGGGCAGGGACGCGGTCCCCAACTCGCGCAGCTGTGCTTCGAGGACGGCGGCCGTTTCCGTTGCGCTTTTTTGCATGATGGCTGACACGTCGAACAGGAATTGCCGCGGGCGCGACGAATCCGGCGCACCCGCCAGGCAATGGGCGAGTTCGTGCAGGTAGGCTTCATTGCGCGGCAAACCGGGAATCCCCAATACGGCGCGCAGCAGCTCGCTGCGGCTGGTCGGGGCGTGCACGGCAGCCCCCGCGTCGTGCTGCGCAGCGTGGTGCGCCGCCAGTGCCTGCAGCGCCTTGCGCGCCGTGACATCCCACGAGAAGCGTGCCGCCTGGGCGCGGCCGTGGATGCGCAGGCGCTCCTGTAGCGCCGGGCTTTCCATGACCTCGGCGATCTTGGCCGCGATCGAGGCTGGCGAGGCGGCATCGAACAGGGCTTCCCCGCAACCGATGACCTCCGGGATGCTGGTGTTGTTGGCGCCGATCACGATCGCTCCGCAAGCCATTGCTTCCAGTGCCGGCAAACCGAAGCCTTCGTGCTTCGACGGGAACACGAACAGTGCCGCCGAGCGGTACAGGTCAACCAGTTCCGTATCGCTGACATAACCCGTCAGCACCAGTTCGTCGTGGGCCAGGCCGTGCTGGCGCGCATGCTCGTTCATGACGCGTCGCTCGTGCTCGCCGAGCTTGCTCGCAATGACCAGCTGGTGGCGCGCGCGCAGCGCTGCCGGCAGCAGGCTGTAGGCAACAATCAGGCCATCGATGTTCTTACGTGCATCGAAACCGCCCGGCGCGTACATAATGGTGTCGCGCACGATCCCGCAGCGCTCGCGCAGCGCCGCCAGTGCCGGTCCCGGCGGGGCGGGGCGGAAGCTGTCGTCCACGGCGGTCGAGATCGCGACAACCCGCTTCGGGTCGAGCCCGAGCGCGTCGATCGCTTCCTGCCGGGTATAGTCGGAGATCGCCAGCAATAGCCCGGCTGCACGCAGCGAGGCGATCTTGCCGGCGTAGTGCTGGCGCTGTTCCGGCGTTCCGAGGTAGGCATCGGGATTGAGGAAGGGGATCAGGTCGTACAGAACCACGGCGGTATGCCCGGCCGGGGCGAAGCGTCCGGCCGATACCACCGAATCGTCGATATAGCCTTCGAAGAGGCTTGTCACCAGCACGGCGTCGGGGGCAAGCTGCTCGATGAAGTGTTCGCGCAGCATTTCGGCGGCGCGGCAGCGCGGCACGTTTGCCGCATCGATTTCCGCGACCGGTATCGGGATGTCGAATACCCGGATGCGCTCGGCGGGCACCAGGCCGTCGAAAGCACGGCGCAGGTCCGCAATCGAAGTGGCGAGGGCGCCGTTCAGCGCCAGCCAGATTTCATGGCCGGCGGCGTTGCGGGCAATGCCCAGCGCCAGCGCCAGGGAGTAGCGCCCGATGCCGCGAAACCGGCTTTCCGACTGGGCGCCTTGCAGGTCGATGAGGATGCGCATTAATTCTGGATGTAATTGTTAAAACAGTCCTCGCTGGAAGCGCGGCGCGGAAGGCGTTGCAATGCGGGGCAACGGTAAACGGCAAAGTCAAAAATTATAACACCCGGCCTTGCCCACCTTGCCGCGCGCCCCTTGCCGCCGACGTGGGAACGGGCGTCCCGCCCCGCGGCGTGCTCCGGAACGTATTTCCCTGACATCGGGTGCCCATGTATAATCGCTTACTGCGCATGCGAACAAATTGTTGATCCCGCATCGTGACGGCTGGTTACTTCGTCGCCGTGCCCGCCTGCACGGACCGGTTCGGCCTGTCCGGCCACGCCGGCGCCGTCGTGCCGGCATGTGTCGTTTAACTAGAAAGTGACCCATGTTAGGGATGTTGTCCGGCGCTTGGCGCTACCGCTACTTCATAGTCTCGTCCATTCAAACCGAATTGCGCACCAAGTTCATCCGCAGCCGCCTCGGCGGCCTGTGGATGATCCTCAATCCGCTCGCCCAGGTCCTGATCTTCGCCTTCGTCCTGTCGGCCGTACTGTCGGCCAAGCTCCAGGGCATCGACAACCGCTATGCGTATGCCATCTACCTGATGTCGGGCACGCTCGGCTGGTCGCTGTTCGCGGAGATCGTCAACCGCTGCCTGACGCTGTTCATCGACAACGGTAACATCCTGAAAAAACTGGCTTTCCCGAAAATCGCACTGCCCCTGGTGGTCATCGGCAGCGCCGTGGTCAACAACCTGCTGCTGCTGGTGGCGGTCTTGGTCATCTTCGGCGTGCTCGGCCATGCGCCAGGCCTGGCGCTGCTGTGGCTGCCCCTGCTCATGATCGTCGCCATCGTGCTTGCCATTGGGCTGGGGTTGATGTTCGGGGTTATCAACGTCTTCCTGCGCGATGTCGGCCAGGTAGTGCCGGTGCTGATGCAGTTCCTGTACTGGTTTACGCCGGTGGTTTACATGGTCAATATTATTCCCGAGCAGTACCGGGCCTGGCTGGTCCTGAACCCGCTGATCCCGCTGGTGACGGGCTATCAGGACGTCCTGCTGTACAACCGCATGCCCGAGTGGGGCGGACTGGTCTCGACGTTCCTGATTGGACTGCTACTGTCCGCGTTTTCGCTGATCCTGTTCCGCAAGGCCAGCCCTGAAATGGTAGATCAACTATGAGCGGCGAACTGCAAGTCCTAGGTCTGGGCAAATCCTACCGCCAATGGGGTGGCGAACTGCGCCGGATCGCCTCGTGGTTCTTCCGCTCGGTCGCCCCGCGCGAGGAACACTGGGTGCTGCGCAACGTCAGCTTCGCCGTCCGGCCCGGCGAGGCCGTCGGCATCATCGGCCAGAACGGCGCCGGCAAGAGCACCCTGCTCAAGCTGATCACCGGCACCGTGCAGCCCACCGAGGGCCAGGTCCATATGCGCGGCAGGGTAGCGGCGATCCTCGAGCTGGGCATGGGCTTCAGCCCCGACATGACCGGACGCCAGAACGCCTTCCATTCCGCTGGCCTGATGGGTTACAGCCGGGCCGAGATCGAGCGCGCGATGCCCGAGATCGAGGCCTTCGCTGAAATCGGCGACTACTTCGACCAGCCCACGCGCACCTATTCGAGCGGGATGCAGATGCGCGTCGCCTTCAGCGTCGCTACCGCGTTCCGGCCCGACCTGCTGATCGTCGACGAGGCGCTGTCGGTCGGCGACAGCTATTTCCAGCACAAGAGTTTCGACCGCATCCGCCAGTTCAAGGAAGACGGCGTGTCGATCATGTTCGTCAGCCACAGCCCGAGCGACATCCGCACCCTGTGCGATCGCGTCATCCTGCTCGACAAGGGGCGCGTGCTGCGCGACGGCATGCCGGACGAGATCGTCGATTTCTACAATGCCCTGGTGGCGCAGAAGGAAAACGCGCAATCGAACGTGGAGCAGCGCCGCGCCAGCAACGGCTGGCTGATGACCCGTAGCGGCACCGGCGAAGCGCGCATCGACAGCCTGCAGCTGTTCGACAGCGTCAACGGCGGCGAGGTGGCCGTGGCCCAGGTAGGGCAGGCACTGCGCCTGCGCCTGGTAACCACGGTGAATGCGGCAATCCCGCGCCTCGTGCTCGGCTACATGATCCGCGACAAGCAGGGCCATGTCGTGTGGGGCACGAATACCTGGCATACGCGCCAGATCCAGGAGGGCGTGCAGGCGGGCGAACGCGTGGTCTATGACATGGAATTCACCTGCGACCTCGGTCCGGGCTCGTATTCGGTCTCGCCGGCGCTTGTCAGCTGCGATACCCACCTGAGCGACAACTACGAATGGGTGGACAACCTGCTGGTATTCGACGTCGTCAACGTCAGTCGCGACTTTTTCATCGGCTCCACTTCCTTGAACGCCCACTTCGCGGTGACTCGCGAACGTGAGGATGCTACCCAGTGAGTTTCATGAGTTTTATTTCATACGCCCAAAATTTTGAAGACGTGATGCTCTGGCGTGCCCTCAAGCACGTCGAGCATGGCGTATATGTCGATGTCGGTGCCCAGCACCCCGTGGTCGATTCGGTCAGCAAGGCCTTCTACGAGCACGGATGGCGCGGCGTGCATGTCGAGCCGGTGCAGGCTTATGCCGACCTGCTTCGCCAGGACCGTCCGGACGACACCGTGCTACAGATGGCGCTGTCGGACAGCGAAGGCATCCTCGATCTGAACGTGATTCCCGAAACTGGCCTGAGCACGGCGATCGACGCCTATGCCGAGCGCTACCAGGCCGAACAAGGCTTTACGCACACCACGGTGAAGGTGCCGATGCTTACCCTGAAGAGCGCGTTGGAGTTCCTGGAAGGGAAGGACGTGCACTGGCTGAAGATAGACGTCGAAGGCCTCGAGGAAAAGGTCTTGCGCGGATGGGATCCAGCGCGCCTGCGGCCGTGGATCATGGTGATCGAAGCGACAGTGCCCACCACGACGCGAGTCGACTACGCGAGCTGGGAACCGCTGGTCACGGGCGCCGGCTACCGCTTCGTCTATTTCGACGGCCTGAATCGTTTCTATGTCGCCGACGAGCATCCCGAGCTGATGGCCGCCTTCTCCAGCCCGCCGAACGTGTTCGACAGCGTGCGCCTGAGCGGCTTGGCCAACTCCGAACTGTGCCGCGGTCTGATCGCGCACCACCAGGCCGAGCTGGCCCAGGCGAACGCCGATGGCGAACGGCTCGCCGCAACCGAGCGCGAGTTAGCCGACGAACGCGAGCTGAGCGGCCGCCTTGAGGCGGAAAGGGCCTCGCTGCGCGCCCGGCTCGACGCGCTGCAGGACGACACGGCGCGCCTGCACGCCCACATCGAATGGATGCAGGGCCAGCACGACACGGCGCTGGGCGAGACCGCCCGCCTGCATGCCCATATCGAATGGATGCAGCGGCAATCGGATACCGTGTCGCGCGAGCGCGAGCACCTTTCGGCCGAAGCCGGGTCGCTGCGCGCGCAGGTCGCGGCGCTCCAGGCCAGCACCTCCTGGCGCGTCACCGCCCCGATGCGTCGCGCCATCGACCTCGCACGCCGCATCAAGGGCCGCTTGCGCAGGATGGCCGGCCGGTCGGCGCCGGTCCCGATGCCGCAGGCAGCAACGCCCGTGCACGCGGCCCAGGCAGCGCAGCATGAAGAACAAGCCTTGCGCGAGCTGTCGCCGCGCGCCAACCGGATCCTCGCCGAAATTCACCAGGTCATCCACTCTAAGGCAGACTGATGCGTATTGTGATCGACATGCAGGGGGCGCAAGCCGAGCACCGGTTCGACCCGACTGGACGCTGCGCGCTGTCGCTGGTGCGCGCCATCGTGCGCCGGCGCGGCAGGCACGAAGTGGTGCTGGCCCTGAATGGCCTGTTCCCGGAAACCATCGAGCCGCTGCGCGCGGCCTTCGACGGTCTTCTGGCGCAGGAACACATCCGCGTCTGGCACACACCCGGCCCGCTGGCGGCGCGCATGCCCGCCAACGATGCGCGCCGCACGCTGGCCGAATCGGTGCGCGAAGCCTTCCTGGCCTGCCTGGGCGCGGACGTGGTACTGGTCACCAGCCCGTTCGAAGGCTATGCCGGCAATGGCGTCACCAGCATTGGCGACTTTGTGCAGCACCCGCCGGTGGCCGTACTGGTGCATGACCTGCGCCCGCTGCTCGATGCAGCGCCCGAGCCAGGCCGCGCCGCGCATCTCCGCGCCAAGTCCGGGGCGCTGCGGCAGGCCGCGCAACTGCTGGCCACGGATCCCGCCGTCGCACGCGATGCGGCCGGCCTGCTCGGCAGGGAGGCGCTCGACCTGTCGGCCGGACGCAATGCCGATACGCCGCCGGCCGGCTGGGATCATATGGCCGAACGCGCCCTGGCGGCGCTCGAGGCGCTGCATGCCGGCGCCGCGCCCAATAGCGCGCCGGCCTCCGCCGATGCGCTCCTCAAACAACTGATCGAGCGCGTCCCGCAGGCGCTCGGCACGCCGGCAAACGATGCAGAATTGCGCAGGTGGGCCCATGCATTGAGCCGCTTTCCGCAGGCGCCGGGAACGCGTCAGATGTTGGTGGACGTGTCCGAACTGGTCCAGCGCGACGCCCGCACCGGTGTGCAGCGCGTCACGCGCAGCATTCTGAGGGAGCTCCTCGACCATCCTCCGGCCGGCTATGAAGTATTGCCCGTGTATGTGACCGGCAGCAGCACCGGCTATCGCTACGCCCGCGCGTTCACGGCGCAGTTCCTGCAGAGCGCCCCGGCCGGCGCCGATGCCCCGATCGATTACCAGCCGGGCGACGTGTTCCTCGGCCTGGATCTGTTGCCGCAACTGGTCCCGCAGCACCGCCCGTTCCTGGAAGACATGCACCGCGACGGCGTGAAAGTGTTTTTCGTCGTGTACGACCTGTTGCCGGTCCTGATGCCCGAGCACTTCCCGCCGGGCACGGCGGACGGGCACGCCGCCTGGCTGCACGCCATCTCCGCTTTCGACGGTGCGGTCTGCATTTCGCGCGCGGTGGCGCAGGAACTGGCCACCTGGCAGCGCGCCCATGCAGCGCCGCGCCTGCTGCCTTTCGAGATCGCCTGGTTCCACCTCGGCGCGGACGTCAGTCGCTCGGTGCCTTCGCGCGGCCTGCCCGAGAACGCTGCCGACGTGCTGGCCCGCCTCGCGCGCTGCCCGACGCTGCTCGCGGTCGGCACTATCGAGCCGCGCAAGCAGTACGGGCAACTACTCGCCGCCTTCGAGCTGTTGTGGTCCCAGGACAACGACGTCAACTTGGTCATGGTCGGCAAGCAGGGCTGGATGGTGGACAAACTGGCGGTGCGCCTGCGCAGTCACCCGGAAGCCGGCAAGCGCCTGTTCTGGCTGGAAGGCGTCAGCGACGAATACCTGGAAAAAGTGTATGCCGCATCGAACGGCTTGGTTGCGGCGTCTGTGGGCGAAGGCTTCGGCCTGCCGCTGATCGAGGCGGCCCAGCACAAGCTGCCGATCATCGCGCGCGACCTGCCGGTGTTCCGCGAAGTCGGCGGCGACCGTGCCTTCTACTTCCGCGGCACCCAGCCTCAGGACCTCGCCGCAGCGCTCTCCGAATGGCTCGCACTCTACGCGGCCGGCGCCGCGCCGTCCCCGGACGGCCTGCCGTGGCTGACCTGGGCCGCCAGCGCGCGCCAGCTGATGCAGGTCGTGCTGGGCCTGGAAGGGCGTGCGACGCAGCTGCTGGCCCCGGCGCCGGCGGCGCGCCGCCGTCCGCGCATGCTGATGCTGGCGCCTTACCCGGTACGCCGCCCGCGCCACGGCGGCCAACTGCGTGCCGCCGCCATGGTCCGCGTGTACGAGGCGGCCGGATTCGACGTGCATCCGGTCGGCTTCTACCAGGCCGAGGCCTACGAGGCGGCCGACATCGGTCCTGACGATGTCGCCTTCCCGGGCGACAGTCCATTCCGCAATTACCGCGGCGTGCCGATGCCGGCGCTGTCCGACTTCCTGATGGGGCCATTCTCGGTCGCGTCCGACACGGTGTTCCGCCAGGTCGCCGGCGCGCTGCCGGGCCCGGTCGATGTAATCCAGATCGAACAGGCCTGGCTGTACCCGCTGGCACGCTGGCTGCAGCTCGAATCGCCTCTGTGCCGGGACGCCATGCTGGTCAATAGTTCGCACAACATCGAGGCGCCGATGAAGCGCGCGATCCTCGGGCAGCAGTACGAGCCGGCGCTGATCGAGCAGGCGGTCGCCGACATGGCGGCCATCGAAGCCGAGCTGGCGCGCGACGCGGCGCTGTCGCTCGCCGTGACGCGCGAGGACGCCGAGACTCTGCGCTCGTACGGCGCGCCGAGCGTGCTGCATGCTGCCAACGGGATCAGCCCCTGGCAGGCCGATCCCGAGCGCTGCGCCCGCTGGCGCGCGCGCCTGCCGCAGCAGCCTTGGCCGATCTTCATCGCCAGTGCCCATCCGCCGAATTACACGGGCTTTCTCGACGCGGTCGGCGATTCGCTCGCCTGCATCCCGGAAGGATCGAAGCTGGTCATCGCCGGCGGCGCCGGCCCCCATCTCGAGCGCGAGCTGGGCAAGTCGCGCTGGCGCGAATTGAACCTGTCGCGCCTGCAGGTGCTGGGCGTGCTCGACGACGCCGACCTGGCCGCCGTCAAGAGCCTGGCGCATGCCTTCCTGTTGCCCATCGGCGGCGGCGGGGGATCGAACATCAAGACCGCCGAAGCCCTGTATTCCGGGCGGCCAGTGGTCTGCACGCCGACCGCAATGCGCGGCTTCGAGCGCTTCGCCGGCCTGCCGGAAGTGCTGATTGCCGAGACGCCCGCGCAGTTCCAGGACAGCATCCGCAAGGTGCTCGAGTTGACGCCAGCGGCGCCCGCGGCCGTGGACGCGGTGCGCGCCAGCCTGACCTGGGACGCCTGCTTGGCCACCGTGCCGCGTGAAGTAGCGGCGCTGCTGGCGCAAGGGAAGGAGGGCGCATGACGATCTGGCTGGACGTGACCACCACCCGCGGCTGGAGCCGGCCGGCGCTCGGTATCGTGCGCGTGGAGGCGGAGACTGCGCGCCAGTTCCTGCACTCGGGCGATCCCGGCATCCGCTTCTGCCGCTTCGACCTCGACTACGATTCCTACTTCGAGGTCGGCCCTGAGGAGCTGGGCTTCGCACTGGCGCGGCTCGACGCCGGTGGCGAACACCATGCCCCGGCCGCAGCCGCAGTTCCTGCTGCCGCTCCGGCCGCGATCGCCGGAGCACCGGCTGTCCCGCCGGGATGGCGCCGCTGGGCGGCGCGCGGCATTGCCGTCCTGCCGGGCCCGCTGCAGGTGCCCGTGCGCGGGTTTGCCCGCAGCCGGCTCGATGGGCTGCGCGGCATGCGCGCAGCTGCGCGCGAACTGCGTCGCAGCGCCAGCCTGCTGTGGCGCGGTTCTTCGCCCGCCGCAACACAGGCGCCGGCCGCGCCCGCTGCCCCTGCCGCCCTCGTCAAGCCGGACATCCTGTTCGGCCCCGGCGACGTGTATGTCTCCCTCGGGCTGGACTGGGACCAGAAAAACCTGCCCTACCTGTACGAACTGAAGCAGCGGCTCGGGCTCAAGGTCCTGCTGATGTGTTACGACATCATCCCGATCCGGCTGCCGCACCTGTGCGTGGCCGATGTCGCCGCCAAGTTCTCGCGCTACTTCCTTGACGTCGCGCGCTGCGCCGACCGCATCGTCTGCATCTCGGAATACTCGCGCGCCGACCTGCGCAAGTTCCTCGAAGCCTCGCAGGTCCCGGTGCCCGAACTTGGCGTGGTCCGGCTCGGCTGCGAGATCGCCAGTGCGGGCGCCGCGCCGCCATCGGCCCAGGTCGCCGACGTGCTCGGACGCCGTTTCGTCCTGTTCGTCTCGACCATCGAGCGCCGCAAGAACCACGAAACGCTGTACCGGGCCTATACCAGGCTGGTCGATGCGGGCATGACCGGCCTGCCGCTGCTGGTCTTCGTCGGAATGGCCGGCTGGGGCATGAACGACCTGATGTCGGACCTGAAGCTGGATCCGCGCATTCGTCCCTACCTGCGCATCCTGAACAACGTATCCGACGGCGACCTGGCGCGCCTCTACGAGCAGGCCTATTTCACCGCCTATCCGTCGCTGTACGAGGGCTGGGGCCTGCCGGTGGCCGAAAGCCTGGCGTATGGCAAATTCTGCCTGGCATCGTCGGCGGCATCGATCCCGGAAGCGGGGGGCGAGCTGATCGAATACGTGGACCCTTGGGACGTGCCGCGCTGGGCCGAGCGCCTGCGCTGGTACATCGAGCATCCGCAGGACGTGGCGCAGCGCGAAGCCGCAATCCGGGCCAGTTACCGCCCGGCCAGTTGGCGCGACACGGGCGCTTCGCTGGTCGCTGCGGCCCATGCGCTGCGCCTGGGCCAGCCGGTCGAGGCCTAGGCGCGGTCGCGCCTGGACCGGCTTTCCGGATTGGCATTTGCCCCTTATTCAGCAATAATAATCGCTCTCTTGTACAGGTATATCAGTATGAATCCCCAGGACGCCATCGCCGTCGTCATTCCCAGTTACCGCGTGACTCGGCATATCCTTGGTGTGATTGCAGGGATCGGCCCGGAAGTGAGCCGCATTTATGTCGTTGACGACAAATGTCCGGACGGTTCCGGCGCACTGGTGCGCGGCAGCTGTACCGACCCGCGGGTGCGCGTGATCGAGCATGTCCAGAACCAGGGCGTCGGCGGTGCCGTCATGACCGGCTACCAGGCCGCGATCGACGAAGGCATGGAGGTCATCGTCAAGGTCGATGGCGACGGCCAGATGGACCCGCGCCTGATCCCGCAATTCATTGCGCCGATCCTGCGCGGCGAGGCCGACTACGCCAAGGGCAACCGCTTCTTCGACCTCGAGCAGATTGGCGCCATGCCGCCGCTGCGCCTGTTCGGCAATGCTGTGCTGTCGCTGATGACCAAGCTGTCTTCCGGCTACTGGGACCTGTTCGACCCGACCAACGGCTACACGGCGATCCATGCGGATGCGGCACGCCACCTGCCGTTCAACAAGATCAGCCGTCGCTACTTCTTCGAAACGGACATACTGTTTCGTCTCAATACTCTGCAGGCGGTGGTGGTCGACGTGCCGATGGACGCCAGCTACGGCGACGAAGTGAGCAACCTGAAGATTTCCAAGATCGTTACCGAATTCCTCCTCAAGCACATCCGTAACTTCGGCAAGCGCATCTTCTACAATTACTACCTGCGCAATATGTCGCTGGCCTCGATCGAGCTGCCGCTGGGCGTGACGCTGTTCGTGCTGGGATCGGTGTACGGCGTGGCCAACTGGATCGAGTCCGCGCGCGCCGGCGTGGAAACGCCGGCAGGGACCGTCATGATGGCGGCGCTGCCGATGTTGATGGGTATGCAGCTGGTGCTGGCTTTCCTGTCGAACGATATTGCGTCGGTGCCAAAGCGGCCGCTGCACAAGAAAACCCGTCCCTGGCGCCGGTTATGCGGCGACTGAGCTGGCCCGGGCCGCAGTTCCTGGTATTCGTCGCCGGCGGCTGCCTGAGCGCGCTGGTCGATATCGGCCTGCTGCAGCTGCTGGTTTATCAAGGCGTGGCGCCGCTGCAGGCGACGTCGGCCGGATTCATTGCGGGCCTGGCCGTCAACTATGCCTTTCACGCGAAAGTCACCTTCAACAACGTGACCACGCTTCGCACGCTGTCGCGTTTCCTGTGCGTCGTGGGCCTGAACTACCTGCTGACGCTCGGCCTGGTGGCCCTGTCGGTCGCGCTCGTCGAGCAGCCCCTGGTGGGCAAGCTGGCGTCATTGCCGCTGGTGGCGGTGAACGGTTTCTTCCTGAGTAAACATTGGATATTCAAGTGATGCGATTCGCGCCCATCGAGTTCGACGACGCGGCACTGGCCCGGTACAGCGCCCTGTTTGCCGCCTGTTTCCCCGATTCCGGGAAGTTTACGCGGGATTACCTGGCGTGGCTGTACGTGCACAATCCCGACGGCCGCGCCTTCGGTTTCGACGCCTGGGAAGGCAATGTATTGGCTGCCCATTACGTGTGCATCCCGGCGCAGGCGAGCATCGAGAGGCGCCCCGTGCGCGTCCTGCTGTCGCTCAACACCGCCACCCATCCCCAGTTCCAGGGCCAGGGCCTGTTCACGAAGCTGGCCGCGATGACCTACGAAGCGGCGGCCGTCGCTGGCTATGCCGGCGTATACGGCGTCGCCAACGCCAACAGCACCCCGGGCTTCGTGCGCAAACTCGGCTTCCAGCTGGTCAGGCCGCTGGAGGCGCTGGTCGGCGTCGGCGGCATCGGCAGGGCCGGCCCGGCGGCTGGCCAGGCGCCAGCCTTCGAACGGGTATGGAGCCAGGCCGCGCTCGAGTGGCGCTGCGCCAGTCCGTCCAACCCGGTGCGCTGCCGCCGCGGCGGCAGCGGCTGGCAGTTCCATGCGCCGGCCTTCGGTCCCTGGATCCACGCGTATGCGCAACTGGCGCTGCCGGCCACGATCAGCCTGGCGCCGACGGGCGCTCCGGCCAGCCCCTTGCGTCTGTACCTCGGCCTGATGCCTGACGTAGAGCGGCGCGTGGGCGGCTATGCCGCGATTCCGAAGCGCCTGAGGCCGTCGCCGCTGAACCTGATTTACCGGTCGCTGCCAGACCCGGGTACGGTGCTGGACCCGGCGCGCATCCGCTTCTCGTTCCTCGACTTCGATGCCTATTGAGCCGCAACACGGCGCACCTGTCGATCTGTTCCTGTTTGCCCACCAGGACGACGAGTTCGGCGTGTTCCACGCGATCGACGAATGCCGGCGGCAGGGCCGCAGGGCCGCCTGCGCCTACCTCACGCGCGGCGTGAACGGCCTTGCGGCGCGCCGCAACGCGGAGTCGCTGCAGGTGCTGGGAAAGCTCGGCGTGGACCCGCGCGACGTCGTGTTTGCGGGCGACCTGCTCGCCATCGACGACGCGCAGCTGCACCTGTCGCTCGACGCCGCCGGGGAGTGGATCGACGAATGGATCGGCTCCTTCGGCGCGATTGGACGAATCTACGTGACGGCCTGGGAGGGCGGGCACCACGATCACGACGCACTGCATGCGCTGACGGTGCGTGCGGCGCACCGGCGCGCCCTGCTGCCGAAGGTGCGCCAGTTCGCGCTGTATAACCACAAGGGATGCCCCGGTCCCCTGTTCCGGGTGCTGTCGCCGCTGGCAGCGAACGGCCCGGTGGAGTTAAAGGCCATTGAGTGGGGGAGGCGCCTGACCTACCTGCGCCTGTGCCTGGAATATCCCTCTCAGCGCACGACGTGGATCGGCCTATTCCCCTTCGTGCTGCTGCACTACCTGCTCGACGGCAGGCAGGCACTGCAGGCAGTCAGCACGGAGCGCCTGGAACACAGGCCCCATCCGGGCAAGCTGTATTATGAACAGCGCAGGTTCTTCGACTGGGAGCGCATGCGGGACGCGCTGCTGCGTTGGCAGGCGCACTAGACACAGCGTCTGCGGCGGCCGCACCCGTCTTCCAGTGCGGCGTTCAGGCCACGCAATCGGGGCCGCCGACGGCCAACAGGGCGGCAAGCCGCTCGCCCGTATCCGCATCGGAGCCGGTCGCCAGTCGGCCAGCCTCTATCCCGCGCGCCAGCCATTTTTCGGGCATCACCGCCGCCGGCCCCTTGCCGAGCGTCACGAGCACATCTCCGGCTTTGGCATCGGCCACCCCATCCTCGATCTGCAAGTCCGGACGGTCGATCAGGTCAAGGGCAAAGCGCCGCGCGTAGCGGTAGCGGGTGCCATCGTGGCGCACCGGCTCGATGCGCCAGCCGTCCGGCACCTGCTCGATCATGGCGCGCAACAGTTCATGTTCCGGCGTAGCGGCGGCGTCGCCGAGGATGCTGACGTCCACCAGCACCTGGCGCGCGCAGAGGCGCGGTCGGTTGGCGGCGATCGCCGCTGCGGCCTGCAGCAAATCCGGATCGGGGACTTCGGTATCCGTGGCCACGATTGCCCGGATCAGGCCCTGCTCAGCCTGGCCAGCGCCGGCGCGCGCGAAGTGTTCGACCGCATCGCGGTACAGTCCGGCGATGCGGGCCTGGGAGTGGGTTGCCGCCATATAGGCAGAGGCGTCGCCGCGCAGGCGTGTGCGCAGCGCGGCGTCGCCATGCAGGCGCTCGATGGCGGCGCGCAGCGCCTCCTGGCCGAAGGCGTCGGCAAGACGCAGGCAAACTTGTTCCGGTATTTCGGCGGCTGAGCCATGGGCGTTGACGATGACCGGCAGGCCGTAGGACAGGCAGTCAAACACCGCGCCCGAGGTCTCCCCGCGCGAGCCAGCGCGCAACTGCACGGCCGCATCGGCCGCGGCCAGGTAGCGCCGGTAGAGCGCAGTGCTGGCATAGCCCGTGACCGAGATGCGCGGGTGGGCCGCGATGCGGTCGCGTAGCGCCATGCCGAAGCGCCCGGCGGCGATTTCCCCGACGAACACCAGGTGGCAGTGCGGATCGTGCGCCAGGCTGCTGTCGAGCCAGGCCTCGACCAGCCGGTCGTTGCACTTCGGCGCAGACAGGATGCCGAACGAGCAGACAACGAAGTCGTCCGCGCCGAATCCCAGTTCCTGACGCACTAGCGCGCGGTCCGCCGTGTCCGCGCCGGGGCGCAGGCAAACCAGCGGGAGCACGCGCCAGTCGGCCGAGAAGCCCGGGCCGTACCAGCGCTCGGCCAGCTGCGCCGAATGGGCCGAGTGCACGATCACGCCGGTAGCGCGGTCGAGTACTGCCTTGTTGCTCGGGTAGGTCATGACGGAGGCTGTGCGGCCCTCGTCCTTCTCTTCCTTGAGCGGGCCGTAGCCATGCGCCAGGTACAGCGAGCGGCAGTAATGGTTGGGCAGGTGATGGTTCGCTTCGGCATGGTTGAGAACGCCGCTCAGGTAGAAATCGTGCAGCACGACTACACCCGGATGGCGCTCGAGCAGGCCGAACATGTGTGCGTGAAATTCGGAATTGCCGAACTGATAGATAACGTGGTCGAACGCGTGGGCGTTGGCGTCGAACCATTCGCTCGAACGCTGCGGGAAGTGCGTGAGGGCAGGGTCGTCGACGCCCTCCTGCGCCAGCACCAGTTCGATCTCATAGTACTGCGCCAGTTCCGGCAGCAAGTCGGCGCTATAGGCGGCGATGCCCGAGCGCGTCGGCGGCAATGGCGAGACGTAGGCCAGACGCGGCTTGCATGCCGGTAGCGAGGCAACCGCCACGCTCGCGCTGTGCGATGCGAGGCGACGCTGGTGTGCTTCCTCGAACGCCGCAATGGCACGCTGCGCGCTGGCATCCCAGGAGAAGCGTTGTGCCTGGACCAGGCCCCAGGCACGTAGCTCGGCCTGGCGTGCCGGATCGCCCAGCACCGCCGCCATGGCGGCACTGATAGCGGCAACGCTGGTCGGGTCAAACATGGCGTCGGCGCGTCCAATCACTTCCGGAATGCTGCTGGTGTTCGAGCCAATCACCGGAGCGCCACAGGCCATCGCCTCCAGCGCAGGCAAACCAAAACCTTCGTGCAGCGAAGGGAACACGAAGAGCGAAGTGCAGTTGTACAGTGCGACCAGGTCGTCGTCCGACACGAAGCCGGTCAGCACCAGGTCCTCCTTTGGGAGATTGAACCTGGCTGCCAGCCGCTCCAGGCGGAAGCGGTCGGGGTCCTGGATGCTGCAGACCACGGCCAGCTGGTACTGTCGGCGCAACGGGGCGGGCAACGCCGCATAAGCTTCGATCAGACCTTCGATATTTTTCCGGTAATCGATGCCGCCGGTGTACATGATGAAGTCGCTCTTGATGCCGTGGCGCGCCAGCAGCGCGGCACGCTCTTCGGGCGTCATTGTGCGCGGACGGAAGATGGCGTCAACAGCCGACGAGATGTTCGCCACGCGCTGCGGCGGCAACTGTAACAGCTCGATCCCTTCTTTACGCGCCGAACCGGAGATGGCCAGCAGCAGGCCGGCTTGCTTCAGCTGTTCGAGCTTGCGGTAGTACCAGGCAGCCACGTTCGGGTCGCCCAGGTAGCGCTCCTTGCGCATCAGCGGAATCAGGTCGTATAGCGTGACGGCGGTATCGAAACGCTTTTCCGCCCGGGGCACGGAGGCTACCACGTTGTCGCCCAGGCCCTCGAACAGGCTGGCGACGTGCACGATGTCGGGACGCAGGCCAGCCAGATAGTGTTCGCGGATGCGTTCCGAGGTGCGGATGCGCCATGCGTTGCGCTGGTCAACTTCCCCGACCGGCACTGGCGTGACGAAGGTCGAGATGTGTGACTGCGGGAGAAGGCCGTCGAAAGCCTTGCGGATCGTGGCGACGCTGTCCGGATAGTCCTCGTTGAGGACGATGCGCAGCTCATGCCCGCCGCTGTTGCGCGCCATGGCCAGCGCCAGCGCCATCGAATAGCGGCCGATGCCGCGGTGCATGCTGGAAGCCTGGCAGGCCTGCAGGTCGAGGATGATGCGCATGGGGGAGCTTTACTGTGTACGGGTATGGTCGATGGCTCGGCGCAGGTCGCCCAGCACCTGGCGCGCGCTATCGGTCAGATCGGCCTCGTCGGAGAGCAGGACGGGCAAGGTCTGCCAATCGGCCCGGCGCGAGTGTGCAACGGCCGCGCGCACCCGGCCGGCGAGCCCGGGGAAACGGTAGATCTGGCGGCGCAGGAAATCGTCCAGGCGGGGGCGCGCCACGACGAAGGCTACGACGCGCAACGCGGCTTTCTTGACGACCTGGCGCACCATGCTCAAGCTTGTGCCGGCTGGTCCGCGCAGTGCGGGCACGACACCCCATACACGTACTGCGGCGAGAGCTGCTCGCGCGGCGTGACCACGGCGCGGCAGGCGAAGCACTGGGTGGTGACGGTTGGCTCGAGCTTCGGGTTGAGCGCGGTACGGTAGTCGAACACGAAGCAGTCGCCCGTGTAATGGGCGCCGCCGACGTCCTCGAAATACTTGAGGATGCCGCCCTCTAACTGGTAGACGTTGTCGTAGCCGATGTTCTGCATGTGGATCGCCGCCTTTTCGCAGCGGATGCCGCCGGTGCAGAAGGTGACCACGGTCTTGCCGGCGAAGTCGTCCTTGTGGGCGGCGATCACTTCCGGGAACTCGGTGAACTTGGCGATGCGGTAGTCGACCGTGTTGTCGAAGGTGCCGACGTCGACCTCGAAGTCGTTGCGGGTGTCGACCATCACGACCGGCTTGCCGGCGTCGTCATGGCCCTGGTCGAGCCAGCGCTTGAGGGTGGCCGGGTCGACCGAGGGCGCGCGGCCCAGTTCCGGTTTGATCAGCGGCATGCGCATGGTGATGATTTCGCTCTTGATCTTCACCAGCATGCGCTTGTGCGACTGCTCGTCCGAGTAGCTGTACTTGACCTCGATGTCGGCGAAGCGCGGATCGGCGCGCAGCCAGTCGAGATAGCGCTCGATGTCCGCCGGGAGGCCCGACAGGAACATGTTGATGCCTTCCGGCGTGAGCAGGATCGTGCCCTTCAGGTTCAGTTCCGCGCACAGGGCCTGGAACTGCGGGCGCATTTCCTCGGTGTTCTCGAACGTGATGAACTTGTAGGCGGCGATGTTGACGTAGCGCCCCGCGCCTGCCTGCGTGCTGGCGACGCCGCTGGCGTCCGCCGAATGATGGGTGGTGGTTTGCATGATTGCTAAGAGAATCAATTCTGGTCGACCGCTATTATAAGCCGTCGGGCTCGTGCGGGACCGTGGCGGCCGGCCCGGCGCCGCCCGCGGCGGCCAATCCGGCCATCAACTGTTGTGCAATCGCCTCCGAGCGGCAGATCACCCCGTCGGCGCCGGCGGCCGCGCGCAGGGCGGCGCCTTCGAGCGGCGCGCGCGCCAGCAGTGTCACCCGCGCGCCGCGCGCCTGCCAGGCCGCCAGCAGGCCGGCTTCCAGCAACTGCGCGACGGCCGGCGCGGCGGCGTCCGCGCACCAGGTGTCGCCGGCGCGCACGTCGATCACCGGCTCGGGCTGCGCCGGCCAGCCCAGGCCGAGCAGGCGCCCGGCCGCATTGCGCGCCTGGCGCAGGCAGGGCGCGTCTGCGGCGGTGTCGAGGAAGACCGGTTCGATGCACAGGCCAGGGTGTTCCTGCGCCAGCAGCGCCACGAGCTGGGCATCCGGCGCGGCGCCGAGGTCGAGCAGCAGCCGGCGGCGCGCGCCGGTTTCGTCCTGCGCCAGGCTGGCGGCCAGGCGCTGCAGGGCGTCGTCGTCGCTAGGGGCGGCCTGCGCCAGCGCCGCGCGCCAGGCCGCGTGCTGCGCCTGCGTGGCGGCGCGGGCGCGTTCGAGAGTGTCGAGATACAGGCCGGCGCAGCGGGCCGGGCGGAACTGGGCGTCGAGCAGGGCCACCGCGCCTTCTCCGAGCGCCTGGCGCCGCGCCGGATCGTGGCGCAGGGTTTCCAGGGCTTGAGTCAACTCGGCGACCTCGAAGGCGTCAGGCAGGGACCATACCGCGCCGGCGGGGAATTCGGCCATCGAGCCGTTCGCGTTGACGATCGTCGGCAAGCCATGGTTCATCGCGTCGAGGACCGCACCCGAGCTTTCGCCGCGCGCGTTGGTGCGCAGCTGCACGCCGAGGTCGGCCGCTTGCAGGTAGTGGCGGTAGGCCGCGTCGTCGAGCCAGCCGGCAATGCGGATGTTTGCGTCCGGCCCGGCGCGCCGGATCAGGGCCTCGACCTCGACCCCGTAGGGGCTGTCGTGGTTGGCGCCGGCCAGCACCAGGGCGCAGTGCGGATCGGCGTGCAGGGAGGAGGCGATCCAGGCGCGCAGCAGCTCGTGGGTCAACTTGTTGGGCGCGATGAAGCCGAAGCTGCAGACCAGGAAGCAGTCCTCGGGAATGCCGAGCGCGGCGCGCGCGGCGGCGCGGTCGACCGTCGTCGGCGCACTGCGCGGATGGGGGATGACGTCGATCGTGCGCGCAAGCTCGGCGCCGAACCAGTCGGCCGCGAGCTGGCGCGCGTGGCGCGAATGGACGATGGTCCGGGTCGCGTTTTCCAGGGCCGGCAGGCTGCACGGCCAGTCGCGGTGCGCGTGGCCGCCGGCGCCTCCGGCCTGGCTGGAGCGCACGGCGGCATAGCCGTGCGAGTGGAGCAGCGCCTCGTCCCAGGCATGTAGGTCGGCGCCGCTCATCTGGGCGTGCAGCAGGGCGCCGCCGACGAAGAAGTCGTGCAGCACGACGACACCTGGGAAGCGCGCCAGGAGAGGGAACATGTGGCTGTGGAAGGGGCTATTGCCGATCTGGTAGAGCACCTGGTCGTAGCGGTCGCCATATTCGGCGAACCAGCCGGCCTGGCGCACCGGAAGGTGGCCGAGCGCCGGTGGCAGGACCACGTCCGGCTGGGCGACGACGAGTTCGATGTCGAAGTGGGGCGACAGTTCCGCCAGCAGTTCGACGGCATAAGTAGCCACCCCGGTGCGTTCCGGCGGCAGGGGCGAGACGAAGGCCAGCCGCGGCCTGGCGCCATCGCGCACCGGTGTGTCGCGCAGGCCGCGTAGCGTGCGCAGGATTGCCTGCGCACGGGGCGAGAGCGTACCGGCCGCGGCGCGCGGCGCCGGGACGGCGGCGCCCCCGGAAGCCATCATCATCCGGTAGGCGCGTGCATACAGGGCCGGCGAGCGCTTCAGGATGCGCAGCGCCAGCTGGCGCACCTGCGGGCGGCGCAGCACGGCGCGGGCGAGCAGCATCAGCGGCCCGGCGAGGCGGCGCAGCGGGCGCGCACCAGCAGCCGGCTTGGCCGGCGCAAGGGCCGGGCCGGATGCGGGCGGCAGGACGGCGATGGCCGGCCGGCCCGGTTCCGGCTGCGCCAGCAGCAGGTCCAGCAGGGACGGGGGCATCGGGCTCATCTGGGCAGGCGCGCGGTGGGGCGGAAACAGGTCATCGTCGGGGCCGAAGTGGAAGCAGCAGTGGAAGCAGAAACGGAAGCGATGCGCAGGCCGGAACGGCTTGAACGCAGTGGACAGTATTATAAGATGGCGCAGGCAGGAAGCGTCTCCAGGCTGCCTGAGGGGTGCGTGTTGTCTTGTTGCAACTGCGCCTGCCGGCGGCGCCGATGAGCCGCCGGCAGGTTAAAATACGGTATGACTTCCCCGACTTTCACCCACCTGCGCGTCCACTCCGAATACTCGATCGTGGACGGCCTGGTGCGCATCGACGACCTGGTCGGCGCCGCCGCCAAGGACAAGCAACCGGCGCTCGCCGTCACCGACCTCGCCAACATGTTCTGCATGGTGCGCTTCTACAAGGCGGCGCGCGGCAAGGGGATCAAGCCGATCGTCGGGGTCGATGCCTGGATCACCAACGACGACAACCGCGACAAGCCCTCGCGCCTGCTGATCCTGGCGAAGAACCGCACCGGCTACCTGCAGCTGTGCGACCTGCTGTCGAAGGCCTGGCTCACCAATCAATATAAAGGCCGGGCCGAGATCCGCGTCGAGTGGCTGGAAGCATTAGCTACTTCTGTCTCCACTTTGGAGCCGGAAGTCAATCAGGCGAATGCCCTGATCGTGCTCTCGGGCGCGTGTTTTGGCGACGTCGGCCAGGCGATCGACAACGGCGACATCGAGCGCGCCGAGCGCAATGCGCAGCGCTGGGCCAGCATCTTCCCGGGCCACTTCTACATCGAGATTCAGCGCGCCGGCGCCTCCAACCAGGAGCAGGCGGTGCGCCACTCGGTGGCGCTGGCCGGGCGCCTCGGGCTGCCGGTGGTGGCGACCCACCCGGTGCAGTTCATCAGCAAGGACGAATTCATCGCCCACGAGGCGCGCACCTGTATCGCCGAGGGCGAAATGCTGGCCAACGCCAAGCGCGTGCGCCGCTTCAACGACGAGATGTGCTTCAAGTCGCAGGCCGAGATGGCCGAGCTGTTCAAGGACCTGCCCGGCGCGCTCGCCAATTCTGTCGAAATCGCGAAACGCTGCAACGTCGTGCTCACGCTGGGCAAGCCGCAGCTGCCGGACTTCCCGACTCCGCCGGGCATGACCATCGACGAGTTCCTCGTCGCCGAAACCAAGAAGGGCCTGGAAGAGCGCCTCGAGCAGCTGTTCCCCGATCCGGTAAAACGCGAGGCCGAGCGCCCGCGCTACGAGGCGCGGCTGGAATTCGAGAACCAGACCATCATCAAGATGAAGTTCCCTGGCTACTTCCTGATCGTTGCGGAGTTCATCCAGTGGGGCAAGAACAACGGCGTGCCGATCGGCCCCGGCCGCGGTTCGGGTGCGGGTTCGCTGGTGGCGTATGCGCTCAAGATCACCGACCTCGATCCGCTGAAATACAACCTGCTGTTCGAGCGCTTCCTGAACCCGGAACGCGTCTCGATGCCCGACTTCGACATCGACTTCTGCCAGGAAAAGCGCGAACTGGTGATCCAGCACGTGAAGGACTTGTACGGGCGCGACGCGGTCTCGCAGATCGCCACCTTCGGTACCATGGCGGCCAAGGGCGCGATCCGCGACGTCGGCCGCGTGCTCGACTACGGCTACAACTTCTGCGACGGCATCTCCAAGCTGATCCCGTTCAAGCCCGGCAAGCCGGTCTCGATCGCGGAGGCGATCGAAGAGGAGCCGCTGCTCAAGGAGCGCCTCGAGAACGAGGAAGAAGTCAAACAGGTGCTGGAGCTGGCGCAGCAGGTCGAGGGCATCACCCGTAACATCGGCATGCACGCCGGCGGCGTGCTGATCGCGCCGGGCAAACTCACCGACTTCTGCCCGCTGTACACCCAGGGCGGCGACGCCGGCGTGGTCTCGCAGTACGACAAGGACGACGTCGAAGCCGTCGGCCTGGTCAAGTTCGACTTCCTGGGCCTGACCACGCTGACCATCCTCGACCGCGCCGTGAACTACATCCGCGCCCTCGATCCGGTGGACGCCGAATTCAACCTCGAGACGCTGCCGCTGAACGACCGGCCGTCCTATAAGCTGCTGTCGGATGCGAAGACGGTCGCGATCTTCCAGCTGGAGTCGCGCGGCATGCAGGGCATGCTGAAGGATGCGCGTCCCGACCGCTTCGAGGACATCATCGCGCTCGTGGCGCTGTACCGTCCGGGCCCGATGGACCTGATCCCCGACTTCTGCAAGCGCAAGCACGGCGAGAAATTCGATTATCCGGACCCGCGCACCGAGTCCATCCTGTCCGAGACCTACGGCATCATGGTCTACCAGGAGCAGGTCATGCAGATGGCGCAGATCGTCGGCGGCTACTCGCTGGGCGGCGCCGACATGCTGCGCCGCGCGATGGGCAAGAAGAAGGCCGAAGAGATGGCCGAGCACCGCGAGATCTTCCGCGCCGGTGCGGCGAAAGACGGCCTGTCGACCGAAAAGGCCGACGAGATCTTCGACCTGATGGAGAAGTTCGCGGGCTACGGCTTCAATAAATCCCACGCCGCGGCGTACGCGCTGCTGTCCTACCATACCGCCTACCTGAAAGTGCACCACACGGCCGCCTTCATGGCAGCCAACATGTCGCTGGCGATGGAAGACACGGACAAGATCAAGATCCTCGTCGAGGACGCGATCGACGTCTGCAAGCTGACGCTGCTGCCGCCGGACGTCAACGAATCGCAGTTCCGCTTCACGCCGGAAGGGCAGCCGAAGTCGGTCACGGGCAAGCAGGTGTCCAACATCCGCTATGGCCTGGGCGGCGTGAAAGGCGCCGGCCAGGGCGCGATCGAGGCGATCATCGCGGCACGGAAGGAAGGCGGCAAGTTCAAGGACCTGTTCGACTTCTGCAAGCGCGTCGACCGCAAGCAGATCAACCGCCGCACGATCGAATCGCTGATCCGCGCCGGCGCCATGGACTGCTTCGGCGTCGACCGCGCCATCCTGCTGGCCTCGGTGACTTTTGCAATGGAAGTGGCGGGCCAGGAAGCGGCGGCCGCGAACCAGGTCAGCCTGTTCGGCGGCGACGACTCCGACCTGGTCGCCCCGCCCGAGTACGTGAAGGCGACGCCCTGGACCGACCGCCAGAAGCTGGCCGAGGAAAAAATCGCGCTCGGCTACTACCTGTCGGGCCACATGTTCGACTCCTACGCCCAGGAAGTGCGGCGCTTCGCCAAGACGAAACTGAAGGACCTGGAACCCTCGCGCGACCCGCGCATGCTGTGCGGCGTGATCACCGGCGTGCGCACGCAAATGACCCAGCGCGGCAAGATCCTGATCGTCGCGCTCGACGACAAGACCGGCGTGGTCGAGGTCACGGTCTACAACGAGGTGTTCGAGGCCAACAAGAACATCTTCAAGGAAGACGAGTTCCTGATGGTGGTGGGTAAAGTGTCGGAAGACCGCTTCAACGGCGGGCTGCGCATCACGGCCGAAAAAGTGTTCGACATCGCCGCCTCGCGCATCCACTACGGCCACAAGCTGGAGATGGACGTCGCCTGCACCATCAGCCCGGCCAAGATGGCCGAGGTGCTGACGCCGTACCGCCACGCGGACGGTCTGCCGGTCAGCCTGCGCATCAAGCCGCAAGGCGTCGAGTGCACGCTGCAGCTGGGCGACGAATGGCGCGTGGCGCCGTCGGATGCGCTCAAGCTGGCGCTGGAGCTGACGCTGGGGGCGAAGGACGTGGCGGTCGAGTATTAAGCCGGTCGGGCTGCACAACGGTTTCAAAACGCGTGGAGTCCTGACTCCACGCGTTTACGTGAGCCGCTCAGCCTGCATCGCATCCGACGGCAACACCACTTCGCCCTGCGCCCCGGGTACTCGCGCCAGCAAGGCCCGCGCCACATCCAACGCCCTGATCGGCCGGTACCGCACCGGAATCAACGGCCGCAACACCCCCGCCACCAGCGCCCCGAGATGCTCGCCCGCGCGCGCCGGCTGCCCGAGCGCGGCCCGGTCGCCCAGCAGCAGCGAGGGCCGCGCAATCACCACGGCCTCGAAGCCGAGCCCCCGCACCGCCTCCTCGAGTTCGCCCTTGACCCGGTTATAAAACACGCGCGCCCGCGCATCCGCACCCATCGCGCTGACCAGCCCGAGCCGGCGCGCACCCGCGGCGCAGGCTGCACGCGCCACCGCCAGATTCGCGTCGAAATCGACCGCCCGGAAGGCGGCCTGGCTGCCGGCCACCTTGATCGTGGTGCCGAGGGCGAGGTAGGCCTCGTCGAGCGCGGGCAAGCCGGGCAGGGCGGTGAAATCCACCACCTGGACCCGCAGTTTCGGATGCCGGACCTCCAGCGGACGCCGCGCCAGCACGTGCACGGCGGCCACCGTGTCGTCGGCCAGCAGGCCGCGCAGGAGCTCGCCGCCGACCAGGCCGGTGGCGCCGGCCAGCAGGACGCGGCGCCCGCCGCTCGCGCTGTCAAGCGCTGTCGCCGGCATGCTGTTTCAGCCCGATGACGGCCTGGGTCGTCTTGTCGGCCAAGCGCTGCAGCACCAGGTGCTTGTTGCTGGTCGCCTGGTCGCGTTGCGCTTCGCGGTGCCACAGGTGGAAGATTTCGGTGGCGTAGGCGCCATCCTTGCGCGCCACGCCGGCGTGGTGAAGGCGCACGACGATGTCGGCGTCTTCATGGCCCCAGCCGCGGAAACTCTCGTCGAAACCGTTCACGCGCTCGAGGTCGGAACGCCAGAAGGCCATGTTGCAGCCCTTGATGCGGCGGAAGCTGAAGCGGCGGCGGCGGCCGATGTCGGGCAGCTTGAACAGCAGCGGCGCCGCCTTGTTCAGCCCGCCCTGGCGGCGGTAGCGCAGCTTGTCGGCCAGGCCGAGCGCCTGCAGGTCGACCTCGCCGCCGAGCACGCGCCGGCTGAAGTCCTGGCTGAGCAGGATGCGGCTGCCGGTGACCAGGTGGCCGGGCTCGGCCAGCTGGCGGTGGCGGGCGACGAAGTCGGGCTGGGGCATGCAGTCGCCGTCCATGGCGATGATGTAGCCGCCGCTGGCGGCGAGGATGCCGCGGTTGCGCGCCATCGCCAGCCGGAAGCCGTCGTCGGGCTGCCACACGTGGCGCATCGGCACCGGCGAGCGCGCGCACAGCTCGGCCACGAGTGCGCGCGTCGGCTCGCCCGAACCGTCGTCGGCGATGATGATCTCGTAATTGTCGTCGGTCTGGCGGAAGCAGGCTTCCACGCAGGCGCGCAGCGCCTCGGGCCAGTTATAGGTGGCGATGACGAGGGAAATCCGGGTGTTGGTCATGGTCGGGCGCAAGCGGTGCTGGAGCGTCTATATTATGCAGCGCTCATTGTAGCCTCACGCCGCTGTACGCAATGCGCATACAGCGCCCCGGCCAGCAGCAGGAACCAGTAGGCCTCGGTCGGGTCCCACAGCAGGCTGTTGAACAGCGAGGCGACGCCGAACACCGCCACCAGCAGCGCCAGCGCATCGTAGCCGGGCTCGCGCCGCGCCAGCGCCGCCTTGCCGAGCGTGAGGACCAGGGCCGCGAACAGGAGCAGGCCGGGCAGCCCGAGCTGGACCGCCAGCAGCAGCGGTTCGCTGTGCGGCTGGTGGCGCGCGGTCGTCAGTTCCGGCAGGGCGGTCAGGGTGGTGCGCGCTTCCTCTTCGAAGACCTCGGCGAAGGAACCGGTGCCGTGGCCGAGCAGGGGACGCTGCAGGAGGGCCGCGCCGGCGGCCCGCATGTAGCTCAGGCGCAGGCCGTTGGGCGTCGTCGGGTCCTTGGCCTGCACTTCGTGGATCAGGAGGTCGGTGCGGGTCTTGAAGTTGGGCGAGACCTGGTAGACGAGGCCGAACAGCAGCACGATCGCGGCGCCGGCGGCGGCGGTGCGCGCCAGGGTCACGCGCGAGCGCAGCAGGAACAGCACGAAGAGGCCGACGGCCACGCCGACGTAGCCGGTGCGCCCGTTCCCGCTCAGGATGGGCGCGCACAGGTAGATGCCGGCCGCCACCGCCGCCAGGCGCGCGCCGGCAGTGCGGTGCCAGGTGGCGAGCAGGAAGCAGGCGCAGGAGGCAAACGAGAGCAGGATTCCGTTGGTGATGTGGTTGCGGAAGACGAAGGGGTCGCTCATGTCGCCCACGCGCCACCAGCCGAGGCTGGAGGTGGGCATCATGTCGAGCCAGACCAGGTAGATCGCCGTGGCCAGGAAAGCGCAGCCGGCCAGCGACCAGCGCAGCACGCGCGCGGGCAGGGCGGGTGCGCGCCAGCACAGGCAGACGGCGATCGGCAGCACCAGCAGCTTGGCGTACTTGCGCATGCCGTCGCGCACTTCGTCGGGCGGCGCGATCGACCAGGCGGCGCCGATCAGGACCAGCGCCAGCAGCGCCAGCGCCAGCAGCGGGGCCGGCTTGCGCAGCGGCTGCGCCAGCGAGCGGTCCAGCAGCAGCGCGAGCACGAAGGCAATCAGGGTCAGGCCGACGAAGAAATTCGCCAGGGCCGTGGAGAAGGGAATGACGAATGCCCCCAGCAGCAGCAGGTGCTGGGCAAGCCGTTCAACGCGGCCAATGACTGGGCCGACAATCGGGCCGACCGCTGGGCCGGAAGATGGGGGAGCGGCGAGGGGACGGAACCAGTCCTGCATTTTTTTCCTTTGAACACTGTGCCAGGGCGGGGAGGGCCGCCGCCGGAACCGCAGCATTGTACAACAGCAAACATAGGAGCTCATGGGTGGCCGGCGTGGCGGGCGGTGGCGGCGCACGCGGGCGCGAGTGTGCGAAAATGGCGAGTTGACCGTCCTTTTCCGGACGGGCCGGTATCCCGCGGCGCAGTCCGACCTTCGGCGCCCGCCTCGCAAGCGAAAAGAGCAACGTGGAAAACAGTGTCATCGTCAAACGCCTGTGGGCGTTCATCAAACCCTACCGTTCGCGCGCCTACATGGCCCTGCTGGCCATGGCGCTCACCGCGGCCACCCAGCCGCTGCTGGGCAAGGCCATCGAACTGCTGCTCGACCGGGGCTTCAAGAACAAGGTCGAATTTTCCCTCTGGTGGATTCCGGGCATCCTGATCTCGATCTTCATCGTGCGCGGGATCGGCACCTTCGCCACCGCCTACCTGAACAACTGGGTCATCAGCCGCGTGCTCAACGACCTGCGCGGCCGCATGTTCGACCGCCTGCTGCGCCTGCCGGTGGCGCGCTTCCACGAAGAGTCGACCGGCAAGATCATCAACACCGTGATCGGCGACGTGCGCCAGGTGGTCGACATGATCAACTCGGTCTTCGTCGCCTGTGTGCGCGACACCCTGGTCGTGGTCGGCCTGCTGGCCGCGCTCCTCTACCTGAACTGGCAGCTGACCCTGGTGGCGATCGTCGTGGTCCCGCTCACCGCCGTCATCGTGCGCACCACCACCGGGCGCCTGCGCCGCCTGAACCGCGAAAACCAGCGCGTCACCGCCGAGATGACGCAGGTGGTCGAGGAAGCCGCGCGCGGGCACCAGGTGATCCGCGTGTTCGCCGGCGAACGCTACGAACAGCAACGCTTCGCCATGCGCAGCGAGGCCCTGCGCGGCTTCTCCCAGCGCACCACGGTCGCCTTTGCCGCCACCGCCCCGGTGACCCAGATCGCGACCTCGCTGGCGCTGTCGCTGGTGGTGGTGCTGGCGATCCGCTCGAACATGACGGTCGGCGAATTCACCAACTTCATCACGATGATGCTGATGCTGCTCACGCCGCTCAAGTCGCTGGCCGAGGTCAACGGCCCGATGCAGCGCGGGATCGCCGCCGCCGAAACCGTGTTCCAGATGATCGACTCGCCGGTCGAAGAGGACACCGGCACGCGCGAGATCGGGCGCGCCGAGGGCCGCCTGGTCTTCGAGAACGTCTCGTTCCGCTACCCGAACGCCGCCAATCCGGCCCTGCAGAACATCTCGCTCGACATCGCCCCCGGCCAGACGGTGGCGCTGGTGGGCACCTCCGGGGGCGGCAAGTCGACCTTCGTCAACCTGGTCACCCGCTTCTACGATCCCGAAGCCGGCCGCATCCTGCTCGACGGCGTGCCCTATCCCGAGCTGCGCCTGGCCAGCCTGCGCGCCCAGCTGGCGATGGTGAGCCAGAACGTGGTGCTGTTCGACGACACGCTGGCCGCCAACATCGCCTACGGCGCGGAGCAGGTCGACTACGAGCGCCTGGCCGCGGCAGTCAAGGCGGCGCACCTGACCGACGTCGTGGCGCGCCTGCCCGACGGCGTCGACTCGATGATCGGCGAGAACGGCATGCGCCTGTCGGGCGGCCAGCGCCAGCGCGTGGCGATCGCGCGCGCGATCTACAAGGATGCGCCGATCCTGATCCTGGACGAGGCGACGTCGGCGCTCGACAACGAATCCGAGCGCGCCGTGCAGGCCGCGCTCGACACCCTGATGGCCGGCCGTACCACGATCGTCATCGCGCACCGCCTGTCGACCATCGAGGGCGCCGACCGCATCGCCGTGCTGGAGCACGGCCGCATCGTCGAGCAGGGCACGCACGACGAGCTGCTGGCCAGGGGCGGTTCCTACGCCAACCTGTACCGCCTGCAGTTTGCGCAGGCCGTGGCGGAGCAGGAGGGTTCATGAGCGCGCGCATCCTCGTCATTTCGCCCAACTGGATCGGCGACGCCGTGATGGCGCAGCCGCTGCTGGCGCGCCTGAAGCAGCAGCACCCGGGACGGCCGATCGACGTGCTGGCGCCGCCCGCGGTGGCGCCGGTCTGGCGCGCGGTGGCGGAAGTCGACACGGTGCTCGAGACGCCGTTCCGGCACAAGGCGCTGCAGCTGCGCGAGCGCTGGAAGTACGCGCAAGTGCTGCGCGCACGCGGCTACGGCGAGGCCTACGTGCTGCCCAACACGCTCAAGTACGCGCTGATCCCCTGGCTGGCCGGCATCCCGAAACGAGTGGGCTACAAGGGGGAGATGCGCTACGGCCTGGTCAACGTGATGCACTTTGACGAGCAGCCGCCGCGCCCGATGGTGCCGTTCTATGCGGCGCTGGCGCGCGCGCCGCAGGCCCCGCTGTCGCCAAGTCCGCGACCACGCCTTGTCGTGCCGGACGAGCGCATCGAGGCCGCCTGCGCGCGCCTCGGCATCGCGGGCGACGGGGCCCTCGTCGCGTTCGCGCCGGGCGCCGAATTCGGCCAGGCCAAGCGCTGGCCGCCGCGCCACTTCGCGGCGCTGGCGCGCGCCATCGTCGACCAGGATCCGGCGGCGCGCATCGTGCTGCTCGGTTCGCCGAAGGACAGCGCCACCTGCGAGGAGGTGCTGGCGCTGGCCAGCGACGCCGCGCCGCGCATGCTGGACCTGGCGGGCCAGACCAGGCTCGACGAGGCAATCGCCGTCATCGCTCGCTGCTCGGCCATGGTGGCGAACGACTCGGGCCTGCTGCACATTGCCTCGAGCCTGAACCGGCCGGTGATCGCGCTGTATGGCCCCACCGACCCGGACCACGCGCCGCCGTTTTCCGACATCGCCCGCTCGCTCTCGCTGCGCCTCGATTGCTCGCCCTGCCGCCAGCGCGAGTGCCCGTTGGGGCATCACAATTGCATGGAGCAGATGGAGGCGCCGCTGGTGTGGCGCGAGCTGGGGCCGGTGCTGGCGCGGTAGGGGTACGTCAGGACACGAAAAAACGCGTGGGCACAAGTGCCCACGCGGTCGTACCGCAGCGCTTCGTAAAAATTTCCCTGCCGCGGACTTTGGAACAGCCAAACAACAACCGGCCGGCGCCGACGCGTCCTGCGTCATGCACCGGCCGGTCGCCGCCGGACCCGCGGTCCGGACGGCCCTTCAAACGCTGCGTTCGCGTCAGCTGCTGGCGTAGTGCGGGGCTTCTCCCGGCATCTGGCCATCGTCTTCCGCTTCTTCCTCGAGCGCCTTGATGTAGCGTGCCAGCGCGTCTTCGACCGCAGGCAGCAGCACGCCGCGTTCGCTGGTCAGGGCCGAGAACGCGGGGCGCACCGCCACGTAACCCGATTCGCTGGCCGAACGCTCCTGCAGGCCGCTCGCATCCACCCCGGCCAGCTCGCAGGCCTTGCGGGCCAGCTCGGCCCAGCTCATGGACTGCGCATTGGTCAGGTGCCAGACGCCGCGCTCGCGGTCGATCAGCAGGTCGAGGCTGGTGTTGACCAGGTCCGGCACGTAGGTCGGCGACACCACCACGTCGTTGGTGGCGGTGAACGGCCGGCCGTTGCGCAGCGCGTCCAGTGCCTGGGTGACGAAGTTGTGCCTGTCCCAGGGACCGAAGAAGGAGCTGGTACGGATCACCAGCGCCTGCGGGTCGGCGTCGAGCACGCGGCGCTCGGCTTCGGCCTTGCTGCGGCCGTACACGCCCAGCGGCGCAACCGGATCGGACTCGACGTAGGGCTCGCCCTTGCTGCCGTCGAACACCAGGTCGGTCGAGAAGGTCATGAAGCGGATCGCATGGCGGATGCAGGCCAGGGCCAGGATGTTCGGGCCGTGCATGTTCCCGTCCATGCAGGCGTCGACGTCGGTTTCGGCCTCGTCGACGCGCACATAGCCGCCGGCGTTGATGATCGCCCAGGGCTTGAAGCGCTGGATCGCCGCCTCGACCGAGGCCGGGTCGGTGATGTCCATTTCCTGGCGCGTCAGCACGTGGCAGGCGAGATTGCGCTTCTTGCAGATGCGCGCAAAGGCGGAACCCAGGGTGCCGGTTGCACCGGTGATCAGGATCGGCTGCACCACGCTCGACTTGAACTGGCCGCGCACGGCAAGGTCTGCCACCGCGGTGCGGGTCGCGACCGGCTTGCACATGAAGCGGTCGGGGCGGCGCCACCAGCCTTCTCCCTGCAGCACCGGATGGCTCAGCGGGCGGCCGGACGAGAGTTCGCGCATCAGGGTCGCTACGGCGGTCGGGCGCGGCTCGGGGCCGCGCACGTCGAAGGGGCCGGGCTCGTAGTAGCCGCGGCATTCGGTCACCAGGCAGTTCCAGTCGTAGGAGCCGAGCAGGGCCCAGACGGTGACGGCGCGCACGTCCGCGCCGCTCTGGCGCACTTTCTTGGCGGCGTTCCAGATCTCCAGCAGCCAGCGCATCTGGTCTTCGCGGTTGGCGTCGATGTGGGCTTCGGTGACCGCGATCGGCAGGCCGTAGCGCTCCCAGGTTTCCTGCAGCAGGGGGCCGATGCCGGGCGTCGGCGTGGCCAGCGCGCGCGGCGTCTCGATGTCGGCGTACTCGCGGCCGTTATAGCCGGCCCAGCGTTCTTGCGGGTAGCGTTCGCGGCGGTGGTCGATCCAGCGCTCGCTGGTGGCGTAGTAGTTCACGCCGATGATGTCGGGCGGGCAGGGATTGTCGCGGAACCAGAGCACTTCCTCGGGCGTGGCGCCCGACTCCATCAGGTAGCCCCACATCCCGTGCTCTTCGTCGACCATCCCGCACAGCAGGTCCCAGCCCAGCCAGCGCCGCTCGTTGAAGAAGCCGACGAGATCTTCCATCTCCGGCGTGCCATAGGTCTTCGACAAGTCGTCGGTCTGCACCAGCTTCGCATTCGGGTTGACGGCGCGGATGGCGCGCATCGCCAGCACCGTGCCGCGGCATTCGCCGATCAGCGCACGGATGAACAGTTCGTGGCTCTCGCCATGCGGATACCAGACGCCGTACAAGCCTGAGAAGCGCGCCGTGGTCAGCGGTTCGTTGACCGGGGTGTAGTACTCGGCCCAGGGGTAGCGGTTCGCTACCGCGCTGGCGTACTCGGCGAGCTTTTCAGGGAAGTCGGCATCGACCAGGCTGGTGTGGCGCGGGCCGCTGCCATGGTGCAGCAGGCCGACGATCGGCGTCACGCCGAGCTTTTGCAGCGCCGGCAGGCGCTCGTCGGACCAGGACCAGTCGGCATCCTCGATGCGCTCGGGCGCGACGCATTCCCACAGGACGGGGTAGCGGATGGCCTGGATACCAAGGGAAGCGAAACGTTCGATGTCCTGCAGGCGGCCGACGTGGCCATTGCGTTCCATCTGGCTGAAGTAATTGTCGCGTACGCGATTGACTGTACATTCGAGTCCGCCCCAAAGCGCCAGCTCAGGTACGGAATGTGGCTGGATTTGCTTGTCGTAATTCATGAGATATACCTGCTTTGATGTAGACAGGCTAAAGACTAGCGGTCTGACGTATGGCCTTGTGTTAAACGGCGAACATATAGGGGACATTTCGGACTAGTCCTACTTTTTATCTTACTTTCAATTTCCTCTGCTAAATATCTGCTATCTTCAGCGAAAGCGTGCGCTACAGAATGCAACTAGCGCGCAAAATTGCGGCATAGTTGCCAGTTCGGTAATTCCGTCAAAATGCAGCGAGGAGCGGTTTATGTATATGGTGTATTGGACAATGTTTGACGAAACGGAGACCCGCCCCCACGCCGAGGGTTTCGGCACCGAGGAGATGGTGAAGGCCATGGGATTCATGGAGGAGTTGCGGCGCCGCCAGCGGGCCGGTGAGGGAGTGCGGTTTATTACGATGTGCTCGGAACATCCCGACGTGGTGGGGCATCCGGGGGTGGATGTGACGGGGCCGGATTACAACTGGAGGAAGCGGCGGCCTTAGGGGGATACCCGGAAGAGGCGTGCGTTTTCATCCGGGTACGCTGCTGCCGGTGACGGACGCCTCGGGACGCATCCACCGCATCGGCTCGCCCAGTTTCCAGCCGTAGATGTCGTCGCCAAGGCCGACATCGATGAGAAAGAGGTAAGGCGGTTCCCGTGTCCAGCAGCCTTCGGTACATTTCAGCCGGAAGATCATGCCGTAGAACCTGGGAACACGTAAGTTAGTCGTCTCCATGTATCCCGATTCGAACATCCTTGCATATAGCCGCTTCTTTCCTTCCGGTGTCAGGTCGAACCAGGTGCTGTCGTTTTCCTTCCACGGTTCCCAGCCGCCTGCCTTGAACTGGTTCTGCAGGTTTTCCAGAATAGCGACGGCTTCGTTGAAGGGGAGCGGATCAAGCATTGGCGAGGTAGAGAGTGAGATCGCCTGGTTTTCCGAGAAAGTGAGCGCGGCGAACTTGGTCGGCGGCAGCGTGAAACCGTGTTTCGGATCGGTGAAACGGATGATCACGGCCGGTTCCGAAACCCAGATGGCGCCGAATTTATGGTCGCCCGAATCCTCGGCAGGCTTGTTCGAGCGCTCCATCACCGGATAGGTCGACTCTCTCGCGACCTGTTCGAAGGTCTGACCAAGACGGAAGGCCAGCACGGTCGGCTCGGGCGTGCGTGAATGCCACCAAGTGGCGGCGAGGATGAGGCCGGCCAAAGGGGCCAGGCGGCGATAGCGTGCTTTCATCCTGGCACGCTGCTGCCGGTGATGGCTCCCTCGGGTTGCCTCCACCGCATCCTTTCACCCGGCACCCTCCCATATACGTCGTCGCCTACTCCGATATCGATGAGAAACAGGTAGGGTGGTTCTCGCGTCCAGCAGCCTTCAGTACATTTCAGCCGGAAGGTCATGCCGTAGAACTTGGGGACACGTAGATTATTTGTTTCCATGTACCCTCGCTCGAACATGCGCGCATACAATCTTTTTTTTCCTTCCGGAGTAAGGTCGAACCAAGTACTGTCGTTTACAGTCCACGGCTCCCACCCGCCTGCTTTGAACTGGTTTTGCAGGTTTTCCAAAATGGCGACGGCTTCGTCGAAGGGCAGCGGGTCGAGCATTGGCGAGGTCGCCAGCGAAACGGCCTGATTTTCTGAGAAGGTCAGTGCAGCAAACTTGGTCGGCGGCAGCGTAAAGCCGTGTTTCGGATCGGTAAAGCGAATGATCACAGCCGGTTCCTCAACCCAGACGACGCCGAATTTGTGTTCGCCAGGGTCGTCGACAGGGCGGTTCGAGCGCTGCATCACGGGATAGGTTGAATCCCGCGCGACCTGTTCAAAGGTCTGACCAAGGCGGAAAGCGAGCACAGTCGGTTCAGGCGTGCGCAAATGCCACCATGCTGCTGCGAGGATAAGGCCTGCCAATACGACCCCGATGCGATAGCGGCGGTTCATGCAACGCTCCCGCCGGCAGCGATCGCGCGCATCGATGCCTCGACATAGGGGCGCTCAGGACCGTTCAGCAGGCTGTGGAACTGTCTGGCCGCCGCCAGCACGAACTGCATCCGCTCCGAAGCCAACCAAAGCTTTGCGCCCTTGTCCCGAGAGAACCACGATGTGAAACCCGGCTTGGCCCTGCACTCGGCAGACAGCGTCAGTTTGATCTCTTCATAGTCACCAGTTGGAAATCCGGTCGCCCAAGCATACTGATTCATGGCAAGCAACCTCTGCAGGACAGGATCGTTGTACAAAATCTTTTGCAGAATGTTGACTTGTTCGTGCTGGGCAATCTGTTCTACGCTCGCTGCCAAGTTTCCTGAATTGATGAGATCGAATCCATCGTGGATGTCTTGAAATGGCGTTCCAAACCGAAGCGTGTCCCTGTTGATTGCCCAATGCACCGGATATTTATCGTTCTGCCTGTTCTTCAAATACGTACTGAACTCCTCCCATCCCCGCTCCATAAAAAACCTATGTAACGGATAAATATCCAAAAACAAATGCGCATTCCCGAAGCCCAGCTTCCGGTACACGTAAGCCGCACCCGCTTCCGTTGCCGCCTGCACCGAAGTGGCGGTCCGCATGGCCGGGACGACGGCGCCGATCGATTGCCATACGCGTTCCCGCTCGCTGCGGTTCTTCGCGATCGTCTCCGCCGAATGCAGCAGCCCGCACCCGACCTGTTTAGAAGCGAACGCGGCCAGTCCCGCCCACTGGAAGCGGTTGTCGGCCAGCCACAGCTTGGCGTAGGCCGCGTTGATGCGGCGGTTACGTTCGCGTTCGTTTCCCTCCAGGCTGCCGTTCACCTTGAGGATGTTCTCGGCCTCGACCTGGAAGGTGCCCCACAGGTGTTCGGGCGTCAGGATGTGGACGGCGATGGCCTTCTGCAAGGTGGCTGCCGGGCCGACGCAATGGTAAAGCTTGCAGTCCTGGATCGGCTTGATGTTCCGGTAGACCGGGATGCCGTGGTACTTGTGTTTGGCAAACCAGGGATTGGGCGCTCCAGGGTCATATTTCGCCAGCATGCAACGCTCCTTGGAGGCGTTTGGATGGGGTGAGGGAATCGCTGGGGACGCTCAGGAGACCGCGCGCTGCACCTGCCAGCTGAGCACGGCGGCGCGTTCGGCCGCGGTGAGCGGCTGGGTGCGGCCGTTCTGGTCGAGCGTGCCTTCGATGACCTTGTCCGCCAGCTCCAGCCGGTAAGGGCGGTTGGGCAGCGGTTCCTGCGTGTCCGGGTCGAGCAGCGCGAGCGGCAGCCTGTCCGCGGCAGGGACGTCCTTCGGAACCGCATTCGCCTGGGCCGCGAGCCCGGAGACGATGGCGGCGTCACCGGCGTAGCGTTCGCCGTCGACCAATTGATACATGAGGGTTTGCGCGGCAAGCAGGCGGGGCGGCGGGCTGCATTTGCAGAGGCACAGGTCGTCGGCCAGCGCCAGTTCGCGGGTCTCGAACGTGTCGTTCAGGCGCGGCCCGTCGGGCCGGATCACGCCTTCCGAGAGGCAGGCGGGGCACCAGCAGGTGTCGCCTTCGAGCGCGATCGGGACGCCCTCGATCCGGTCGAGATGCTGGGCCGAGGTGACCTTGCCCCCCGCCGTGGTCGGCGCGCCGAGCGTGATGAAGTATCTGCGGAGCATGGCGTCCCTGTGAGCGATGCGTCGTCGACGCAAAGACTCCAATCTAGCCAGCGCCGAGGCTGCTGGCTTGAGGGACCTCAGAAGTGCTGGGCGGGCGCCGCAAGGACCGCGGGCGCATCGCCAGGGTGTCGCGATCGCACGTCAGGGGGGCAGGTCTCCCTGGGCGGGCTGGAGCGAAAAGGCGTCCGCGAGCGCCACCAGTTCCCCCGTGTGAGTGGCGTCGTAGCCGGGCAGGGCGGCGACCAGCTTGCGGTAGGCCGGCTGGCGCATCAGCTCGAGCAGCTCGCGCATCGCCGGCGCGTCGACGGCCTCGCTGCGCAGCGCGAAATAATATTCCTCGCGCACCAGCGGAATGAAATCGAGCTTGAATTGCGCGGCGGCGGCGCGCATGCCGAAGCCGGCGTCGGCCATGCCGCTGGCGATGTAGGCCGCCACCGCCGAATGGGTGAACTCGGCGCTGTTGAAGCCGTTGATGGCCTCGGGCGGCGGGCCGTCGGCGGCCAGCATCATCTCGAGCAGCATGCGCGTACCCGAGCCGGCCTGGCGGTTGACGAAGCGCACGTCCGCCCGCGCGAGGTCGGCGATGCCGGTCAAGCCCAGCGGATTGCCGCGCGCCGCGATCAGCCCCTGCTGACGGCCGGCGACGTGGACCAGGCAATGCTGGCCGGGATCGAGCCAGCGCCGGTACCAGGCTGCGGTGGGCGCCGCGAAACGCCCGATCGGGATGTGGAAACCGGCCAGGTCGCATTCGCGCCGCGCCAGCGCCGCCACGGCATCGGTGCTGGTGCGGTAGCGCAGGTCGATGGGGAGCTGGTCGCGGTCGATGCTGCCGATCAGCGCGGCCACGGCGAAACCATGGCTCGCATCCATGCGCAGGGTGCGCATCGAATTCGTCGACACCCGCCCCAGCTCGGCTTCCAGTTCGGATGCGAGGCTGTGCAGCGTGGGCGAGAGGCGGGCGGCGATGCGGCGGTCGGCCCACACCAGTTTTTGTGCCAGCGGCGTCAGTCCCGTGCCGCGCCCGCGCCCGGTCTGCAGCAACTGCTCGCCGAACAGGGCTTCGGCCGCGCGCAGCAAGCCCCAGGCATAGCGGTAGGACAGGCCGACGGCCTTGGCCGCCTGGGCGATCGAGCCCGTGTCCTGGATGGACAGCAGCAGGCCGAGCAGGTCGGCGGTATCGAGCGGCGTCTCGCCCTTGACGCTGATTTCCCAATGCGGGCGGATATGCACTTTGAACATATGCTCAAAATAGCCTATTTCTCAAGGAAAAACATCATGCTAACCTCCGCGAATAACAAAAAATGACGATTTAATATGCTCTAAAAAGCATATTCCGATACTTATAACGACAACGGAGGGGACGTGGCTTTATTCGATTTTCTGAAGAAGGAACATACGATCGCGGGGCCGGGCTTCAACCGCTGGCTGGTACCGCCGGCGGCGCTCGCCATTCACCTGTGCATCGGCATGGCGTATGGCTTCTCGGTGTTCTGGCTGCCGCTCTCGAAAGCGATCGGCATTACCGAATCGCTGGCCTGCCCAGCGGACATGGGCTTCATGGCCCAAGTGTTCGCCACCACCTGCGACTGGAAGATCTCGATGCTCGGCTGGATGTACACGCTGTTCTTCGTCTTCCTGGGCCTGGCCGCCTGGCTGTTCGGCGGCTGGCTCGAGCACGCGGGTCCGCGCAAGGCCGGCCTGGTTTCGGCATTGTGCTGGTGCGGCGGCCTGGTCATCTCGGCCTTGGGCATCTACACCCACCAGATCTGGCTGATGTGGCTCGGTTCCGGCGTCATCGGCGGCATCGGCCTCGGGCTCGGCTACATTTCTCCCGTCTCCACCCTCATCAAATGGTTCCCCGACCGGCGCGGCATGGCCACCGGCATGGCCATCATGGGCTTCGGCGGCGGCGCGATGATCGGCGCCCCGCTGGCGGACAGGCTGATGAAGCATTTCGCTACCGCGAACTCGGTCGGCGTCTGGGAAACCTTCCTGGCCCTGGCCGCGATCTACTTCGTCTTCATGGTCGCCGGCGCGATGACATACCGCGTGCCCGCCACCGGCTGGAAGCCGGAAGGCTGGACCCCGCCGGCGACCTCGGCCAATACGATGATCACCTCGAAGCACGTGCACGCCAGCCGCGTCTGGGGCATTCCGCAGTTCTGGCTGATCTGGGGCGTGCTGTTCCTGAACGTCTCGGCCGGCATCGGCATCCTCGGCATGGCCTCGCCGCTGCTGCAGGAAGTCTTCGGCGGCCGCCTGATCGGCGTCGACCTCGGTTTCAACGAACTCGACGCGACCCAGAAAGGCCAGATCGCGGCGATCGCCGCCGGCTTCACCGGCCTGCTGTCGCTCTTCAACATCGGCGGCCGCTTCGCTTGGGCCTCGTGCTCCGACTATATCGGCCGCAAGGCGACCTACTTCGTGTTCCTGGGACTGGGCTTCTTCCTGTACGCGTCGATTCCGTCCATGGCGCACAACGGCCAGCTGGCCTTGTTCGTGGGCTTCATTTGTATCATCCTGTCGATGTACGGCGGCGGCTTCGCGACCGTGCCGGCCTACCTGGCCGACCTGTTCGGCACGCAGATGGTCGGCGCGATCCACGGCCGCCTGCTGACGGCCTGGGCCGCGGCAGGTGTACTTGGTCCGATTCTGATCAACTACATCCGCGAGTATCAGATCGCCAACGGCGTGCCGAAGGCGCAGGCGTATGACGTGACGATGTACGTGCTGGCCGGCCTGGTCGTGGTGGGCATCGTGCTCAACGCAATGATCCGTCCGCTGGCCGACAAGCATTTCATGACCGATGCCGAACTGGCCGCCGAGAAGAAGCTGGCGCATGAAAAGGACATCTCCGCGGCAGGCGGCGTGCGCGTGGCGGGCAACCGCGGCGGCGTTGGCGTTGCCAACAACCCGGCCGTGGCCGCATTCGCATGGGCGGCGGTTGGTATTCCGCTGCTGCTGGGCGTGTGGATTACGCTGCAGAAGGCGTCGGTGCTGTTCAAGTAATTGCTGTTCGGAGGATGTACCGCGTGGGCACAAGTGCCCACCCTACCGAACTTGTAGGGTGGACGGCTCGTAATTCAGGCCCCGGCCTGAATTACTCCACGCGTCCAACGACCGTTGGAAACACCGCGCGTTTTACCATCAACGAAACATGATCATTTAATGGGACGCCCCATGAACCACCCCATCATCCCGATCGCCGTCGCCGCCGCCGGCGCGACCCGCCAGCGCAAGCGCGAAGCCCCGAAGGGCCGCCGCGTCGACCCGCAAGCACTCAGCGAGGTGCAGGCCCTGCTCGGAACGGCATCGCGCCAGCGCGACCTGCTGATCGAGCACCTGCACAAGATCCAGGACCACTTCGGCTGCCTGGGCAGCCACCACCTGGCGGCGCTGGCGCAGGAGATGCGCCTGGCGCAGACCGAGGTGTACGAGGTCGCCACCTTCTACCACCACTTCGACGTGGTCAAGGAATGCGAGGCGGCCCCGGCCGCGCTGACCGTGCGCGTCTGCGCCGGCCTGTCGTGCGAGATGGCGGGCGCCCAGGAGCTGCTGGCGAAGCTGCCGGCCCTGCTCGGACGCGAGGTGAGGGTATTGGAGGCGCCCTGCGTCGGACGCTGCGAGCAGGCGCCAGTGGCGGTGGTCGGCCAGCTGGCGCTGCCGCAGGCGAACGCCGAGACCGTGCTGGCCAAGGTGCGCGGCGGCGAGACGGTCGATGCCGTCACCAGCCACATCGACTACGCGGGCTACCGCGAGGGCGGCGGCTATGGGTTGCTGCGCGCCTGCGTCGCCGGCGAGCACGACGTCGAGGACGTCATCAAGACGCTGGAAACCTCCGGCCTGCGCGGCCTGGGCGGCGCCGGTTTCCCGCTGGGCCGCAAGTGGCGCATCGTGCGCAATGAGGCCGGCCCGCGCCTGATGGCGATCAACATCGACGAAGGCGAGCCCGGCACGTTCAAAGACCGCGTCTACCTCGAGCGCGACCCGCACCGCTTCCTGGAAGGCGCACTGATCGCCGCCTGGGCGGTCGGCATCGAGGCCATCTACATCTACCTGCGCGACGAATACCACGGCTGCCGCGCCATGCTGGAAGCCGAACTGGACAAGCTGCGGCTTGATCCGCCGGTGCAGGGCATGCCGACTATCCATTTGCGGCGCGGCGCCGGCGCCTATATCTGCGGCGAAGAGTCGGCCATGATCGAGTCGATCGAGGGCAAGCGCGGCATGCCGCGCCTGCGCCCGCCCTACGTGGCGCAAGTCGGCCTGTTCGGCCGCCCCACGCTGGAACACAATTTCGAATCGCTGCACTGGGTGCGCGAAATCCTCGAGCGCGGCGGAGAATGGTTCGCCGGCTTCGGGCGCAACGGCCGGCGCGGCCTGCGCAGCTTCTCGGTCTCGGGCCGCGTGAAGGAGCCGGGCGTGAAACTGGCCCCGGCCGGCATCACGGTCAAGGAACTGATCGAGGAATACTGCGGCGGCATGCAGGACGGCCACAGCTTCTACGCCTACCTGCCGGGCGGCGCCTCGGGCGGCATCCTGCCCGCGACCATGGGCGACATCCCGCTCGACTTCGACACGCTGCAGCCCTACGGCTGCTTCATCGGCTCGGCCGCGGTGGTGATTCTTTCCAATCACGACACGGCCACCGCCGCCGCGCGCAACACGCTGGCCTTCTTCAAGGACGAGTCCTGCGGCCAATGCACGCCCTGCCGCAACGGCACCGCCAAGGCGCTCGACGTCATCCGCAAGCCGCAGTGGGACCTGCCGCTGCTGGCCGACCTGTCACAGGTGATGCGCGACGCCTCGATCTGCGGCCTCGGCCAGGCCGCGCCGAATCCGTTCGACTGCGTCATCAAGTACTTCCCGCACGAATTGACCACCCCCGCATTGACGACCCCAGTGGTGCAACCATGAATGCCATCATCCGAACCGTCTCCTTCGAACTCAATGGCCGCACCGTCGAGGCGCTGCCGCACGAGACCCTGATCGAGGTCGCCGACCGCGAAGGCGTGGCCATCCCGCGCCTGTGCTACAAGGAAGGCTTCGACGCCGTCGGCAACTGCCGCTCCTGCATGGTCGAGATCGACGGCGAGCGCGTGCTGGCGCCGTCCTGCTGCCGCAACCCGACCGCCGGCATGAAGGTCACCACCGACAGCCCGCGCGCGCTGGCGTCGCAAAAGATGGTGCTCGAGCTGCTGCTGGCCGACATGCCCGAGGCCGAGTACACCCGCAAGAACGAAGTCGACCTGTGGGCCGAAAAACTCGGCCTGGGCAAGCCGCGCTTCGCCTCCACCCGCCGCCAGCCGCAGCGCGACGACAGCCACGCCGCGATGACGGTCAACCTCGACGCCTGCATCCAGTGCACCCGCTGCGTGCGCGCCTGCCGCGACGAACAGGTGAACGACGTCATCGGTCTCGCCTTCCGCGGCGAGAACGCGAAGATCGTGTTCGACCAGGACGACCCGATGGGCAACTCCACCTGCGTGGCCTGCGGCGAATGCGTGCAGGCCTGCCCGACCGGCGCCCTGATGCCGGCACGCGAAGTGGCCCTGAACATCCCGGATAAACAGGTCGATTCGGTCTGCCCCTACTGCGGCGTCGGCTGCCAGCTGACCTACAACGTCAAGGACAACAAGATCCTCTACGTGGAAGGGCGCGACGGCCCGGCCAACCACGGCCGCCTGTGCGTCAAGGGCCGCTACGGCTTCGACTACGCCCACCATCCGCACCGCTTGACGAAACCCCTGATCCGGCGCGCGGGCGTGCCGAAAACGGGCGAGTTCACCATGGACCCGGACCGCGTGCTCGACGTGTTCCGCGAAGCGAGCTGGGAAGAAGCGCTGGCGCTGGCCGGCGGCAAGCTGGCGGACATCCGGGACACGCATGGCGGCGCCGCGCTGGCCGGCTTCGGTTCGGCCAAGGGCAGCAACGAGGAAGCCTACCTGTTCCAGAAGCTGGTGCGCACGGGTTTCAAGACCAACAACGTCGACCACTGCACCCGCCTGTGCCACGCCTCTTCGGTGTCGGCCCTGCTGGAAGGGATCGGCTCGGGCGCCGTGTCGAACCCGGTGATGGACGTGACGCGCGCCGAAGTCATCGTCATCATCGGCGCGAATCCGACCGTGAACCACCCGGTCGCGGCCACCTGGATCAAGAACGCTGTAAAGGAGGGCGCGAAACTCATCGTCCTCGATCCGCGCCGCTCCGAGCTCGCCCGCCACGCCCACCGCTACCTGCAGTTCAAGCCGGACACCGACGTCGCCCTGCTCAACGCGATGATGCATGTGATCGTCACCGAAAAGCTGGTCGACGAGGCCTTCATCGCCAGCCGCACCATCGGTTATCCTGACCTCGAAGCGAACGTCGCCGAGTACAGCCCGGAAGCGATGGCGCCGATCTGCGGCATCGACGCCGAGACCATCCGCTACGTCGCGCGCCTGTACGCCACCTCCAAAGGTTCGATGATCCTCTGGGGCATGGGCATCTCGCAGCACATCCACGGCACCGACAACGCGCGCTGCCTGATCGCGCTGGCGCTGATGACGGGCCAGATCGGCCGTCCCGGCACCGGCCTGCATCCGCTGCGCGGCCAGAACAACGTGCAGGGCGCGTCGGACGCCGGCCTGATCCCGATGATGCTGCCGGATTACCAGCGCGTCGACAACGCCGCCGCACGCGCGCGCTTCGAGGCCGCCTGGGGCGCCACGCTCGATTCGAAGCCGGGCCTGACCGTGGTCGAGATCATGGACGCGATCGACGCCGGCCAGATCCGCGGTATGTACATCATGGGCGAGAACCCGGCCATGTCCGACCCCGACGCCAACCACGCGCGCGCCGCGCTGGCCGCGCTCGAGCACCTGGTGGTGCAGGACATCTTCCTGACCGAGACGGCCTACCTGGCCGACGTGATCCTGCCCGCCTCCGCCTTCCCGGAAAAGACCGGCACCTTCACCAATACCGACCGCCTGGTGCAGCTGGGCCGGCAGGCCATCGATCCTCCGGGCGAGGCGAAGCAGGACCTGTGGATCATCCAGCAGATGGCGAACCGCCTCGGCCTGCCATGGAACTACGGCCACGTGTCGGAAGTGTTCGACGAAATGCGCCGCACCATGGCCAGCATCGGCGGCATTACCTGGGACCGCCTCGAACGCGACGGCGCCGTGGTCTACCCCTGCGTGGTCGAGGGCGATGCCGGCCAGCCTGTCGTGTTCACGGAAGACTTCCCGCGCGAGGGCGGCCGCGCGCGCTTCGTCCCGGCCGACATCATCCCGGCCGACGAGCGCCCCGACCTCGACTATCCGATGGTGCTGATCACCGGCCGCCAGCTGGAACACTGGCATACCGGCAGCATGACCCGGCGCGCCACGGTGCTCGACGCAATCGAGCCCGATCCGGTGGCCCTGGTGCACCCGCTGGATCTCGAGCGTATGGGAATCAAGCCGGGCGAGGTCATCACCATTGCCTCGCGCCGCGGTGAAGTCGCCCTGTATGCGCGCGCCGACGACAGCTCGCCCGTGGGAGCGATCTTCGTCCCGTTCTGCTACTACGAGGCGGCCATCAACCGCCTCACGAACGCGGCCCTGGATCCCTTCGGCAAGATCCCGGAATTCAAGTACTGTGCGATCCGCGTCACGCCGGGCGGCACCGTCGCACCGCAGGGCAGCTACGGTGGCGGCCAAATTCTGGAGGGCATGGCACAATTAGCAACATGAACTGTCCCGACCTGCACCGCTACCGTCCTCTCCTGACGGATGCGCACGCCCACCTCACGCACGAGGTGAGCGTGCTCGACGAGCGCGCGCGCCGCTCGACGATCTCGATTCCCGCCGAGCGCCCGCTCACCGTGTACGTCGACAAGCGCGAACTGGTCACCCTGATGACCCTCGGCGGCGCGCCCGAAGCGCTGACCCTGGGCTACCTGCGCAACCAGCGCCTGGTGCGCGACATCGAGGACGTGGTCTCGGTGCAGGTCGACTGGTCGGTGGACGCGGTGGCGGTCGTCACCCGCAATGGCATCGCCGACGTGGAGGAGCGCACGGCAAAGAAAGTCGTCACCACCGGCTGCGGCCAGGGCTCGGTATTTGGCGGGTTAATGGATGAGATCGAGACTATTTCCCTGAGTGATACCGCCAGATTGCAGCAGTCGGTCGTCTACCGCATCGTCGACACCATCCGCACCCAGCAGTCGATCTACAAACAGGCCGGCTCGGTGCACGGCTGCGCGCTGTTCTCGAACACCGGCGAGCTCCTGTATTTCGTGGAAGACGTGGGGCGCCACAACGCGGTCGACGCCATCGCCGGCCTGATGTGGCTCGAAGGCGTGCGCGGCGACGACAAGGTGTTCTACACGACCGGCCGCCTGACCTCGGAAATGGTGATCAAGGGCGCGCAGATGGGGATTCCCTTCCTGCTCTCGCGCTCGGGCACCACGCAAATGGGCCACATGGTGGCCGAACGGGTCGGCATGTCGCTGCTGGCGCGCTGCAGCGGCAAGCATTTCCTGCTGCTGGCCGGGCAGGAGCGGCTGGTGTTCGAACCGGCCCTGCTCGAGCTCACGGGCCCGATGCGGCCCGACTGAACCGCTTTGAATCCTCTTTGGCCATGCCCCTGATCGACGCCACGGCGCACGCGTTTGCGCTGCTGTTTTCGGGCGACGCCGCCCTCTGGCGCATCATCTGGGTGTCGCTCAAGACCAGCATCATCGGCCTGCTGCTGGCCGCGCCGCCGGCCGTGCTGCTCGGCTATGCGATCGCCATGCACCGCTTCCCGGGCCGCCGCATCGCCGTCTGGCTGGCGCAGTGCGCGCTGTCGCTGCCCACCGTCCTGATCGGCCTGCTGCTCTACCTGCTGCTCTCGCGCCGCGGTCCGCTGGGTTCCCTCGAATGGCTGTTCTCGCAGCCCGGCGTCATCCTCGGCCAGATGGTGGTGGGCCTGCCGGTGCTGCTCGCCTTTACGCTGGCGGCGGTGCAGGCGCTCGATCCGCGCTATGCGGAGACGGCGCGCGCGCTGGGCGCCTCGCGCTGGCGCACCATGAGCACCGTCCTGTTCGAGGCACGCTACGGCGTGATGGCGGCCGTCATCAGCGGCTTCGGGCGCGTGATCTCGGAAGTCGGCTGCGCCCTGATGGTCGGCGGGAACATCGAAGGCGAGACGCGCACCATCACCACCGCCATCGCGCTGGAGACGAGCAAGGGCGAGTTCGCGCAGGGGATCGCGCTGGGCATCGTGCTGGTCGCGCTGGCGCTGCTGATGAACGGCGCGCTGATGCTGCTGCAGGGAGAAGCGCATACGGCCGGAGGCAGGTCGTGAGCGCGCTGCTGACCGTGCGCGGCCTGTCGCGGCGCCATGGCGAGCGGCTGCTGTTCGACATCGACGAGCTGCGCCTGGAAGCGGCCAGCGCCTATGTGCTCACCGGCCCCAACGGCGTCGGCAAAAGCACGCTGCTGCGCGCGCTGGCCGGGCTGGAGAGGGTGGAGGCGAGCCAGGTCGAATTCGAGGGCAGGCCGGTCGCCCTGCATCCCTACCCGAAGGCGCTGCGCCAGGCCATCGTCTACGTGCACCAGCACCCGATCATGTTCTCGACCAGCGTCGCCCACAACATCGCCTACGGCCTGCTGGCGCGCGGCGAACCGAAGGCGCGGGTGGCGGCCCTGGTCGAGGAAGCGATGGCCTGGGCGGGCGTGAGCTACCTGCGCGACACCGATCCGGCGCGCTTGTCGGGTGGAGAAAAGCAGCGCGTGGCGCTGGCGCGCGCCAGAGTGCTGCAGCCGCGCCTGCTGCTGCTGGACGAGCCGACCGCCAACCTCGACGGCGCCGCGCGCGAGCAGGTGATCGCCCTGATCCCGACGCTGGTGGAACAGGGCGGCAGCGTCGTCATGGCCTGCCACGACCGCGACCTGATCGGCCTGCCCGGCGTGCGCCGCCTGAAGCTGCGCGAGGGCAGGCTGGAAGTTCGTCCCGGCAAGACCCCATCCAAAGGAGAAATCGATGAAACGCCGTAATCTGTTCGCCGTGCTGCTGTGTGCCATGGCGGCCTCGCCGCTGGCGCTGGCCCAGGAGCCGGTCCGCCTGTCCACCACCACCAGCACCGAAAACTCTGGCCTGCTCAAGCACCTGCTGCCGGCCTTCGAGGCGAAGACCGGCATCCAGGTCAAGGTGATCTCGGTCGGCACCGGCAAGGCCCTCGAACTGGGCAGGAACGGCGACGTCGACGTGACCCTGGTGCATGCGCGCCAGCTGGAAGACAAATTCGTCGCGGAGGGCTGGGGCGTCGACCGGCGCGACGTGATGTACAACGATTTCATCGTCGTCGGCCCGGAGTCCGATCCCGCCAAAATCAGGGGCGGCAAGGACGTCGTCGCCGCCTTCGGCAAACTCGCGGCGAGCGGCGCGAAATTCATTTCCCGCGGCGACAATTCCGGCACCGATGTGATGGAAAAGGGGTACTGGCAGGCGGCCGGCACCAAACCGGCAGGCGCGGCCTACGTCTCGGCCGGCCTGGGCATGGGCGAAGTGCTGAACATGGCCGCCGAAATGCGCGCCTACACGCTCACCGACCGCGCCACCTATGGCGCCTACAAGGCCAGGACGGGCCTGGCGATCCTGGTCGAGGGAGACAAGCGCATGTTCAACCCCTACGGCATCATCGCCGTCAATCCGGCCAAGCACCCGGGCGTGAACTACCGCGGCGCGCAGCAGCTGATCGAATGGATGACCTCGCCCGAAGGACAGGCGCGCATCGCTGGCTTCAAGCCTGGCGGCGAGCAGCTGTTTTTCCCGACAGCCAAGCGCTGAGCGGAACAAGAACATGAAAAAAGCGGCCAAGGCCGCTTTTTTCATGGTGTCTACAAAACCTTACTTGCGCAGCACCCGGCGCTTGCGCGCAGTAGCGCCGGCAGCCAGCAGGGCGATGCCGAACAGGGCGAACGAGCCTGGTTCCGGTACTTCGGTCAGGATTTCCCCCAGCTTGAACTGGCCGTTCCCGCCGATGAAGAAATACTCGTTCGGACGGTTGCTGTAGCGGCCGCTCGTGCAGCCGTTGCCGGTGAAGCCGGCGTACTGGCAGGCTACTTCGCTGACCAGGGTCGTGCCCGGGCGCGAAATCGTGTTCGCGTTAGTGAACGCAAAGCCCATGATCGCCTTGGTCGAGAGGTCTTCGCCTTGGGCGTTGAAGAAATAGCCCGCCTCGAGCATGCCGGGCATTGCCTTGGCGAACACGCTGACCTGGCCATTGTTGATCGGGGCGCCGTTCGCATCGACCCGGCCGCCGCCGCCGAAGACGTCGAACTCGGCGATCAGGGTGCCCAGGTTGGCGCCGTACACGCCTTGCGTGCTGCCGTACTGGCGGTTGACCGGGTTCTGGTACATGCGGACGATGCCGCTGCTGAAGCTGAATTCACCACCGTAAGTGCCGCTGCCGACGGCCTCGAAGGTGGCGCTGATATTACCGCCAGGGAAATTCACCGGGAAGCGGCGGCCATTGCTGTCTGCTTGGAGAATATTGAATACGGCGTGCTCCCTGAACTCGAACGAGTTACCGCCGGTTGGCGTGAGCTGGATGAAGGCATTGCCGTTGGTGTCCAGGTATTCACCGATTGTCTGGCCTCCTGCGAAGCCTCCGCCGTTCGGGCTGAACACCCAATCGGTCAGGACCGGAGCAGCGATTGCGCTACCGGTCGTGCCCAGCGCGACGGCTGCGGCACACAGAAGTTTTTTAACGGAATTCATTGTTGATCTTTCGACATATTGTCAACGGGGTGGATGGACTTTTAGTGAAGCAATACCCATGCCCGAAGAAAATAATGAGGAAATTCAATTAGTTATCGAACGCATGCTTTATTGGTGTCAATACATGTAAAGAAGTCCGACAGTGACGTTTTTCCAACCGGAATATACCGTTGTCAGTCTGGATTGCGTGACCGATAAGGTGTGTTTATCAACGGCATTGCAACGCAATTATGTCGCGGCGCGCATGCGGTGGCGGGTCTGCCGAAGCGAGGGAAAGGAATGCAACCAGCAAACCGCTCGCAGGCGGCTGCTGGCGAAGCGCCTGGCATGGAATCACGCCAGGGCCGAAAGGACGTTGCGGGCTCAGCTCCGCAGTTGTGGATTGCCGAGCAGTACGCCGTCGTAAGGGGCCGCGGTGGTCCCGATGACGATGCCTTCCTCGGTGATATCGAAGGTGCGGATTTGACGGCTGTGCTTGCTGCCGCGGAGCTTGACGACCGAGATCAGCGTATGGAACTCCGACTGGTACTCCATATAGCGCTGCATGATGACGCAGTCCACCAGCACCGCGCTGCCGTAGGGGCTGAAGCGCAGGTCGCTGAAACGGTCTTCGAGTTCGCTGGTCATGATGACCGTCACGCCGCGCGCGTTCAGCACCGCCGACATGCGGTACAGCGCTTCGTTGAAGTCCTCGCGGTCCTCGGGGTTGAGCGCCATCTCGAAGCCGGTCAGCGAGTCGAGCACCAGGCGGGTGGCCTTGTGCTCGTCGATGAGGGCCAGCATTTCGCGCAGCATCTCGTCGATAGACAGGTCGAGCGAGCGCACCGGCAGGATGATCACATCGCCCGACTCGACCAGCGCCTCGACCTTTTCGTTCATGACCTGGTTCGGGGTGCGCTCGAACAGGGCGACCACGCCGCACTCGCCGTTGCGGGCACCCTCTGCCAGGAATTCGCCGGCGAGGATGGTCTTGCCCGAGCCGGTCGGGCCGACCAGCAGCACCGAGTAGCCGGTCGGGATGCCGCCGCCCAGCATCTCGTCAAGCACCGGCACGCCCGTCGACAGGCGCTCCTTCGACACTTTCGGCTTGAAGTCGCCTTCGCGCGCCACGGGAATCACCCGCGGGAAAATCTCGAGACCGGAACGCTCGATGCGGAAGGAATGCAGGCCCGGCCGTTGCCGTTGCCCGCGCATCTTGACCACCTGGATCTTGCGCGACAGGGCGTTGCGCTGCAATTTCTGGCTCAGCCAGATGATGCCGTCGGCGACCGTGAAGATCGGATTCTGGTCCGCTTCGTTGACCAGGTATTCGCCGATCAGGAAGCTGGTCGCGTTCCAGCTCGTCATGTGGGCGACGAGCTTTTGCACGAACTTTTGCAGCGCGGCCACTTCCTGGTGCTCGCCCAGGGCGCCCTGCACGAAGGAACGGAACGAATCGATGAAGACCAGGGCCGGCGCGTGCATGCGCACGCCTTCCAGGATCTGCGCCAGCACGGCGTCGTAATCGCCTTGCTCGACCTGGGCTGCCAGGTTGATGAAGACGACCGACTCGCCGATCTTGTCGAAATCGAAATAATCGAATTGCTGCTGGTAGCGCAGCATCTTGACCGGCGGCTCGCCCATGGCGGTGAAGAACACCGCCTTGCGGCGTGGGCCGGCCAGCGCAAACATGATCTGCTGCGCAAACGTCGTCTTGCCGCTGCCGGGGGCGCCGCCGATGATGTTGAAGGACAGCTCCGGCAAGCCGCCGCCGAGGACGCTGTCGAGTCCAGGGACACCCGTCGCCAGCAGGGGCAGGTCGATTTTCTCGGTCATGCCGATTCTCCTAGTTGTTTTCCCGGGGTGTCGCTGTCCGGAAACGCCGTGCGCAGGAACCGGGTCGCCAGGGCGGCGCCGATCAGTTCCACCAGATGACCGATAAAAGCGGTGCAAATGGCACGGTTGGCGTCTGCCACTTCTTCCGGCGTGCGCTGGGTAAAGCAGCGCCGCAGTCCCTCGAAAGGCGGCCGGGCGATGTCGCGTTCATGTGCCCCCTGCAGCCAGGGGTGCTGCGCCTCGGCCGTTTCCAGGGCGCGCAACAGCAGCAACTCGGTGCTGAGCGGACCGAGCAGGGGACTGAACTGGTTCGACATCGCGTGCCACAAGCCGATCGCGTCGTCGACAACGGCCGGACCACGGCTGGGGTCCAGCCGTTGGGTAATCGTTGCGAGTAACTCGTGCGGGATGGACATAAGTGGTCGGGCAACTGAAGCGGTGGGCAGGCGACATGCTGCCACTTCACGCCACGGGGTGAGATTGTGTTTTTGTCAGGAGAGATTCTATCCGATCATGACTCGTGGCACGAGCCTGGATTGGCGAGAATGAGGGGCAGGGACACCGTAATGCTGGTGCCGGCGGATTCTTCCGTGTCGATATCGAGGCTGCCGCCGCGCGAGCTCAGGTTTTCCTGCAGGCTCACCAGGCCGTAACTGCCTGGCTTGCGTGGGGCGGTCGGGTCGAAGCCGACGCCGTTGTCGGACACGACGAGGGTCAGCATGTCGCCATCGAGCATCAGGGCAACGTGCACGCGGCTCGCCCTGGCGTGGGCGGACACGTTTTCCAGGCATTCCTGCAGGGCGCGGTAAGCGGCCAGCACGAGTTCTTCGTCCAGCGGCAGGTTTTCCAGGTCTTCGGTGGCAGCCAGTTCGGCCGCGATGCCGCTGCTGCGGCTGAACTTGCGCAGTTCCATCGCCGCCGTATCGACCAGGCCCAGCTCGAGGATGGACGGACGCAGGTCGGCGATCAGTCCCTTGACGGTGCGCAGGGTGGTGTCGACGTTCTCGAGCGCGGTGCCGACCCAGCGATGCAGGCGCGCATGCTTGCCGGCCGTGTGCTGGTGCAGCCGGACGATGTCCATGCGCAAGGCAAGCAGATTCTGGCCCAGCGAGTCGTGGATTTCCTGAGAAATGCGTTTGCGTTCGTCCTCGCGCGTGGCGAGCTGGTGCGCAAGAAGTTCGTGCAGTTTCTGTTCGGAAGCGCGCAAGGCCTCTCGGCGCGTTCGCAGGCAAAAATCTTTTCCACCAGCGCCTGGTTGACCAGCATCTGGTTCTGGGTAATGCGCAGCATGGCGGCTTCACGATCGGCGTCCCCATCCACAGCGGCATCCTTGCCGCCTCCTTCGAGCAGGTTTGTCTGACGCCGGCTGCGCATCGTATCGTTAAAGCCTGGAATTTGTGTACCCATTTTGGGAGCAAGTTGACTTGCCGCAATCCACACAGTGGCGAAAAATGCTATCTGTTTAGACGCTAGGGATTTTCTGCCTGCAAGTCAAGAAAAAACCATCAAAGGTCGGCAATTCGTACCAAGCTTCAGACGAAAAGCAATGTCCGAAGCCGTCGAACTACCAGATTTGAGTGCGAAACGTGGCGAATGGTTCGAACCCGCCTCCCGCGGACTACATCAGGATCACGTCGTACTGTTCCTGGTGATAGCCCTTTTCCACCTGCAGGGAAATCTTCTTGCCGATAAAGTCGCCCAGCATCGCCAGATGCTGCGATTCTTCTTCCAGGAACAGATCGACCACTTCCTGCGAGGCCAGGATACGGAACTCGCGCGGATTGAACTGTTTCGCTTCACGCAGCAGTTCACGCAGGATTTCGTAGCAGATCGTCCGCGATGTTTTGACTTGCCCCTTGCCGGCGCAGGCCGGGCAGGGCTCGCACAGGATGTGGGCCAGCGACTCGCGGGTGCGCTTCCTCGTCATTTCCACCAGGCCCAGGGCGGAGAAGCCGCTGACCGACACTTTCGTGCGGTCGCGCGCCAGGGTCTTCTTCAACTCGGCGAGCACGGCGTTGCGGTGCTCGTTGTTGTCCATGTCGATGAAGTCGAGGATGATGATCCCGCCCAGGTTGCGCAGGCGCAACTGGCGCGCAATGGCGTGCGCCGCTTCCAGGTTGGTTTTAAAAATGGTGTCGGCGAAATTGCGTCCGCCCACATAGCCGCCGGTGTTGACGTCGATCGTCGTCATCGCCTCGGTCTGGTCGACGATCAGGTAACCGCCGGATTTCAGGTCCACGCGCCGGCCCAGCGCGCGCAGGATTTCTTCCTCGACGCCGTACAGGTCGAACAGCGGGCGCTCGCCGGTGTAGTGCTGCAGGCGCGCCAGCACGCTCGGCGTGTAGACCTTGGCGAATTCGACCAGCATGGCGTGGTTCTCGCGCGAATCGACCTGGATGGTCGCCGTTTCGTCATGCACGAAGTCGCGCAGCACGCGCTGGGCCAGGTTCAAATCCTGGTAGAGCAGGCTGGTGGCCGGGCGGGTGCGCGCGCCGTGCTGGATCGCGGCCCAGGTCTTGCGCAGGTAATCGACGTCGGCGGCGAGGTCGGCGTCTGACGCTTCCTCGGCCTGGGTGCGCACGATGTAGCCGCCCTTTTCGTCGCTCGGGAGCAGGCCCGCCATGCGCGTGCGCAGCAGTTCGCGGTCGGCTTCCTTCTCGATCTTTTGCGAGATGCCGATGTGGTTGTCCTGCGGCAGGTAGACCAGCATGCGGCCGGCGATAGAGATCTGGGTCGACAGGCGCGCGCCCTTGGTGCCGATCGGGTCCTTGATGACCTGCACGGTCAGCACCTGGCCGTCGTAGAGCAGCTTTTCGATCGGCGTCGGCGGCACGTTGGAATTGTCGTGCGGACGCGCTTCCCAGATGTCGGCCACGTGCAGGAAGGCCGCTCGTTCCAGGCCGATGTCGATGAAGGCCGACTGCATCCCCGGCAGCACCCGCACTACCTTGCCCGAATACACGTTGCCGGCCAGGCCGCGCGTGAGCGTGCGTTCGATGTGCAACTCCTGCACCGCGCCCTGCAGGACCAGCGCCACGCGCGTTTCCTGCGGAGTGATATTGATGAGGATGTCTTCGTTCATGGACGCTGCGCACGGGGATATTGTTCAGAGTGCCATGATACACGCTGGGATGGGGCGGCGTGGGGGAAGTGGATTCGGTTTTCGTAGGGTGGGCTCTTGAGCCCACGCGGTACGAAGGTTCCGCTGCCGCATCGTTGGCAATTGTCGATACCTCGACGATCGACACGGGTTTTGCTAGTTGGTGGCCTACCGGGTTGCCATGCGACTGCTCGGCTGCCGTACCGCGTGGGCTCGAGAGCCCACCCTACGTCTTGCGCCTCAGCTTAAACCGGCACGCCCGCCTTGCGCAGCAAGGCCGCCGTCTCGAACAGCGGCAAGCCCATGATCCCCGAGTGGCTGCCCTCGATATGCTCGACGAACAGGGCGGCGAGGCCCTGGATGCCGTAGCCGCCGGCCTTGTCGTAGGGCTCGGGCGTGGCGCAGTAGGCGCGGATCGCCTGCGGGGTGAGTTTGGCGAAACGTACGTTCGAGACTTGCGTGACGTGCTCGGCCATGTCGGTGAAGTGCACGGCCACCGTGGTCAGCACCTGGTGGGTGCGGCCCGACAGGCGTTCCAGCATGAGGGCGGCCTCGGCCGGGTCGGCGGGCTTGCCGAGGATCTCGTCGTCGACCGTGACGGTGGTGTCGGCGGTCAGCACCGGGCGCAGCGGCTGGCGGCGCTGCTGCAGCACATTCCAGGCAAAGGCGCCTTTTTCCAGCGCGACCCGCACCACGTAGTCGTGCGCCAGTTCGCCCGGCCGCACGTCTTCGCTGACGTCGACGCCGCGCGCCGGATCGCTGCGCAGCATCAGCAGGTCGAAGTCGACGCCGACCTGGCGCAGCAGTTCGCGGCGCCGCGGGCTTTTCGAGGCGAGGTAGATTTTTTTGTCGAACACTTTCATGGGGAGCCTGGGTCAGACGCGGTGGTACGGATGGTTCTGGGTAATCGACCAGGCGCGATAGAGCTGTTCCGCCAGCATGACGCGCACGACCCCGTGCGGCAAGGTCATGCTCGAAATGCGGATCAGGCCTTCGGCCCGGGCCTTGAGTTCGGGATCGAGGCCGTCCGCGCCGCCGATCAGGAAGACGGTGTCGCGGCCGTCCTGTTGCCAGTTCAACAGTTGTTGGGACAGTCCAACACTTGTCAGGTCCTTGCCGCGCTCGTCGAGCGCGATGATGCGTGCGCTTTTCGGCAGCACGGCTTCGATGCGCTCGCGTTCGAGCGCCATCGCGGTGGCGGCCGTCTTGCTGCCCGAACGCTCGACCGGCTTGATTTCCTTGAGCACGATGCGCAGCTCGGGCGGCATGCGCTTCGTGTACTCGGCGAAACCGGTTTCTATCCAGGCCGGCATCTTGTGGCCAACCGCAGCGATGATCAGTTGCATGTAAAACCAGGCTGGTGATTACTCGGCAGCAGCCTTCTTGGCGACGCGCTTGATGACTTTCTTCGCCGGTTCGGCGTCCGCAGGGGCGGCGACGGCACGTGGCGTACGCTTCGGCGGCTTGGCCTTGGTCGCTTCGACGGCGGCGATCTCGCTCTTGCTCGGCGCCACTTTCACGGTCTTGCCGACCGGCGCCTTCTTGGCTGCCGGCTTCTTCGCGGCCGCGGTGCTGGCCGTCTTCACGGCGGTGGCGCGCTTGGCGGCAGGTTTGCGCTCGTTGACCGGCTTGACTTCCGGCGCGTCCTGGTTGGCGGCCAGGTGCTTGGACTTGGTCTTCGGCTCGGCTGCTTCCGCCGCTTCCGGCGTCGACTTGCGCTTGGCGGCGCCCAGCTTGACCGGCTTCTCGCCCCAGATTTCTTCCAGGCGGTAGTACTGGCGGATCGCCGGCTGCATGATGTGGACGATCATGTCGCCCAGGTCGACCAGCACCCATTCGCCGGTGTCTTCGCCTTCCAGGCCGACGACGTCGCCGCCGGCTGCCTTGACCTTGTCGCGTACCGAGGCGGCCAGCGCCTTGGTCTGGCGGTTCGACGTACCCGAGACGACGGCGATGCGATCGAACAGGCTGGTCAGCCCGGTCGTATCGAACAGCATGATCTCCTGGCCCTTGACGTCTTCGAGGGCGTCGACGACGACCGTTTGCAGTTTTTTGATATCCATTAGGTCTTGTATAAATTATGGTGTTGAATATAGTCTAGCACTACCCGGGGGACGAGCAAGTTCACTTCCGCCGTCGTATCTTCCTCGGCTGAAGTGTCGTCCTTCTTGAGCAGCGCGCGCACCGTGGTCGACGAGATGTCGACCGCGAGCGTGTGCGCCAGGCACACCAGCCCTGCGGGCGTGGTGCGCACTTGTTCTGCCGGCGCCAGGCGCGGCGCCAGCGCCGCGGCCACCGCCGGCGGCAGCGAATCCTGGTCCAGCGTATAACCCGGACGCGCGGCGACGGCGAGGTTGGCCAGCGCGAACAGCTGCTGCCAGTCGCGCCAGGTGTGCAGGTTCTGCAGCTGGTCTGCGCCCATCAGGAACACGATCGAGGCCTCCGGCCCGAGTTCGGCGCGCAGGCCGCGCAGGGTCTCGGCGGTATAGGTCGGGCCCTGCGCGTCGAGTTCGCGGCGGTCGATGGCCATCGCCACGCCGGCATCCGCAAACGCCAGTTCCAGCATCGCCACGCGCTGTTCGTCGCTGGCGCTCAAGGCCGCTTTTTGCCAGGGCCGCGCCGGCAGCACGCGCAGTTCGTCGGGACGCAGCGTCTCGGCAAACAGGCGCGCCAGCGCGACATGGCCATGGTGGACCGGATCGAAACTGCCCCCCAGCAGGGCGATGCAGGCGCTCACGAAGCGAGCCAGTCCCGGTGCGGCAGGAAGTCGCTGTACAGCGCGGCTTCCGGCGAGCCCGGTTCGGGGTGCCAGTCGTAGCGCCATTTGACGATCGGCGGCAGCGACATCAGGATCGCCTCGGTGCGGCCGCCCGACTGCAGGCCGAAGTGGGTGCCGCGGTCCCACACCAGGTTGAACTCGACGTAGCGTCCGCGCCGGTAGGCCTGGAAGTCGCGTTCGCGTTCGCCGTAGGGCGTGTCCTTGCGTGCCGTGAGGATGGGCAGGTAGGCGTCGAGGAAACCGTCGCCCACGCTGCGCACCATGGCGAAGGCATCGTCGAAAGGCAGCTCGTTGAAGTCGTCGAAGAAGATGCCGCCGACGCCGCGCGCTTCCTTGCGGTGCTTCAGGTAGAAGTACTCGTCGCACCAGGCCTTGAAGCGGCCGTGCAGCGTCTCGCCATAGGGCGCGAGCGCGTCGTGGCAGACCTGGTGGAAGTGGCGCGCATCGGCGGCATTGCCGTAATACGGCGTGAGGTCCATGCCGCCGCCGAACCACCAGACGGGATCCTGGCCCGGGCTTGTGGCTTCGAAGAAGCGCACGTTCATGTGCACCGTCGGCGCGTACGGATTGCGCGGATGGAGCACCAGCGACACGCCCATGGCTTCCCAGGCGCGGCCCGCCAGTTCGGGGCGGCTGGCCGCGGCCGACGGCGGCAGGTTGGCGCCCATCACGTGCGAGAAATTCACGCCGCCGCGCTCGAGCACGTTGCCTTCTTCGACCAGGCGCGAGATGCCGCCGCCGCCTTCGGGACGTTCCCAGCTATCCGTCAGAAAAGGCTTGCCGTCCACGTCTTCCAACGCCGCAACGATGCGCGACTGCAGGTCGAGCAGCCAGGCTTTGATGGCGGTAGGGGAGGGAGTGGACATGGCGCGTGGAATGGGTGACGGAAAAATAAGAGGGGGATTGTACACTGCGGCGTGGGGTGTGGGGAAAGCCGCGGATGTTCATAGGGCGTAAACGCGTGGAGTCGGGACGCCACCCTAGGTTCAGGGCGTCGTCCCGACTCCATTGATGCTGCCTGTCGGCGCGGTGTTACTTGATCCCGCGCCAGCCGATATCGCGGCGGAACTGCATGCCGTCGAAGCGGATCTTGTCCACGCCCTCGTATGCCTGCTTCTGCGCCATCTTGACGCTGTCGCCGAGGCCGACCACGCACAGCACGCGGCCGCCATTCGTCTGCAGGCTGCCGTCGACGAGGCGGGTGCCGGCATGGAAGGTCACGCATTCCGGCGTCTCCGGCGGGATGCCGTCGATGACGTCGCCTTTGCGCGGGCTGTCCGGGTAGCCGGCGGCGGCCAGCACCACGCCGACCGCGGTGCGGCGGTCCCATTCGAGTTCGACCGCGTCGAGCGTGCCGTTGCAGGCGTGTTCCAGCACGGTCACGTAATCGCTTTTCAGGCGCGCCATGATCGGCTGGGTTTCCGGGTCGCCCATGCGGCAATTGAATTCCAGCGTGCGCGGATTGCCCTCGGCGTCGATCATCAGCCCGGCGTAGAGGAAGCCGGTGAACTGGATGCCGTCCTTGGCCATGCCCTGGATGGTCGGGTTGATGATCTCACGCATCACGCGCGCATGCATGGCCGGGGTGACGATCGGCGCAGGGGAGTAGGCGCCCATGCCGCCCGTATTCGGGCCTTCGTCGCGGTCCTTCAGGCGCTTGTGGTCTTGCGAGGTGGCCATCGGCAGGATGTTCTTGCCGTCGCACATGACAATGAAGCTGGCTTCTTCGCCGGCCAGGAATTCCTCGATGACGATGCGCGCGCCGGCGTCGCCGAACGCGTTATCCGACAGCATGTGGTCGACCGCAGCATGCGCTTCCTCGAGCGACATTGCCACGACGACGCCTTTGCCGGCCGCCAGGCCGTCGGCCTTGATCACGATCGGCGCGCCGTTCGCATCGACATAGGCGTGCGCCTGGGCGGCATCGGAGAAGCTCTGGTATTTCGCGGTCGGGATGCCGTGGCGCTGCATGAAGGCCTTGGCGAAGTCTTTCGAGCTTTCCAGCTGCGCCGCTTCGCGCGTCGGCCCGAAGATCTTGAGGCCGCGCGAGCGGAACAGGTTGACGATGCCGCTTGCCAGCGGCGCTTCCGGACCGACCAGGGTCAGGGCGATGTGCTCGGCGACGACGAAATCGGCCAGTGCAGCCGGATCGCTGAGGTCGACGTTGACCAGGCGCGCGTCGAGCGCGGTGCCCCCGTTGCCCGGCGCGACATACACCATCTGCACGCGTTCGGATTGGGCCAGTTTCCAGGCCAGGGCATGTTCACGGCCGCCTGAGCCGACTACCAGGATTTTCATAAGGAGCCTGCGTTTATTCTTCAATCACGGCGTTGGTATAGATCTCCTGGACGTCGTCCAGGTTTTCCAGTGCGTCGAGCAGCTTTTGCATCTTGATTGCGTCTTCGCCGGTGAACACGGTTTCGGTGGCCGGCTTCATGGTGACTTCCGCGACCTCGGCCTTGAAACCGGCCTTTTCCAGGGCGTCCTTGACGCTCGAGAAGGCGAACGGATCGCACAGCACTTCAAAGCCGCCTTCCTCGTCCTGCACCACGTCTTCGGCGCCGGCTTCCAGCGCCGCTTCCATCAGCTGGTCCTCGTCCACGCCCGGCGCGAACAGGAACTGGCCGGTGTGCTTGAACATGAAGGCGACCGAACCCTCGGTGCCCATGTTGCCGCCGAACTTGCTGAAGGCATGGCGCACTTCGGCCACGGTACGCACGCGGTTGTCGGTCATGCAGTCGACGATGATCGCCGCGCCACCGATGCCGTAGCCTTCGTAGCGGATTTCTTCGTAGTTGGCGCCCTCGAGCTCGCCCGCGCCGCGCTGGATGGCGCGCGTGACGTTGTCCTTCGGCATGTTGGCATCAGCCGCCTTGTCCACGGCCAGGCGCAGGCGCGGATTGGCGTTGATGTCGCTGCCGCCCATGCGCGCGGCGACGGTGATTTCCTTGATGAGGCGGGTCCAGATCTTGCCGCGCTTGGCATCGGTGGCGGCTTTCTTATGCTTGATATTGGCCCATTTGCTGTGTCCAGCCATGTCGAGAATTCCTTAGACGGTATGCAAGAATGGCCGACATTCTAACATGGGCCCGCCCTTGAAACGCTCGCTCAGGCTTGTGGAAACAACAACAGTGTCCCCCACGCAACGAGTGCCAGGCCGCTGACGCAGGCCAGCACCGACCCGGCCGGCAACAGCTTCTCGGCCAGCACCAGACCCGCCAGCGCGACCAGCGCGAACAGGTTGGTGACGCCGGCCGCGAACAGCAGCAGCATCAGCAGCCAGCAGCAGCCGGTGCAGTACAGGCCGTGCGAGAGCCCCATGCGGAAGGCGCCAGCCAGGCCCAGCCGCCAGCTTGTTACCACAAAGGAGAGCGGCGCCCGGCAATGCTGCAGGCAGGCGTGCTTGACCGGCGTCCACTGGTAGACCCCGGCCGCCACCAGCAGCAGGCCGCAGGCGCTGTGGTTGGCGATGGCCATGCCGGTGTCGAGCGCGCCGACGTCGTGCAGCGCCCATTGCAGCAGCGTGGCCAGCACCCCGAAGCCGCCCCACACCGCCAGGTAGCCGGCGACGAACAGGAGCGTCGCCAGGTTGGGAAAGCGCACCGAGCGCACCAGCCGGTTGATGCGCGCAAACAGCAGGATGGCCGGTGTCGTACCGGGCAGCATGATCGCCGACAGCATGGCTCCCACATGGCCAGCACCAGGCCGAGCTCGGGCAGGCGGTAAGGGGGAGGGGCTGCACTCAGCGCAGAACCGGACGCAACAGCGGGCGCAGCAGCGGGCCCAACAGTGGACACCGCGGCGGGCAGCGCCGCCGGGTCGACGTTCGCCATGCGCAGGGCGCGGAACACCAGGCAGGCCCAGCACACCGCGACCAGCATGGCCAGGCAGGCGATGACGAAAGGCCGCTCCCGGCCGGGTTGCGTGTCGACGCGGATCAGGGCGCTCATCGCGGCTTCCTCCGGCGCGCGCGTGGCCCGGCGCAGGGGCGGCGTGGGAGGGATGGGGCGGGGGGCCGCGTCATGCTCGAGTTCGGCATTGTTCCTCCTCATGAATGATCGATATTCTGGTTGGACTGCGGAGCCGGCTTTGCGTTCGAGGGCCCTGCCGAGCCTGATTATGTGCTTGGCCGTACAATCGTTGGATGAGCCAGCCAAAAACAGCCCCAACTGCCGCTCCGCTGCCACGTCCGGCCTACCTCGCCGGCCTCGGCATCGCCATCGCGGGCGCCATTCTGTTTTCTACGAAGGCCGTCGTCGCCAAATTGCTGTACCGTTACCACATCGATGCAGTGACATTGATCGCGTTCAGAATGCTGTTCTCGTTTCCGGTGTTCGCTGCCGTCGCCTTCTGGAAGATGCGTACCGAAGCCCCCTTGTCCGCGGCCGACCGCTGGCGCATCGTCGGGCTCGGCCTGGTCGGCTATTACCTGTCGAGCTACCTCGATTTCCTCGGCCTGCAGTACATCTCGGCAGGCCTGGAGCGCCTGATCCTGTTCCTGACGCCGACCTTCGTGCTGGCCATCACCGCCCTGGTCTTCAAGCGCCGCATCGGCGCGCGCCAGTGGGCGGCGCTGGCGCTGTCCTACTGCGGCATCGTGCTGGTGTTCGTGCATGACCTGGCCGGCGGCGCCGGCAACACCGCGCTCGGCGCCCTGTTCGTGCTCGGCTCGGCCGTCACCTACGCGGTCTACCTGCTGGGCTCGGGCGAGATGGTGCGCCGCATCGGCTCGCTGCGCCTGGTGGCCTACGCCATGTGCGTCTCCAGCGCGGCCGGCGTCGCGCAGTTTTTCCTGCTGCGGCCGGCCGCCCTGCTGGTGCAGCCGCTGCCGGTCTACGGGCTCTCGCTCGTGAATGCCGTTTTCTGTACTATCCTCCCCGTATTCATGACGATGGCGGCGGTGCAGCGCATCGGCGCGGCCACCGCTTCGCAGGCGGGGATGATCGGCCCGGTCTCGACGCTGTTCCTGGGCGCGCTGGTGCTCGGCGAACCCGTGACCGCCGTGCAGCTGGCCGGCACCGGCCTGGTACTGGCCGGAATCTACGCACTGTCACTCAAACAGGAACGAGGTAGCGCAACATGAACCCACCGAAACCACGCATCGCGCTGATTGCGCACGACAAGAAAAAAGACGACATGATCACGCTCGCCGGCGAGTACCGCGACTTCCTGGCCGGGTGCGCGCTGATGGCCACCGGCACCACCGGCGCGCGCCTGATCAACGAACTCGGCCTGCCGGTCGACTGCAAGCATTCGGGCCCCTTCGGCGGCGACCTGCAGATCGGCGCCCAGCTCGTCACGGGCGAGCTCGACTGCGTGATTTTCCTGCGCGACCCGATGACGCCCCAGCCCCACGAACCCGACATCAACGCCCTGGTGCGCGCCTGCGACGTGCACAACATCGCCTGCGCGACCAACGTCGCCACCGCGCACCTGGTGCTCGGGCAGCTGATGAACCCGGACTGATCAACCTGCACAACAAGAAAGGAAACATGATGGCCAAGGCAATCCGCATGCACCGCACGGGCGGACCGGAAGTACTGGAATACGTCGACGTCGAGGTCGGCGAGCCGGGACCGGGCGAGGCGCGCGTGCGCAACCATGCGATCGGGCTGAACTTTATCGACGTGTATTTCCGTACCGGCCTGTATCCGATGCCGCTGCCGTCCGGCCTGGGCCAGGAAGGTGCCGGCGTGGTCGAGGCGGTGGGGGATGGCGTCACCCACGTGCGGCCGGGCGACCGCGTGGCCTATGCCGGCCGTCCGAACGGCGCCTACAGCGAGCTGCGCACCATGCCGGCCGACATCCTGGTGCGCCTGCCGGATGCGATCGATTTCGAGACCGCGGCCGCCATGATGCTGCAGGGCCTGACGGTGCAATACCTGTTCCGCCAGACCTACGAGCTCAAGCCGGGCCAGACCATCCTGTTCCACGCGGCGGCTGGCGGCGTCGGCCTGATCGCCTGCCAGTGGGCGCGCGCACTCGGGGTGAACCTGATCGGCACCGTCGGGTCAAACGAGAAGGCGGCGCTGGCGAAGGCGCACGGCGCCGCCCACGTCATCAACTACAACGAGGAAGACATCGTGGCGCGCGTACGCGAGATCACCGGCGGGGCGATGGTGCCGGTCGTCTACGACTCGGTCGGCAAGGACACCTTCCTCCGCTCGCTCGACTGCCTGCAGCCGCGCGGCCTGATGGTCAGCTTCGGCAACTCGTCCGGTGCGGTGCCGCCGTTCTCGCTGGGCGAACTGGCTTCGCGCAATTCGCTCTACATCACGCGGCCCTCGCTGGGCGCCTACGCCGCCTCGCGCCCTGAACTGGAAAGCATGGCCGCCGACCTGTTCGAAATGGTCGCCAGCGGCAAGATCAAGATCGACATCCACCAGCGTTATCCCCTGGCCGACGCTGCCCAGGCGCACATCGCGCTCGAAGCACGCCGCACCACCGGCTCCACGATTTTGGTGCCATGAGGCTGCTGCCATGAGAGAGTTCAGCGACGACAACGACCCGCAAGAGCCGGACACGGTCGGCTCGCCCCGCTTCGGGCGGCTCCTGCTGGTGCTGCTGGCGGCGGTGCTGCTGGTGGTGGTGATTACCTTTGCGTCCGAGGCCTATTTCCGCTGAGTCATGTAGGGTGGACGGCTCCGCCGTCCACGCGTTCAGCCAGTGCCGGAAATAAGGGTCATGCGATATTGAACTGACCCCCAAAAGTTGGACACAACTTTTGGGGGTTTTTCATGACGAAGTACGACGAGCGTTTCAAGCTCGAAGTGGTTCAGGAGTATCTGTCGGGAACTGCGGGCCATAAGCGTGTGGCGGC
>NZ_JBSIPX010000019.1:0-102781 GCF_053668055.1 Massilia sp. SYSU DXS3249 | reverse complement strand
TGACCGGCTCGATCGAGCTGCCAGCGGACAAGGAAATGGTCATGCCAGGCGATAACGTGTCGATCACCGTCAAGCTGATCAACCCGATCGCGATGGAAGAAGGTCTGCGCTTCGCAATCCGCGAAGGCGGCCGTACCGTCGGCGCCGGCGTGGTTGCAAAGATCATTGCCTAAGTAATAAAGTAGTTTGTTGTACCGAAGAGGTAGTGCCAACTACCTCTTCAAAAACATTCCCCACCATACGCGCGTATGGTGTAGAATGCGCGATTCAGCTGAAGTCTTCGTAGGGGTGTAGCTCAATTGGCAGAGCGTCGGTCTCCAAAACCGAAGGTCGCGGGTTCGATTCCCTCCGCCCCTGCCACCGAATTCTGGTGCGCAGCACCGAAAGTAAAGAAGAATGTCTAATCAATCCGTGCAAACCGTAAGCACCTCGAATGACAAGTTTAAGGTGGCCCTGGCGGTGGTTGCCGCGATTGCAGGCGTAATCGGGTTCTTTTACCTGAAAGGCCAAAACAAACCAGCCTTGGTCGCCGGCGGCGCCCTCGTGGCTGGTTTAGTTTTTGCTGTCCTGCTTTTGTGGACCTCCACCTCCGGCCGCGAGTTCCTGAACTTCGCCAAAGAGTCTGTCCGCGAAACCAAAAAGGTTGTCTGGCCGACCCGTAAGGAAGCTACCTCGATCACCCTGATCGTGTTCGGCTTCGTTGTCGTGATGGCGTTGTTCCTGTGGGGCACGGATAAGCTGTTGGGCTTCCTGTTGTACGACCTGGTCCTTGGGTGGAAATAAATAATGAGCGATAACGTACAAGATAACGTGCCGGGCGATGTCCCGGCACAAGACGCTGGCGCACCGGTAAGTGTCCCGGTCAGCAACAAGCGCTGGTACGTCGTTCACGTCTACTCCGGCATGGAAAAGAGCGTCATGCGCGCCCTGACCGAGCGCATCGAGCGCGCCGGCATGAGCGAGCAGTTCGGCCAGATCCTGGTGCCGACCGAAGAAGTCGTGGAAGTCAAGAATGGCAGCAAATCGGTTACCGAGCGCCGCTTCTTCCCTGGCTACGTGCTGGTCGAGATGGAAATGACCGACGAGACCTGGCACCTGGTGAAGAACACCAGCAAGGTCACCGGTTTCATCGGCGGCAAATCGAACAAGCCAACCCCGATTCCAGCGCGCGAGATCGACAAGATCATGCAGCAGGTCCAGGAAGGCGTCGAGAAGCCAAGGCCGAAAGTGCTGTACGAAGTGGGCGAGCAGGTCCGTATCAAGGAAGGCCCGTTCACCGACTTCAACGGCAACGTCGAAGAAGTGAATTACGAAAAATCGAAGGTGCGTGTGACTGTCACCATCTTCGGCCGCGCAACTCCGGTGGAACTGGAGTTCGGGCAGGTAGAAAAAGTTTAAACGCAGTAATCGGAGCGTCGCAGCAGCAAGGCGGAATCCGGTAAGAGGAGCCCCGCCGCAGAGTAGTAGTGGTGGGGCGCTACTACTCAAAGCAACCAAGGAGCCATCATGGCCAAGAAGATTATTGGTTTTATCAAGCTGCAAGTGGCAGCTGGTAAAGCAAACCCATCCCCACCGATCGGTCCAGCACTCGGTCAGCGCGGCCTGAACATCATGGAATTCTGCAAGGCGTTCAACGCCCAGACCCAGGGTCTCGAGCCAGGCATGCCAATTCCGGTCGTGATCACCGCATTTGCCGACAAGTCTTTCACCTTCGTGATGAAGACCCCACCGGCAACCTACCTGATCAAGAAAGCCGCTGGCATCACCAAGGGTTCGCCGAAGCCACATACCGACAAGGTTGGCACGCTGACCCGTGCACAGGCTGAAGAAATCGCAAAAACCAAGCAGCCGGACCTGACCGCTGCCGACATGGACGCCGCTGTGCGTATCATCGCCGGCTCGGCACGTTCGATGGGCATCACGGTGGAGGGTGTGTAATGGCTAAGCTGTCCAAGCGCGTCAAAGAAATGAAAGCGAAAGTCGACCGTAACAAGGTCTACGCCTTCGACAACGCACTGTCGATCGTCAAGGAATTCGCAACCGCCAAGTTCAACGAGTCGATCGATGTCGCCGTTCAGCTGGGCGTGGATCCGAAGAAGTCGGACCAGGTCGTTCGTGGTTCGGTCGTCCTGCCAGCAGGCACCGGCAAGGAAGTGCGCGTCGCCGTCTTCGCTTCGGGCGACAAGGCTGAAGCTGCTAAAGCAGCCGGCGCCGACATCGTCGGTATGGAAGACCTGGCCGAGCGCGTCAAAGCCGGCGACATGCCGTTCGACGTCGTCATCGCCTCGCCTGACACCATGCGTATCGTCGGTACCCTGGGCCAGATCCTGGGCCCACGCGGCCTGATGCCAAACCCGAAAGTCGGCACCGTCACCCCTGACGTCGCTGGCGCGGTCCGTAACGCCAAAGCCGGTCAAGTCCAGTACCGTACCGACAAGTCGGGCATCATCCACGCGACCATCGGCCGCAAGTCGTTCAACGACGCCGACCTGAAGGCCAACCTGGCTGCCCTGATCGACGCACTGAACAAGGCCAAGCCGGCCACCTCGAAGGGCGTGTACCTGCGCAAGGTCGCGATCTCGTCGACCATGGGCGCCGGCGTCCGTGTCGATCACGCTTCGATCGCCGCTTAAGTTTTAAAGAATCAAGTCCCCGCAGAACAGCGCGGGGCGCATCTTTGGGCTGTCGGGGTTTATTCAATAAGCTCCGGCAGGCAGTCAAAGACCGTTGGGCCGGGAGCAGTGGTTGGGCAACCGGTTAATACATCACCCAACGCAGATGGTGTACCCGAACAAGTTTTGTAGTCCATGCTGCGTGAATTCATCCGCGTTAGTTTGACTTCTTAACTTCGGACGCCGTGTTCGAACCGATGCGAACGCTTTTGTTCGCATTAATTAAGGAGATTGACCGTGGGTCTTAATCTGAATGACAAAAAGGCCGTCGTCGAAGAAGTGAGCGCGAAAGTAGCAACCGCGCAAACGATCGTCGTGGCCGAGTACCGTGGCATCCAGGTTAGTCACTTGACGAAACTCCGTGCAGCCGCGCGCTCGCAGGGTGTGTACCTGCGTGTTCTGAAGAACACGCTGGCACGCCGCTCTGTCGAAGGCACGCAGTTTGCCCCGCTGGCTGACGCCATGACCGGTCCGCTGATCTACTCGATCTCGGACGACGCCGTTGCAGCAGCGAAAGTCATCAACGACTTCGCCAAAACCAACGACAAGCTGGTCGTGAAAGCCGGTAACTACGCAGGTAAGCAGCTCGACGTAGCTGGTGTTACCGCGTTGGCAAGCATCCCATCCCGTGAAGTCCTCATCTCGCAGCTGTTGGGCGTGATGCTGGCTCCGGTGTCGGGCTTTGCACGTGGTCTGGCTGCCCTGGCAGCGAAAAAAGGCGAAGGTTCGGAAGCTGCTCCTGCAGCCGAAGAAACCGCTGCAGCGTAAGCGCGGCCTTTTTTCTCAAGACACTAATCTGTACTACAAACACATACAAATCTGGAGTTTCAAATGGCAATTAGCAAAGACGATATCCTGAACGCAGTGAGCGAAATGTCCGTCATGGACCTGAACGAACTGGTCAAGGCATTCGAAGAGAAGTTCGGCGTGTCGGCAGCTGCAATGGCAGCACCGGCAGCTGGCGGCGGCGCTGCTGCTGCTGCTGTCGAAGAGCAGACCGAATTCAACCTGGTCCTGACCGAAGTCGGCGCCAACAAGGTCGGCGTCATCAAGGCCGTCCGTGAAATCACCGGCCTGGGCCTGAAGGAAGCCAAAGACGTCGTCGACGGCGCACCGAAGACCGTGAAAGAAGCCATGCCGAAAGCTGACGCTGAAGCCGCTAAGAAGAAGCTGGAAGACGCAGGCGCCAAGGCTGACCTGAAGTAATAAAAAGCAATGGGCGTCGCAAGGCGCCCAAAGCCGGAGTCAAAGCTTGCAAGCCCCGCCGGAAGGCGGTGCTGCGGCTTTGGCTCTTTTGTCGTCCCTGCGGCAAACGTAATACCCCCGGCAGTACCGCTTTACCGTAATAAATCGTAGCACAGCAGTAGCTTGTCCTTTTCATCTGATGGAACAGCAAGAGACTTGAGGCCTTGTATGTGGTCGCTCCACCACTGGCAATCCCTGAATTCTCATCCTTTCTGTCACTCACGGAGTGTCCATGCACTACTCATTTACTGAGAAGAAACGCATTCGCAAGTCGTTCGCGAAGCGCGCCAACGTTCACAACGTTCCATATCTTCTGGCTACCCAGCTTGAATCCTACGAGAACTTCCTGCAAGCGGACGCTGGTCCTTCCGCCCGCAAGAACGAAGGCCTGCAGTCGGCTTTCAGCTCGATCTTCCCGATCGTGTCGCACAACGGCTTCGCTCGCCTCGAATTCCTGTCCTACGTGCTGGGCGACCCCGCGTTTGACGTCAAGGAATGCCAGCAGCGCGGCCTGACCTTTGCCTCGCCGCTGCGTGCCAAAGTGCGCCTGGTGATCCTGGACAAGGAATCGCCGACCAAGCCGGTCGTCAAGGAAATGAAGGAGCAGGAAGTGTACATGGGCGAATTGCCGCTCATGACCGCCAACGGTTCGTTCGTCATCAACGGCACCGAACGTGTGATCGTCTCCCAGCTGCACCGCTCGCCGGGCGTGTTCTTCGAACACGACCGCGGCAAGACGCACTCGTCGGGCAAGCTGCTCTTCTCGGCACGTATCATTCCTTACCGCGGCTCGTGGCTGGACTTCGAGTTCGACCCGAAAGACATCCTGTTCTTCCGCGTCGACCGCCGCCGCAAGATGCCGGTGACGATCCTGCTGAAGGCCATTGGCATGACGCCGGAACAGATTCTGGCGAACTTCTTCGTGTTCGACAACTTCACCCTGCGCTCGGAAGGCGGGGAAATCGAATTCGTGTCCGAGCGGCTGCGCGGCGAAGTCGCGCGCTTCGACATCGTCGATCCGAAGACCGGCAAGACCATCGTCACCAAGGACAAGCGCATCAATGCCAAGCATGTGCGCGACATCGAAGCGGCCGGCATCAAGTCGATCTCTGTTCCTGAAGACTACCTGCTCGGCCGCATCCTGGCCCGCAACATCGTCGACAGCGACACCGGCGAAATCATCGCCAACGCGAACGACGAGCTGACCGACGAGCTGCTGGGCAAGCTGCGCGACGCCAACGTCGACGCCATCCAGACCCTGTACACCAACGACCTGGACCAGGGCGGCTACATCTCGACCACCCTGCGCACCGACGACACCGCCGACCAGATGGCCGCGCGCGTGGCGATCTACCGCATGATGCGTCCTGGCGAACCGCCGACCGAAGAATCGGTCGAAGCCCTGTTCAACGGCCTGTTCTACAGCCCTGAGCGTTACGACCTGTCGGCCGTCGGCCGCATGAAGTTCAACCGCCGCATCGGCCGCGACGAGCTGACCGGCGCCATGACCCTGTCGAACGATGACATCCTGGCCGTGATCAAGATCCTGGTCGAGCTGCGCAATGGCCGCGGCGAAGTCGACGACATCGATCATCTGGGTAACCGCCGCGTGCGTTGCGTGGGCGAACTGGCCGAAAACCAGTTCCGTGCAGGCCTCGTGCGCGTCGAGCGCGCCGTGAAGGAACGCCTCGGCCAGGCCGAAGCGGACAACCTGATGCCGCACGACCTGATCAACAGCAAGCCGATCTCGGCCGCGATCCGTGAATTCTTCGGTTCGTCGCAGCTGTCGCAGTTCATGGACCAGACCAACCCGCTGTCGGAAATCACGCACAAGCGCCGCGTTTCCGCCCTCGGCCCTGGCGGCCTGACCCGCGAACGCGCCGGCTTCGAGGTGCGCGACGTGCACCCGACCCACTACGGCCGCGTCTGCCCGATCGAAACGCCTGAAGGCCCGAACATCGGCCTGATCAACTCGCTGGCTCTGTACGCCCGCCTGAACGAATACGGCTTCCTGGAAACCCCGTACCGCAAGGTCGAAGGTTCGAAGGTGACCGACAAGATCGACTACCTGTCCGCCATCGAAGAAGGCCGCTACATCATCGCCCAGGCGAACGCGGCGATCAACCCGGAAGGCCAGCTGGTCGACGAACTGGTCTCGGCACGTGAAGCCGGCGAAACCATCCTCGTCTCGCCAGAGCGCATCCAGTACATGGACGTGGCGCCAGGCCAGATCGTCTCGGTCGCAGCCTCGCTGATTCCGTTCCTCGAGCACGATGACGCGAACCGTGCACTGATGGGCGCGAACATGCAGCGTCAGGCCGTTCCTTGCCTGCGTCCTGAAAAGGCCGTGGTCGGTACCGGTATCGAGCGCACCGTCGCGGTCGACTCGGGCACCACCGTGCAGGCCGTGCGCGGCGGCGTCGTCGACTACATCGACGCGGGCCGTGTGGTTATCCGTGTCAACGACGACGAGGCGCAAGCCGGTGAAGTCGGTGTCGACATCTACAACCTGATCAAGTACACCCGTTCGAACCAGAACACCAACATCAACCAGCGTCCGATCGTGCAGGTTGGCGACCGCGTTGCCCGTGGCGACGTGATTGCCGACGGCGCATCGACCGACCTGGGCGAGCTGGCACTGGGCCAGAACATGCTGGTCGCGTTCATGCCATGGAACGGCCTGAACTTCGAAGATTCGATCCTGATCTCGGAAAACGTCGTCAAGGACGACCGTTACACCTCGATCCACATCGAAGAGCTGTCGGTTGTCGCCCGCGACACCAAGCTCGGCGCGGAAGAAATCACCCGCGACATCTCGAACCTGGCGGAAAACCAGCTGGCGCGCCTGGATGAATCGGGCATCGTCTACATCGGCGCGGAAGTCACCGCCGGCGACGTGCTGGTCGGTAAGGTCACCCCGAAGGGCGAGACCCAGCTGACCCCGGAAGAGAAGCTGCTGCGCGCGATCTTCGGCGAAAAAGCATCGGACGTGAAAGACACCTCGCTGCGCGTGCCTTCGGGCATGGTCGGCACCGTCATCGACGTGCAAGTGTTCACCCGCGAAGGCATCACCCGCGACAAGCGTGCACAGCAGATCATTGACGACGAGCTGAAGCGCTTCCGCCTGGACCTGAACGACCAGATGCGTATCGTGGAAGGCGACGCCTTCCAGCGTCTCGAGCGCATGCTCGTCGGTAAGGTCGTCAACGGCGGTCCGAAGAAGCTGGCCAAGGGTGCGGTCATCACCTCGGAATACCTGGCTGACCTGGACAAGTTCCACTGGTTCGACATCCGCCCGGCGGACGACGAATCGGCGAACGCGCTCGAAGCGATCAAGGAATCGATCAACGAGAAGCGTCACCAGTACGACCTGGCCTTCGAAGAAAAGCGCAAGAAGCTGACGCAAGGCGACGAGCTGCAGCCTGGCGTGCAGAAGATGGTCAAGGTTTACCTGGCCGTCAAGCGCCGCCTGCAGTCGGGCGACAAGATGGCGGGCCGCCACGGTAACAAGGGTGTGGTCTCGCGTATCGTGCCGGTCGAAGACATGCCGTTCATGGCCGATGGCCGTCCGGCTGACGTCGTGCTGAACCCGCTGGGCGTTCCGTCGCGTATGAACGTCGGTCAGATCCTGGAAACCCACCTCGGTTGGGCAGCCAAGGGCCTGGGCTGGCGTATCGGCGAAATGCTGGCCGCGCAAGCGAAGGCGCAAGACCTGCGTACCTTCCTGGGCAAGATCTACAACGAAACCGGCCGCGGCGAAGACCTGGACAGCTTCAGCGATGAAGAAATCCTGAGCCTGGCGCACAACCTCAAGAACGGCGTGCCGTTCGCGACGCCGGTGTTCGACGGCGCCCATGAGGACGACATCCGCCGCATGCTGGACCTGGCGTTCCCGGACGACATCGCCGCCCACCTGGGCATGACGCCGTCGAAGAACCAGGTCACGATGCACGACGGCCGCACCGGCGAAGCGTTCGAGCGCAAGGTCACCGTCGGCTTCATGCACATGCTGAAGCTGCACCACCTGGTCGACGACAAGATGCACGCCCGTTCGACCGGTCCGTACTCGCTGGTGACGCAGCAGCCGCTGGGCGGTAAAGCCCAGTTCGGTGGCCAGCGCTTCGGTGAGATGGAGGTGTGGGCACTGGAAGCGTACGGCGCATCGTACGTGCTGCAGGAAATGCTGACGGTCAAGTCGGATGACGTGAATGGCCGTACCAAGGTGTACGAGAACCTGGTCAAGGGCGACCACGTGATCGACGCCGGCATGCCTGAATCGTTCAACGTGCTGGTCAAGGAAATCCGCTCGCTGGGTATCGATATCGACCTCGAGCGTAACTAAGAAGCAGAGAAAAGGGAGGCAAGGCCAGGCACATCGGCCTTGCTTTCTGGACGGGAGCCCCAAAGTACTCCCGTTCCCCTTTCGACATGCCGCTTGGTTTGGGATGTTTTTTACACGTCCCGAAATAGAAATTTAGTCACCTCTGGAGTGATACATGAAAGCACTGCTCGATCTATTCAAGCAAGTACAGCAAAATGAAAGCTTCGACGCCATCAAGATTGGCCTGGCGTCGCCCGAAAAAATTCGTTCGTGGTCGTTCGGTGAAGTCAAGAAGCCCGAGACCATCAACTACCGTACCTTCAAGCCTGAGCGTGACGGCCTGTTCTGCGCCAAGATCTTTGGCCCGATCAAGGATTACGAGTGCCTGTGCGGCAAATACAAGCGCCTGAAGCACCGCGGCGTCATCTGCGAAAAGTGCGGCGTCGAAGTCACGCTGGCCAAGGTGCGCCGCGAGCGCATGGGCCACATCGAACTGGCTTCGCCAACCGCGCACATCTGGTTCCTGAAGTCGCTGCCGTCGCGCCTGGGCATGGTCCTGGACATGACGCTGCGCGATATCGAACGCGTCCTGTACTTCGAAGCATATGTGGTCACCGATCCCGGCATGACCCCGCTGAAGAAGTGCCAGATCATGTCGGAAGACGATTACGCCGCCAAGTACGAAGAGTACGGCGACGACTTCACCGCCTACATGGGCGCCGAAGGTATCCGTGAACTGCTGCGCTCGATCGACATCCACCGCGATGCCGAAGCCCTGCGCGTGGAACTGAAGGAATCGAAGTCCGAAGCGAAGATCAAGAAATACGCCAAGCGCCTGAAAGTGCTCGAGGCGTTCCAGCGTTCGGGCATCAAGCCTGACTGGATGATCATGGAAGTGCTCCCGGTCCTGCCGCCGGAGCTGCGTCCGCTCGTCCCTCTGGATGGCGGCCGTTTCGCGACCTCCGACCTGAACGACCTGTATCGCCGCGTCATCAACCGTAATAACCGCCTGAAGCGCCTGATGGAACTGCGCGCTCCGGAAATCATTACGCGTAACGAAAAGCGCATGTTGCAGGAAGCAGTCGATTCGCTGCTGGACAACGGCCGTCGCGGCAAGGCGATGACCGGCGCCAACAAGCGTCCGCTGAAGTCGCTGGCTGAAATGATCAAGGGTAAGGGCGGCCGTTTCCGTCAGAACCTGCTGGGCAAGCGCGTCGACTACTCTGGCCGTTCGGTCATCGTGGTCGGTCCGCAGCTGAAACTGCACCAGTGCGGCCTGCCGAAGCTGATGGCCCTGGAACTGTTCAAGCCGTTCATCTTCAACAAGCTCGAACTGATGGGTCTGGCGACGACCATCAAGGCGGCCAAGAAGCTGGTCGAAATCCAGGAACCGGTGGTCTGGGACATCCTCGAAGACGTCATCAAGGAACACCCGGTGATGCTGAACCGTGCACCAACCCTGCACCGTCTCGGTATCCAGGCGTTCGAGCCGGTCCTGATCGAAGGTAAAGCCATCCAGCTGCACCCGCTGGTCTGCGCGGCGTTCAACGCCGACTTCGACGGTGACCAGATGGCAGTCCACGTGCCGCTGTCGATCGAAGCGCAGATGGAAGCACGTACCCTGATGCTGGCGTCGAACAACATCCTGTTCCCGTCGAACGGCGAGCCGTCGATCGTGCCGTCGCAGGATATCGTGCTCGGTCTGTACTACGCGACCCGCGAGGCGATCAACGCCAAGGGCGAGGGCATGCTGTTCCCGGACGTGTCGGAAGTCATCCGTGCCTACGACAACAAGGAAGTCGAACTGGCGACCCGCATCACCGTGCGTATCGTCGAGTACCCACGTGTTGCCGGCAGCGATGAATTCCAGCGCACCGTGACCCGTTACGAGACGACCGTCGGCCGTGCAATTCTCTCCGAGATCCTGCCGAAAGGCCTGCCGTTCTCGGTGCTGAACCGCGCGCTGAAGAAGAAGGAAATCTCGAAGCTGATCAACACGTCGTTCCGCAAGTGCGGCCTGCGTGCGACCGTCGTGTTTGCCGACAAGCTGATGCAGTCGGGCTTCCGCCTGGCGACCCGCGCCGGTATCTCGATCGCCGTCGACGACATGCTGATCCCGGACGTCAAGAAGGGTATGATCGCGACCGCCGAAGCAGAAGTGAAGCAGATCGAGCAGCAGTACGCTTCGGGTCTGGTCACCGCCGGCGAGCGTTACAACAAGGTCGTCGACATCTGGGGCAAGACCTCCGATGAAGTCGGCAAGGCGATGATGGACCAGCTGAAAGTGGAACCGGTCACCAGGCGTGACGGCACCGAAGGCACCCAGGAATCGTTCAACGCGATTTACATGATGGCCGACTCGGGCGCCCGTGGTTCGGCAGCCCAGATTCGCCAGCTGGCCGGTATGCGAGGCCTGATGGCCAAGCCGGACGGTTCGATTATCGAAACGCCGATTACCGCGAACTTCCGCGAAGGCCTGAACGTGTTGCAGTACTTCATCTCGACGCACGGCGCCCGTAAGGGTCTGGCCGACACCGCGCTGAAGACGGCAAACTCGGGTTACCTGACCCGCCGCCTGGTCGACGTGACCCAGGATCTGGTGGTCATCGAGGACGATTGCGGCACGACCAACGGCACGCACATGAAGGCGATGGTCGAAGGTGGTGAAGTCATCGAACCGCTGCGCGACCGTATCCTCGGCCGCGTGACCGGCACCGATGTCGTCAATCCGGAAACGCAAGCCACTGTGTACGAAGCCGGCACGCTGCTGGACGAAGACATGGTCGAAGAGATCGAGCGTCTGGGCATCGACGAAGTCAAGGTCCGCACCCCGCTGAACTGCGACACGCGCTATGGCCTGTGCGCCAAGTGCTACGGCCGTGACCTCGGCCGCGGCATGCTGGTCAACAGCGGCGAAGCAGTCGGCGTCGTGGCGGCACAGTCGATCGGTGAGCCAGGTACCCAGCTGACCATGCGTACCTTCCACATCGGTGGTGCGGCATCGCGTGCAGCAGTGGCCTCGTCGGTGGAAGCGAAGTCGAACGGCACCGTCCGTTTCACTTCGACCATGCGTTACGTCACCAACGGCAAGGGCGTGCAGATCGTCATCTCGCGTTCGGGCGAAGTCCTGATCACGGACGACCACGGCCGCGAGCGCGAGCGCCACAAGGTGCCGTACGGTGCGAGCCTGATCGTCAAGGACGGCATGACCGTGAAAGCCGGTACCGCCCTGGCAACCTGGGACCCGCTAACCCGTCCGATCATTACCGAGTACGCCGGTACGATCCGCTTCGAGAACGTGGAAGAGGGCGTCACCGTCGCTCGCCAGGTCGACGAAGTGACCGGTCTGTCGACCCTGGTCGCGATCGATCCGAAGCGCCGCGGTTCGGGTAAAGTGCTGCGTCCGCAGGTGAAACTGCTGAACGAAGAGAACCAGGAAGTCAAGATCGCCGGCACCGAACACGCCGTGACGATCGGTTTCCAGGTCGGCTCGCTGATCATGGTGAAGGACGGCCAGGCTGTCTCGGTGGGTGAAGTGCTGGCACGTATCCCGACCGAATCGCAGAAGACCCGTGACATTACCGGTGGTCTGCCGCGCGTTGCCGAACTGTTCGAAGCACGTTCGCCGAAAGACGCGGGCATGCTGGCCGAAGTCACCGGTACCGTCGCCTTCGGTAAGGAAACCAAGGGCAAACAGCGTCTGGAAATCACGGACATGGACGGCAACAAGCACGAGTTCCTGATTACCAAGGACAAGCAAGTGCTGGTGCACGACGGTCAGGTGGTGAACAAGGGCGAGATGATCGTCGATGGTCCGGCCGATCCGCAGGACATCCTGCGCCTGCTGGGTATCGAAGCGCTGGCCCGCTACATCGTCGACGAAGTGCAGGACGTCTACCGTCTGCAGGGCGTGAAGATCAACGACAAGCACATCGAAGTGATTGTTCGTCAGATGCTGCGCCGTGTAGCGATCGTGGAAGCCGGCGACACCGACTACATCGTCGGCGAGCAGGTCGAGCGTTCGGAGCTGCTGGAAGAGAACGACCGTATGGACGCCGCAGGCAAACTGCCAGCAACCTACGAAAACGTGCTGCTGGGTATTACCAAGGCATCGCTGTCGACCGACTCCTTCATCTCGGCCGCATCGTTCCAGGAAACCACCCGCGTCCTCACCGAAGCGGCGATCATGGGCAAGCGCGACGGTCTGCGCGGCCTGAAGGAAAACGTCATCGTCGGCCGCCTGATTCCTGGCGGTACCGGTCTCGCATTCCACCGCGCCCGCAAAGAGAAGGAAGTGTGGGAGGCGGAAGAGCGCCAGGCACTGCTGCAGCAGGAGAAGGCCAATATGGCTGCTGAGCTGCAGGCGATGGAAGACCAGGCTCAGGCGCAGACGACTGAGCATCACGGCGACGCTGAGTAATCAAGCGTTAACTGAACAAGACGGCACCTTCGGGTGCCGTTTTTTTTTGCTGAGTAGAAGGGCCGGATGATCGCCGACGGTTCGGCTGATCCGCAGGAAATCCTGTGCCCGCTAGGTATCAAAGCGCTGGCCTACTACATCGTCGACGAAGTACAAGACGTCTGCCGTCTGCAGGTCGTGAGATCAAAGACAAGCACATCGCAGTGATTGTTCGCCAGATGCAGCGCTGCGCGGGCGATCGTTGAAGCCGTCAGAACCGATTACATCGTCGGCGAGCAGGTGGATCGTTCGGAGCTGCTGGAAGAGAACGACCGCATGGACGCCGCAGGCAAGCTGCTGACAATCTACGAAAACGTGCTGCGGGGTATTACCAACGCATCGCTGTCACCCAATTCCCTCATCTCGGCCGCCTCGTTCCAAGACTAGCAGAATGCTTGGGCTCCGGCTGAGCATCGTGGCGACGGCGAATAACTTAGATAGCTGCTAAGTATTTCTCGGCAAAAGGGCACCCTTAGGGTGCGCTTTTTTACGTTGAAGATAATGCCACCAGGCAGTGACGTTCATGCCATTGACTATGCTAACTAGGACCGCATCGCGACCATTGCCGTTTTCAATTAAGCGAATATTTTTTTTCCTGATTTTTGCTGCCAGCAATTTAGTAGATTAGCTAAATTCGTTTTCATGAACTCAACATTATCGAATGCAAGCCTCAGCATGTCTTCGACAGTATCTGCGTTTTGTAATGCTTTATTTTCATTTTTCAATGCATCTTTTGAAAGGATGGAAATAATCTCGCATACATCATGCCCATTGCAGACTTCTAAAATTGGATAATTTTCCGCTAAAATTAAATCTAACTTTTGCGAAATCGCCGCCCGTTGTGCGACCACCGCATCACGGTTCTTCGAATACTCATAAATTGTGTTAATTAGCACATCCTTGTTTATTGAGGGAAGCCCTGTCAAGTTTAAAAACTTGTTTATTTTCAACTTGTTTCCGTCAACGCGCGCTGGCTTAAAGCTGAGTCCCAAGTTGTAACGCTTGTTGGCTAATTTGAGACAGCCGAGGACATAAGCTAGTTCGAAAATTAATGATCGAAAGTCTTTGCCAATGGCTTTTTCGTAGGCGGAAAGTTTTTCTTCGTCAAATAGCACTGAAATGAAGTTGTCAAATGCCCGGCTATTTGCAATCATTATTTCCGAGTCATGATAATCTGTGGGAAATATGTCAGCATTGTAAGCGGCATCATACTTATTGTTTCCGGGAATGCGTAAATAATCGGCATCCCGGATGGCAATCTTTCTTAAAAATCCGCGATCCGAGAGAATTTGATAAGCATCTCGTTGCTTATATTTGCCGAATGTCTGAACAAGGCGTGCATTCTGTTTATTAAAAAACTTTGAATAAAGCTTCTGATCTTTTTTTCCTTCAATTAAGACAATGAAGCCTTTAAACACCGTATCCTGACAGATCGCGTTGGCGATCCTATCTGCAGTGATATACTGTTCCATTATTCGAGGCCAATCAACTCTACTTTGAGATCCCAATTCTCTGCGATAATATCTGGCGAGTGAGTTGCGATAACGACTGAAACATTATTCATCGACGTCACATCTTTTAGATCGTTAATAAATTGGTTTTGCCAAGATATGTGCAGCGATAATTCGGGTTCATCAATAAGGATTGTATCGCCCTTCTTTGAGTTGAAAATTAGGTCGTAAAACATAACTAATTCATGCTGCTCGCCTGATGACAACTTAGAAGGCGGTATGATCTCGAAATTTCCACTACGATCGTGCTGAACTCTTGACCTAAAGACGAACCCAGTACTTTTATTAACTTCGATATTTTTGTGCTTAAACCTTTTGTTTAAAATACCTTTGAAAAGGCTGATCTTCTCAGCCATATCATCATATGGGGCAAGTTTTTGATTGCTGTCATCAATGTATAACTTCAGTGGATTGAAAAGTGCCAAATCTGAGCTATTTATCTGGAGTACATCATTACCCGATATGTTTTCTATAAGCCCAGTTGCACTTAATAATTTTCGACGTTCATCGAGTTTGCTAAGGGCGTAATTTAACGTGTCATAGTTATCTGATTGGCCTTGGCGGAGCTTTTGCATCAATCTATTCGGATAACTGGAATCTAAAGTTGTAGATACTTCGGCAGATTTCTTAGATAAATTAGAAATTTTCTCAACAAGTTCGTTGGAGAACTTTTGTACTGTACGAACGTATGCGTCACTTCCCTGCTCTTTGGCAGTCATAATCCGCTGCGTTTCAATAATTTTGATTTCAACTTTCTGAATTCCATCACTTAGCCATTGAGGCAACTTCTTAGGCGATGTTTCTTCCTCCATGTCGAAATAGTGAAGCATACGGTTCCGATTATGGAGTTCAATTTCTGCCAATCGCCGAGTCGATATGTCACTTATCTCGTCTAACGATTCAAGATATCTCTCGGTAAAAGCTCGCTGGTAGGCTGTCGAATAGATTCTATTTTTTGCCACAGTTTTTTCCTGTACGTTTGCCGCATAAAATCTGAACGGTTTCGTCCATTCTTTTTTTGATTGGGACCAACGTAAGATATATAGCGACATTAATTGTCCATCTAATCGACGTACCACATCCCACATTTCTCCGTTATCGAAGTGAAATTTAAGAGATTCGAACTCAAGCTTCTTAAAAAAGGAGAAATTCTTTTTGAAAAAGGCATGCACCGATTCGAGTATTACGGTTTTTCCTAGTCCGTTTTCGCCGATAATTATCGTAATACCGCTACGCTGATCTAGAGGGATGGAATGATTGAATACTCCGAAAAGTTTCGATACAGATATTTTTGTGATTTTCATCTTGGGCCTTATAAAGTTTTAACATAGTATCAGGGTGCTTGCGAAAAGGAAACATGGTGCGTTGTTAGGGGTGGCGACAGGAGCGTTACGTTACTTCTAGCGCACGTGCATGTTGCGATAAGCTTAGATTCAATTTCTCATCGCAGTAACATTAATATCGGTTGCCGAACTGTTCGAAGCGCGTTCGCCGAAAGACGCGGGCATGCTGGCCGAAGTCACCGGTACGGTTGCCTTCGGTAAGGAAACCAAGGGCAAGCAGCGTCTGGAAATCACGGACATGGACGGCAACAAGCACGAGTTCCTGATTACCAAGGACAAGCAGGTGCTGGTGCACGACGGTCAGGTGGTGAACAAGGGCGAGATGATCGTCGATGGTCCGGCCGATCCGCAGGACATCCTGCGCCTGCTGGGTATCGAAGCGCTGGCCCGCGACATCGTCGACGAAGTGCAGGACGTCTACCGTCTGCAGGGCGTGAAGATCAACGACATCATGGGCAGGGAAGCACTGATCTATTCCGGCGGCGGTCTCGACCACGAGAAAATGCGTCCTGCTGCGTTGTAAATCCTCGCGATACCACGGTATCGCTCCGGTTTACGCCTTGCCGGACACATTTTTCGTGTCCGATTCCTGCACGCCAGAATAGATCAGTGCTTCCCGGCGCGACGGTCTATGCGGCCTAAAGGAAAACGTCATCGTCGGCCGCCTGATTCCTGGCGGTACCGGTCTGGCATTCCACCGCGCCCGCAAGGAGAAGGAAGTGTGGGAGGCGGAAGAGCGCCAGGCACTGCTGCAGCAGGAGAAGGCCAATATGGCTGCGGAGCTGCAGGCGATGGAAGATCAGGCTCAGGCGCAGACGACTGAGCACCACAGCGACACCGAGTAATTGGTGGTTGGCTGAACGAGACGGCACCTTCGGGTGCCGTTTTTTTTGCCCAATCGAGGAGGGACGCCACTTTACTGGTGGTAGCGTTCTGGCAACATCCGCGCTACCATCCAAGCAGCAGCACCGCCGATCCATTACTCGCCTGCCGACCCATGTCTTCATCACGAACCATCCGCCCAGCCACCGCAAGCGATGCCGCCGCGATCTGCGCCATCTACAACCGCTACGTCGCCGAGACCACCATCAGCTTCGAGGAAGAACCGGTCACGCCAGGCGAGATGGCGCAGCGCATCGCCGACGTGCAGGGCGGGGCGCTTCCCTGGCTGGCGATGGTGGAGGACAACAAGCTGATCGGCTACGCGTATGCCACCAAATGGCGCGTGCGGCCCGCCTACCGCACCTCGGTGGAGACCTCGGTCTACCTCGACCCTGAATACGCCGGCCGCGGCGCGGGCACGCTGCTATACCAGGCGCTGCTCGACGAGCTACGGGCGCGAGGCCTGCACCTGGCGATCGCCGGCATCGCCCAGCCAAACGAGGTCAGTGTGCGCTTGCACGACAAGCTGGGTTTTACGAAGGTCGCGCACTTCAGCGAAGTCGGGCGCAAGTTCGGCGGCTGGGTCGACGTCGGCTACTGGCAATTGAAACTGGGCGAACCTATACTGCCCGCCGACGGGAGCGCACTATGAGTACGTCCGCCTGTCTCATCATCATCGACATGCAGAAGGGAATGGCCAGCCCCAAGGCCGGTCAACGCAACAATCCTTCCGCCGAAAGGAACATCGCAGAGCTGCTCGACACATGGCGTCGCTGCGGCAGGCCAGTCGTCCACGTGCGCCACATCTCGCGCTCGAGCACTTCTCCTTTTGCTCCCGGCCAGCCTGGCGCCGAGTTCCAGAACGCCTTGCGGCCGCTGCCGCAGGAACACGTGGTCGAGAAGAATGTGACCGATACTTTCATCCACTCGGGCCTGGAGCGCTGGCTGCGCGTGCGCGGTATCGAGGAATTGGTGTTCACCGGCGTCGCCACCAACTATTCGGTGGAGGCAAGCGCACGCAGCGCCGGCAACCTGGGTTTTACGACGACCGTGGTGTCGGATGCGACGTTCGCGTTCGCGATGACGGACTATGCGGGCACGGCACGCAGTGCCGACGAGGTGCATGCGATGGCACTGGCGAACCTCGACGGCGAGTATGCCGGCATTCTCGATACGCAGGGCGTGCTGGCGCGTTACCGCTGACCGGCCTCGTTTTCCACCCGTATCACGCGCCGTGCGCCACCTCGCGGTCCTACACTGACCGTAGATGCGGGAGGAACCAGCATGAACGACCGTGGCCATCTCAACGTGGAATTGCCTGAGCCCGGCAGGGCGCCAATCGCGCCTGTCGCGACCGGCCTGCACAAGCTGGAGATCGGTAGCAGGCGCGACAGTTATCTGTATGTGCCCGAACAATACAGCCCGGACCACTTGACGCCGCTGGTCGTGCTGCTGCACGGCGCGGGCGGCCATGCCCATGACGGCTTGCGCATCATCCTGCACCTGGCCGATCACGCCGGGCTGATCCTCGCGGCGCCGGCATCGCACGAGTCGACCTGGGACATCATCGCCCAGCGCACCTTCGGGCCGGACTTGATGATGGTCGACCGCACGCTCGAGTACGTGTTCGCGCACTACGCGATCGACACCCAGCGCATCGGCATCGGCGGCTTTTCGGATGGGGCCTCGTATGCGCTGACGCTGGGCCTGGCCAATGGCGAACTGTTCACCCATGTGCTCGCGTTTTCGCCCGGCTTCATCGGTCCGATCGAACCGGAAGGGGCGCCCGCCATCTTCATCTCGCATGGCAATGCGGACCGGGTGCTGCCGGTCGACCCCTGCAGCCGGGCCATCGTCCATCAATTGCGCGCTGCCGGTCATCCGCTGACCTATCACGAATTCCAGGGCGGCCACCTGATTCCACCGGAGATCGCTACGGAGGCGGTGAACTGGTTCACCGGCAGCCAATAAACGCGTAACTCATGCGGACGCCCCCGCCGGGATGATTCGATTACACTGATCCGCGCAGGTTTTCTCGTTTGGAGCACCTAACAAAACCTTCATGGCGGCGTTGCATCGTCTCGCCGTACTCACGTACTGTCTTCGACGATGCGCCTTGCCCTGAAGGTTGTGTTAGGCGCTCTTAAACCACCGGATGACTGAAAGGGAATCAGATGAAAGCTCAATGGATCTGCGCAGCGCTGCTGTGCTCGACGTATCTGGGAGCGGCCGTGCACGCGGCCGAGTTGCGCGCGACGATGAATACGGTGTTGGAGAAGGGTGTCGGCAAGTCGGCCGGGACTGTCACGATCAGCGAAACGAAATACGGGCTGGTGTTTACGCCGGCGTTGACCGGGCTGCCGGCCGGTGTGCATGGTTTCCACGTGCACGAGAATAACAGCTGTGCGACGAATCAGAAGGATGGCAAGGCGGTGCCGGCTGGGGCGGCGGGTGGGCACCTGGATACCACCGGAAGCAAGAAGCACGGGACGCCGTGGGGCGATGGGCACGTGGGGGATTTGCCGGCCTTGTATGTCGAGAGCGCGGGGGCGGCGAATAATCCGGTGCTGGCGCCGAGGTTGAAGGTGGCCGATGTGAAGGGGAAGGCGCTGATGGTGCATGCGGGTGGGGATAATCATGCGGATCATCCGGCGCCGCTTGGTGGTGGCGGGGCGAGGATTGTTTGCGGGATTATTGAGTGAAATAAAATTTCACGTAGGGCCTTGCAGGAAATAATATTTCATCGCACGTAGGTGTTTGCGGATGCATGTCATGTGCATGAGCCGTACCGCGTGGGCATGAATGCCCACCCTACGAAACAGCGGATGAGCAGCATTTCGCAAGATGCAAAAAACGCCCGGCCATTGCGGACCGGGCGTTTTTCATTTCGACCTGCGATTATTTGGCCGCGGCGCGGATCTTGCCGAAGGCGTCGCCCGCTTTCCACTGCGGCATTTTCGGCGAATCGGCGATCATGCGGCCGAGGTTCAGCGTGAACTGTGCCTGCTGCACCATGCCGCTCAAATCCCAGCTCGGGTCGTATTCGTCGTTTTGCTGGTGGTAGCGGGCGCGGTAGGCAGCGCTCTTGGCGTTGTTCGCCTCGACATCCTTGACCCAGGTGCGGCCGCCGCCGACCGAGAAGGCCGGGATGCCGGCCTTTGCGAAGCTGAAGTGGTCGCTGCGGAAGTAGCCGCCGGCGAGGTCCGGCTTGGCTTCGGCCACCAGCAGGCCCATCGATTTCGCGGTGGCGGCCGCCATCGCGCCCAGGTCGGTGCGCTCGCTGCCCTGCACGCCGATGTCCTTGGCTGCGCCGATCCAGTTCAGGCTGTCGAGGTTCAGGTTGGCGGCGGTTTTATCGGCCGGCCACAGCGGCTTGGCGGCATAGGCGGCGCTGCCCAGCAGGCCTTGCTCTTCGGCTGCCACCCACAGGAACATCTGCGAACGCTTGGCCGGGTTGCGCGCGGCTTCCTGCGCCATCGCCAGCAGGCCGGCGGTGCCCGAGGCATTGTCGACGGCGCCGTTGAAGATGGTGTCGCCTTCGGTGCCCTGCTTGCCCATGTGGTCCCAGTGGGCGCTGTAGATGACGATTTCGTCCTTCAGCTTCGGATCGGTGCCCGGCACGACGCCGGCCACGTTGTACTCGTTCAGCACGCGCACCGCGGCGCGGGTGTCGCCCTTTACGCGCGCGTTCAGGGTAACCGGCTTGAAAGCCTTGTCTTCGGCGGCGGCGCGCAGTTTATCGAGGTCCTGGCCCGCGGTCGCGAACAGCTTGCGCGCGGTCGCGTCGGTCATCCAGCCCTGCATGCCGGAACCCAGGTCGGCGTCGGCCAGCTGGAAGCGCTCGGCGGCGGCCCAGCTGTTCTGCACCACGCTCCAGCCGTAGGAAGCCGAGGCGTCGGTGTGGATCAGCAGGACGCCGGCCGCGCCCTGGCGCGCCGCTTCCTCGAATTTATAGGTCCAGCGGCCGTAATAGGTGAGGCCGGCGCCATTGAAGCGCTTCGGTTCCGATGCGGTCGGGGCCGGGTCGTTCACCAGCATCACCAGCACCTTGCCCTTCGCATCGAGACCCTTGAAATCGTCCCAGCCTTCTTCCGGCGCGCTGATGCCGTAACCCACAAAAACCAGCTCCGCGTCCATCTTGTGCTCGGGCTTGGCGTCGCCCGGCGCCCACACCCAGTCCGCGCCGAAGTTCAAAGGCAGCGCCTGGCCACCGGCGACCAGCGCCACATTGCTCTGCTGCGGCAGCGGACGCACGCCGGCGATCTTGACCTCCTGGCGGAAGCTGTTGCCGTTGGCCGGCTTCAGGCCGGCGGCCAGCGCCTGGGTTTCGAGATAGGTGACCGTCAATTCTCCGCCGCGCTGGCCGGTGCCGCGTCCTTCGACGGCGTCGGACGCCAGGAAGGCCAGGTGGCCGCGCAGCGGCGCTTCCTTCACGGTGGCGGCTTGCGCCTTGTTTGCGGCAGCGTGGGCCGGATACGCGATGGCCAGGCTGCTGGCGAGGGCGGTGAGGACGACGGAGGAGACGATCTTGTGCATGGAATCCTGCTGCGAAAGTTAATGGGCTCGCACGCTCAAAGGGTGCGCGCCACATTGTAGAGCAAGCGCTAGTAAAACCACAGCACGTCGGCCGACACGGATTTGCCGCTCAGCGGTATCAGCGGCGCCGCACCTGCCGGCCGCACCGGCAGCAGGCGCTCGGGCAGCCCCGGTACGATCTCCTCGACCTTGATGGCGAAGATCGGGTCCGACAGCACGTCGACGCGAAAATGCAGCAGCTCGTCCTCCATCCCGTACAGCGCAATGGTCAGCGACTTGGCCTCCACGTCGAGCAGTACCCGCCCGTTGACGGTCACGCGGGTCGGCCGCGCGTAATGGACCTGCAGGCGGATCTCGGGCGCGCGGTTTTTCGATACCAGCGTGAAGTCGGCATACCGGCCGGGTACCTTGCCGTTGCGGAGAATGCGGGTGAACGGGAATTCCAGGCCGTCGCGCGGCGCCCAGGCATACCACTGCTTCGGGCTCTCCCAGCCGAACACGTTCACAAAAACATGCGGCTGCGTCAGGTTGGCGAACAGCTTGCGCTGCCAGGGATCGAGCGGCGCGTCCGGATGCAGCCAGTAGGCGTCCCAGCTCGGCATGTCCTTGTAGTAGACCAGGCCATCGGCGCGCGCCGGCGCCGGCTCGACGAAGTCGTCGGCGCTGCCGGCCAGCGCCAGCCCGCCCAGCCCAAGCAGCAGCAGGCCGCGCGCGAGATATCTGCGGACATGCGCCAGCAGGATGGTCGAGACGCCCAGCAGCAGCATCAGCATCGCGATCGGCAGGTTCATGCGCAGGGGAGACAGCGCCATGAAGCTGTCGCGCAGCGCCGGCAGCACCAGCACCACGGCCGGCAGCACGCCGAGGAGCAGCACGCCGAGGCGGGCGGCGGCCGGCCACGCCGCCACGCGGCGCGCGTGCAGGGCGATGAAGGATGCCAGCGCCGCCAGGACCGGCCAGGCCACCAGGTAGCTCGCGCCCGGCGCCAGCGAGCTCGCCGGCAGCAGCACCAGCACCAGGCTGATCAGGGCGCCCAGCATCGCGGCAACGGCGCCGGTCAGCCCTTGCAGCTGGCGCTGGGCGAGCAGGAACAGGCCGGCGCACAGCGCGCCGATCCCGCACAGGTAGAGCAGGGCCGAACGCGCATGCGCGGGCGCCGCCGGATTCCAGGCGCGGTGCAGCTCCGGCACGTGCATCCACAACTGCCAGGCCAGCACGCCGAGGGAGACGGCGAGCGCGGGCACGATGAAGCAGGCCTGCAGCAGCGCCAGATAACCCACGCTTGAACGCCGCATCGCGATGCGCAGCGCGCCCGCCAGCAGCAGGCAGGCCAGGCCCGCGCAGACCCACACCAGGCCAAGGCCGTAGTGCACCATCCCGATCAATGGCAGCGCGAAAAACACCCGGCCGTTCGATGCCCGGGCATCGAGCTCCTGCGCGCCGAAGTGCCGCGCCAGGCGCAGCATCGCGCCGCCCATGTGCTGCAAGGTGGGGCCTTCCAGACGCGCCGGGGTATCGAACACGCCCCCGCGGTCGAAGGGCCGGCTGCGGTTGGCGAACTGCAGCACGGGTACGCCAAGCTTCGCCAGGGCGCCGACGCGCGGCGGCCGCGGAACGAGCTGGTAGACCTCGTGCATCAGCGAGGAACCGGCGATGTCCGGCGCCGCGCGCAGCCAGCCGTCGATGGCGGCGCGGTTCGCCCCATGGGTGTTGACCAGCTCGAGCGGGCCGCCGCTGCCGGCGGCGTCGAAGCGCAGCGCCAGGCCCACGTCGCGCGCCCACGGGTGCTGCTCGACGAAGGCCTGCATGCCGAGGCTGCCGACTTTTTCGCCGTCGGCGATGAGCACCAGCACGTCGTTGGCGAGGGGCCCGTTGGATCGCAAGGAACGCAGGGTTTCCAGCAACGCCGCGACTGGCGCCGCGCCGCTCGCCGCAGCCAGGCTGGCCGGGGCGCTGTCGTAGTGCGCGGCCAGCAGCAGGGCGGGGCGGCGTTCGTGCCCGGACGCGGTACCGGGCAGGCGCACCAGCACGTTGTGCACCACGCCCAGCGTTGCCTCGTAGTTGGCGTTGAAGTCAACGACGTTCTTCTGCACGAGCGCGCGCTGCACCTGCGGCTCAAAGCCGATGGCGCGCAGTTGGTCGAGCAGGTAGGCGCGCGCCGCGCGGTTGGCATCGCTGGCGATCGGGCGCGGCGTGCGCGCCAGCGCTTCCACATGCCGCATTGCCCGCGCCACCGGGAACTGCTCTGCGGATGCAGGCGATGCCAATAAGGACGGCTGTGCCGGCCGCAGCGCCGCGTAGCCGAGTAGAGCAACAAGCACCAGGCTGGCGGCGAGGCCGGCCAGGCCAGCGGGAGCCGGTGTGGCGGAATCAGGAAACATGATGATGCGTCCTTGCGATGTGAGGGCTGAAAGGGGGCCTGCCCGCTGAATAGGCAAAAGCAGGCACAAAAAAAACCCGCCAGGCTGAGGGGTGGCGGGTAAAAACGGAAACGGTTTAGATTATTCGAGCGACCACACGTAGGCGATCTGCGCCCAACCGGCTTCGGGTGTGCCGTTGTTCATCGCGGGCTTGAACTGGCACAGGCTCAGGGCGTTCACCGCGGCCCGGTCGAGCTCACGCGAGCCGCTCGTCTTCTGCACACGCGAGCCGGTCACGCGGCCGTCGGTGCCGACCAGCAGGGCCAGGGTGACGGTGCCGGTCTCGCCGTTGCGGGCGGCGCTGACCGGGTACGCGGGCTTGGCGCAGCCGCTGGCGTCGGCCAGCACGGCGCTACGCATGGCGCCGCTGTTGTTCGAGGGCGTGGTCGGCTGGGCCGGCGTCTCGGCCTGGTACGGTTGCGCCGGTTCCTGTGTTGGCGGCACCTCGGTGGTGGTGGCCTGCACCGGGTTGTCCATCGGCGGCGGCGGCACGTCGAGCTCCACTTTCGGCACCGAGATCTTCGGCGGCGCCACTTTCGGCATCGGGGTCGGCGGCTCGGGCGGTGCCGGCGGCGGTTCCACGGGTTCCGGCGTCATGAAGACGGTCAAATCGTCGGGCAGGCTGGGCAGCGAGATGACCTTGTTGTTCATCATGTTGACCACGCCGACGGCGATCAGGGCGTGCAGCCCGGCCACGAGGGCGAACTTGCCGGCTTTGCTTCCGTTGCCTTGTTCCAGGTGAGCGAAATGCATGGCGATCTCCTTTTGTTCTGACCCCGGACGAACCGCTGTGCGAGGTGTTTTGCTTACGGAAAGTGCGTCTTATCTCCAAAGTGTAGAAATAATATATGCCATTAACTAGCAATGAGTAAAGCGTTTTGTTGGCAATCGTGTATCCCGGCCCGGTCAGGACAGCTGGCAAGAGCGGAGAAATATCGCTCTCCCAGCCCCTCGCTTCATGGACCGTTGTATGAAATAATCCACTGGTACCGGATGCACCTTCCGTCTCATGGCACACATAGCTGCGAGACATTGGTAAGCAGATGTAAGGACACCGAACGGAGAGAAGAGTGACGAAGCAGAAAACAATCCGGGTCATGCTGGCCGACGACCACCCGATCGTGATGACGGGCTTCGCGATGTCGCTTGCCGCCGAGGGCATGGACGTGGTGGCCCAGGCGCGCACGCCGAGCGAGGCGGTGGCGCTGTACGCCGAACATAAACCCGATGTGGTGGTGCTCGACATCCGCTTCGGCACCGAACTGACCGGGCTCGATGCCGCCCACAACATCCTGCGCGCCGACCCGCATGCGAAGGTTGTCTTCCTGAGCCAGTTCGACCAGGACAGCCTGATCAAGGAAACCTACCGCATCGGCGCCCACGCCTTCGTGACCAAGGACTGCGACCCGGCCGACCTGGCCACCGCCGTGCGCCAGGCGCATGTGGGCAAGCTGTACTTCCCGCCGCAGATCGCCGAGCGCCTCGCCAGCATCGCCGTGCGCGGTGACGTGTCGCCGCAGTCGCAGCTCGACGAGCGCGGGCTGGAGATTTTCAAGCTGATGGCCGAAGGTCTGACCAATGCCGAAATCGCCGAGAAGCTGAACCTGTCCACCAAGACCATCAGCAACACCAGCCAGTCGATCAAGGAAAAGCTGGGCGTCGACCGCCAGGCCCACATCACCAAGCTGGCCGTGAAGTATGGCCTGATCCAACCGTAAAGCGCGATGCGCCCTGTCCTGGCCACCTTGCGCGGGCTCGCTGCGGCGGCGGGGCTATTGGTGTGCGCGGCAGCCGCCGCGGCCGCGCCGAATGCTCCCACATCAGGCTACCGCTTCCAGATCGTCACCGGCGACGACAGCGCCGTCACCAGGCGCATCGCCGAAGACCTGTACAAACGCCTGGTGCCCACCTTCGCCGCCTTCCGCACCGAACTGGCCCAGCGCCGGCGCATGGTGTATGTGGCGATCGGGCCGACCGCCCTGCGCGAAGTAGCCCAGCGCCGCTGCGATTGCGTCGTGATCGCCGCTTTTACGTCGAGCCAGGTGTGGCAGGCCGTCACCGGCAAACTACCGCCCGCGCGCCTGCGCAGCATGACGGCGGTGTATGCCGAACCGGCGCCAGGCGACCAGCTGCGCCTGGCCGCGCTGCTGTACCGGCGGCCGGTGCGCGCCGCCGCCATCCTTGGCCCCGAGACTGGCTTCCTGTTGCCCGAACTGCGTGGCCAGGCCGAGGTCCTGCATGCAACGCCCGGCGCCGACATGAGCGACCTGCTGGCCCGGATCGGGCGCAATGAGGTGCTGCTGGCGCTGCCCGACAGCGCGGTCTACAACCCCGAAAACATCCGCAACATCCTGCTCTCGACCTACCGCCGCAAGCAGGGCGTGATCGGCTTTTCCAGCGACATGGTGAAGGTCGGCGCGCTCGCCTCCACCTACTCCGAGGTCGAGGACATCAACGCCCAGGTGGCGGAGATCGCCGCCGCATTTGCCGCCACCGGCACGCTGCCGCCGCCACAGTTCCCGCGCTACTTCCGCACCGCGATCAACGAAGGCGTGGCGCGCTCGCTCGACATCGCCGTCAGCGACGAGGCGCGCAGCTTCGCCCATCTTCCTGCGCGGCCATGAAGCTGGGCGCCTACCGTGGTTCGTGGCGCTTCTGGCGCAGCTGGAGCATCGGCCTGCGCATGGCCTTCATTACCATGCTGCCGGTGGTCTTCCTGTTCACCGCCTTCGTCTGGTACTCGTGGTACGCGCACCGCGCACAGGTAGCGGAAGAATTGTCCGAGCGCGGCCGCATCCTCGCGCGCGCGCTGGCCGAGACCAGCGAATACAACGTCATCTCCGGCAACCTGACCGACCTGCGCCTGACCATCAATGGCCTGGTCCAGTCCGACAAGAGCATCCGGCAAGTCGACGTCGTCGATGCCGAGGGCAAGACGGCGGTACGCGTGACCTCGACCCTGGTGCAGGACGCCGAACCGCATTACTACGAAGCGCCAATCCGCAAGCAGGTGGTGTGGATCAACCTGTTCACCGATAACGGCACGCCCCACGTCTCGGCCTCGAGCGACGCGCGTCCGCCCACGCTCACCACCGAGATCGTGGGTGCGGTGCGGGTCACGATGTCGCCCTCGAACATGCTGGCCAAGCAGGCCGGGCGTTTTCGCGTCGAGCTGGCGATGGCCGCGCTGGCGCTGGCCGCCAGCGGCGTGCTGGCCTGGGTGCTGGCGCGCTCGCTGACGCAGCCGCTGAAGGAGGCGATTGGCGCCCTGCGCGAGATCCGCGGCGGCCATTACCGGGTCGAGCTGCCGGTGACGACCGGCGGCGAAGTAGGGGAGCTGCAGGCCTCGATCGGGGAGATGTCGGTGGCGCTCGAGCGCTCGACCCAGGACCTGGAGAACAAGGTGATGGAGCGCACGCGCGACCTGGTCGAATCGCGCAACGAAGCGCTGCGCGCCGATGCCGACAAGAGAAAGCTGATCCAGAAGGTGAACAGCATCATCGAGGATGAACGCAAGAGCATCGCGATCGAGGTCCACGACGAACTGAATGCTTCCCTGATCGCGGTGCGCCTGGAAGCGCAAAGCATCGGCATGCTGGCCGCCAAGGCGCCGCCGGGGCCGGAGGTCGAGGAGATCCGCAACAAGGCCGGGGCGATCACCAGGCTCGCGCTCGACCTGTACGCCAACGGCCGCCGCCTGGTGCGCCGCCTGCGCCCGGAGGTGCTCGACATGCTGGGCCTGCACGGCGCGGTGGAGGAAATGCTGCGCCACTACGACAGCGGCTCCGGCTGCCGCTTCGCCTTCCACTCGGAAGGAGATTTTTCGAAGCTCGGCAACGAGCTCGCCATCTCGGCCTACCGCATCGTGCAGGAAGCGCTGTCGAACATCATGAAGCACGCGGGCGCCACCGCGGCCGAGGTGACGCTGGTGCTGGACGCCGAGAACGACCTGCTGCGCATCGAGGTCGAGGACAACGGCAACGGCTTCGACCCGGCCGAGAACTCAGAGGGCATCGGCATCATCGGCATGCGCGAGCGCGTCTATGCGCTGCACGGCACGATCGCCGTGCGCTCGGCGCCGCAGCGCGGCACCACGGTCGCCATCGCGCTGCCGCTCTCCTTACCATCCGCATCGCCATCCGCATCTCCATCCAGCGGCGCAACTGCTGTATCGTAGCGGCTTGCTTTCAACCTCATTGCCGGATCCACCATGTCGAACGAATTGAAGACGCCCTACGAACTGGGCAACCAGAACCAGACCACCACTTGGAGCGAGTGCATCGCCTGGTACGAAGACCTCGCCCGGCGCTACCCGAACGTGCTGCGCTTCGGCGTGGTCGGCACCTCGGATGCCGGCGTACCGATCCATGCGGGCGTGGTCAGCGCCGACGGCGTCTTCGACGTGGAGGCGATCAAGACGGCGGGCCGTCCGGTCTTCTTCAACAACAACGGCATCCACCCGGGCGAACCGGAAGGCGTCGACAGCTGCATGGCGCTGGTGCGCGACTTCTGCCTCCAGCCCGAGCGCCTCGCCGCGCTGGGACAGACCGTGTTCCTGTTCGTCCCGCTGTACAACGTCGACGGCAGCCTGAACCGCGCGAACACCTCGCGCGTGAACCAGGACGGCCCCGAGCAGTTCGGCTTCCGCGGCAACAGCCGCCACCTCGACCTGAACCGCGACTTCGTCAAGTGCGACACCCTGACCGCCCAGGTCTTCAACAAGCTGTTCGCGACCTGGGACCCGGACGTGATGGTCGACACCCATACCTCGAACGGCGCCGACTACAGCTACACCATGACCCTGATCCACACCCAGGCCGACAAGCTGGGTGGAGAGCTGGGAGCATTCCTGACCGGGACCATGCTGCCGGCGATGTACGCCGAGATGGACAAGCGCGGCTGGCCGACCTGCCCCTACGTGAACCCGGTCAAGGACAGCCCGGACCACGGCATCGCCGAATTCCTGGAAACGGCGCGCTTCTCGACCGGCTACGCGGCCCTGCACCACACGATCGGCTTCATGCCCGAGACGCACATGCTCAAGCCTTTCCGCGACCGCTACGAGTCGATGCGCGCCCTGGTTGAAACCGCACTCGATTTCACGGTAAAGCATGGCGCCCAGATTCAGTCGCTGCGCCGCGCTGCCAAGGCTGCGGGCCGGACCCGCGCCGAGTGGCCGATTCACTGGGTGATGGACGAAGAGAACACCTCCACCTTCCGCTTTAAAGGGTATGAAGCGAAGTACAAGCCGAGCGCGCTGGGCGACTACACCCGCCTGTACTACGACCGCTCGAGCCCGTGGGAACGCGACATCGCCTACTACAACCGTTTTAACGCAGACGTGACGGTGACTGCACCGAAGGCCTACGTGATCCCGCAGGCCTGGCGCGAAGCGATCGAACGCCTGGCGCTGAACGGCGTGGCGATGGAGCGCGTGAAGGAGGACCGCCTGCAGGACGTGGCGTATTACCACGTCGTATCCGTCTCCTCGCGCCCGAACGCCTACGAGGGCCACATGTTCCACGACGACGTGCAGCTGGAAAAGCGCCAGGGCCAGGTACTGCTGCGCGCCGGCGACGTCATCGTGCCCCTCGACCAGGACCGCGCCCGCTACGTGGTCGAGACCCTGGAACCGCTCGCCCACGACAGCTTCTTCCGCTGGGGCTTCTTCAACAGCGTGCTCGAGAAAAAGGAAGCCTACTCGGACTACGTGTTCGAAGACGAAGCCGAGCGCCTGCTGCTTGATGAGCCGGAACTGGCCACCAAATTCGCCGCCTGGAAGGCTGCCAATCCGGCGCTGCTGTCGAACCAGGAAGCGGTGCTGGACTTCGTCTTTGCCAACTGCGCCAAATACCGCGAGCCGGAATGGCGCCGGTATCCGGTGTTCATGATCCAGTAAGCGACGGCCGCTTGAACGCGTGGACGGCGAAGCCGTCCACCCTACGGATACGCGACGTCTTCCGGTGCCCGGCTGCTGACGCTCCGCCAACGCGGATACGCGACTTGTCTCGTAGGGTGGGCACTTGTGCCCACGCGGATTCGACATACCAATAACAGAACAGGCAACAGCCCCATTAGCGCATGCGTTCCAGCAGGCTGAAAAACAAAAACACACAAACATGAACAACCACATCAAGGCGACACTAGCTGCCACCACCCTGGCCCTGGCCAACACCGCCAGCGCCGCCCCCACCGTCGGCCAAACCTACTTCGACCAAAACTGCGCCAGCTGCCACACCGTCGACCCCAAGCTGTCCTCGCGCGCCGGCCCCGGCCTTTATAACCTCATCGGCCGCAAGGCCGGCGCCGTCCCCGGCTTCAACTACACCGACGCCATGAGCAAAGCCGGCGCCGCCGGCAAAACCTGGACCCGCGAAGAACTCGACCTCTTCCTGCGCGACCCGAACAAGAACGTCCCCGGCACCGCCATGCCGATCGGCGTCGCCGACGCCAAACAGCGCGCCGCCGTCATCGACTACCTCGCCACCCAAAGCGGCAAGGCCGCTGTGCCAGCTGCCGCCGCCACGAAAGCCGCCGCCGCCGACAGCGCCGCCTGGACCACGGACAAGCCGGGCGACCTGCACCACATCAAACCGACCGACCTGGTCGCCCCCTATGGCACCGAAAGCGCAGGCAACGGCCCGAAACTGGCGCCGCGTCCCGACGGCGCCATGCCCGCGGTCCCGAAAGGTTTTAAGGTCGGCATCTACGCCGAAGGCCTCGGCAAGCCGCGCTTGCCGCTGCGCGCACCGAACGGCGACATCTTCCTGTCCGAAGCGGCGAAGGGCCAGATCATCGTCCTGCGTGCGAATGGCAGCGACAAGGCGGCTGCCCCAACCGTGTTCGCCAGCAGCCTGTCGCGCCCCTACGGCATGGCCTTCTGGCCAAACAGCGCCAAGCCGCAGTACCTGTACGTCGCCAACGTGAACTCGGTCGTGCGCTTCCCCTACAGCGTCGGCGCGTTGACGGCGCAGGGCGAGCCGGAAATCGTGATCGAGAAGATCAGCGACACCAGCGGCGGCCACGTCACGCGCACGATCGCGTTCTCGAACGACGGCAAGACGATGTTCCTGTCGGTCGGCTCGGCCACCAACTACGCCTCCAAGATCGGCGCCACGCCGCCGCAGCCGCTGGCGCAGTGGGAAGCAAAGTATGGCGTGGGCGCAGCCTGGGGCGAGGAGACCGAGCGCGCCGCCGTCCTCGCCTTCGACGCCGACGGCCGCAACCGCCGCCCCTACGCGAACGGCCTGCGCAACTGCGTCGGCATGCTCGTCCACCCGAAGACCGATGAACTGTTCTGCAGCGTCAACGAGCGCGACGAACTGGGCGACAACTTGGTGCCGGACTACGTCACGCGCGTCAAAAAGGACGCCTTCTACGGCTGGCCGTGGTACTACATCGGCGCCAACGAAGACCCGCGTTTAAAGGGCATCCGTCCCGACCTGAAGGATAAAGTAACGGTGCCCGACACGCTGATCCAGTCGCACTCGGCGCCGCTGGGCATGGTGGTCTACCAGGCGCCCAAGGGCGCGAAGCACGCCTTCCCGAAAGCCTACGAGGGCGATATCTTCGTGGCGCTGCACGGCTCGTGGAACCGCAGCATCCGCACCGGCTACAAGGTCGTGCGCGTGATGATGAAGAACGGCGTGCCGACCGGGCAGTACCAGGACTTCATGACCGGCATGGTGCTCAGTGACCGCGATGTGTGGGGACGTCCGGCGGCCGTCGAAGTGGCGGCGGATGGGGCGCTACTGGTGGTAGACGATGGCGGTGCGGTGGTGTGGCGGATTACGCCGGAGAAGTGATCTGACTGAACATGGAGTAGGGTGGACGGCTCCACCCAGCCATGTGACTTTCGAGGCGCTGGATGCCGTCCACGCGTTCAAGAGCACCTAACAAAACCTCCATAGCTGCGTTGCAGCTCCTCGCCGTACAGTCGTACTGTCTTCGTCGCTGCGTCGGGCGGCCGCATCCCTTGCTCTGAAGGTTTTGTTAGGCGCTCTAAGGTAAACAAGCGCCGCTGCGATGCATCAGGGGCCGGCGGGACGCGTGGACGGCATCGAACGATGCAGGAACGCACGCGTCCGGGTGTAGCCGTCCACCCTACGACGATCTAGGCGTCTTACTTCGACGCCGCAATCCAGCGATCCACCTTCGCCTCCAGCAGCGACAGCGGCAGCGTCCCTTCACCCAGCACGATGTCGTGGAACTTGCGGATGTCGAATTTCGCTCCAAGCGCCGCTTCCGCGCGGCGGCGCAGTTCGACGATCTTCAGCGAACCGATCTTGTAGCCCAGGGCCTGGCCCGGCCACACCATGTAGCGCTCGATCTGCGCGCGCGACTCGTGCTCGCTGTAGCCCAGCGTCTCCGAGAAGTACTTGATCGCCTGCTCGCGCGACCAGCCCTTGGTGTGCAGGCCGGTATCGACGACCAGGCGCGCGGCGCGCAGCATTTCGTCGTTCAGGTGGCCGAAATAATCTTCCGGCTTGTCGAACAGGCCCATCTCCTTGCCCAGGGTCTCGGCGTACAGCGCCCAGCCTTCGGTGAAGGCGTTGTTGCCCCCAAAACGGCGGAAGTTCGGCAACCCGAGTTCCTGCACCAGGGCGATGTGGAAGTGGTGGCCAGGCTGGCCTTCGTGCAGGTACAGGGTGACCATGCCGGTGCTGCCGTATTGCTTCGGGTCGTTGACGACCGACCAGAACACGCCCGGACGGCTGCCGTCCACCGCCGGCGGGGTGTAGTGGTCGGACGCCGTGGCGCGGCTCAGTTCAGGCTCGAGGCGCAGGTCCAGCGGGGACTTCGGCATCAGGTTGAACATCGCCGGCAGCTTGGTGCGCAGCTCGGCGTCGAGCCTGCGGTAGACGTCGATGACTTCCTGCTCGGTTGTAAAAGGTTTGAATTTGGCCTGCTGCGCCACCCAGGCCGGCAGGCCGGCGGCCGGACCCGTGTAGCCCATCTTCGGGCCGATGCGGCCGTACTCTCCCTGGATGCGCGCCACTTCCTTCAGGCCGATCTCGTGGATCGCTTCCGGGGTCAAATCGGTCGTGGTCTGGCTCGCCACGCGCACCTTGTACCAGTCGGCGCCGTTCGGCAGCGCATTCCAGCCGCTCGTCGTGCGCGCGGCCGGCAGGTATTCCTTCTCCAGGAAGGCCGCCAGGCGTCCCAGCGCCGGATTCAGCTTGCCGCCGATGGCGTCGCCATATAGCTTGGTCAGTGCGCGCTTGTCGGCATCCGAGAACGCGGCCGGGAAATTCTTCACCGGCGTGTAGTAGATGCTCGATTCAGTCGAGGTGGCCACCAGCTGCTTGAACTGGGGCAGGGCGGAGCTCATGACCGACTTCGGATGCACGATGCCGCGCTTGATCCCCTCTCGCATGTTGGCGATGGCCTGGTCGACCCACGGGCCCAGCTGCGCCAGGCGGCTGGCGTAGGCGCGGTAGTCCTTCACGCTCGACAGCGGCTGCGCGCCCTGGCCGCTCGCGTAGTTGGCGAGGGTCACCGGCAGGCTGTCCATCTGGTTCAGCGGCAGCAGGTGTTCCGGGAAGGGCTCGAAACGCAGGGCGGTCGTCAGCTCGTAATCGAGGATGTCGTAGCTGGTCTGGTCGCGCGTGTTCAGGCCCGCGCGCTTGATCGCGTGCAGGCGCTTCTGGAAGGCCTTGTAACGCGCAAACTGTTTAGTGCGTTCGGCCGGCGCGATCGACATGCCGATCTGGTCGATGAAGCGGTTGTCGCCGCTCTCGCTGGCGGACACCGGGTCGAAGCGGGCGAGGGCGTCGTAGTACTCGTCGGCCAGCTGGTTGAGCGCCTTGGCGGCCTGCGGGTTGGCCACTGCCTGTTTCACAGGGGCGGCCTGGGGTGCGGCGAGGGCAGGGACGCAGGCGATGGCCGCCGCCGCGGCCATCGCGCCGAGTTTCACAAATTGATTCATGTCGATAATCCGTTAATAGCTTGCCAGCGGCGCCAGCGCGCCATTTTTGAAGGTGTAGACGGTGACGGTGGTCTTCTTGAGGTTACCCTTGTCGTCGTAGCCGTAGGTGCCGACCACGCCCGGGTAGCTGAGCGTGCGCAGCTGCTGGGCCACTGCGGCCGGGGCGAGCGAGTTGGCCGCCTTCATGGCCTGGGCGATGAACATCGTTTGATCGTAGAACGACGGCGCGTACACGTCCGGCTCGCGCTTGAAACGCTGCTTGTACTTGTTCAGGAAGGCCGGGCCGGCCGCCTGCTTGGCGATGATCGCGCCGGCCTGGGCGCAGCGCACGTTCTCGCCGACGGCCGGGCCGCCGAGTTTCGCCATCTCCGGGCTGCACAGGGTGTCGCCGCCGAGCAGCGGCACGTTCAGGCCGAGCGCCTTCATCTGGCGCGCCATCGGGGCGGCCTGCGGCGCATAGCCGCCGAAGAAGATGGCGTCGACCTTTTTCGCGCGCAGCGAGGTCAGGATGGCGGCGAAGTCGCTCGCCTTGTCGTTGGTGAATTCGTGGCCCGCGACCTTCATGCCGGCCGCCTGCGCCTGGCGCTTGAATTCGGTGGCAATCCCGGTGCCGAAGGCGGTGCGGTCGTCGATGATGCCGACGTTCTTCAGCTTCAGCTCGCGCGCGGCGTAGTTGGCCATCGCGCCGCCCACCTGCGAGTCGCTGGCGACGATGCGGAACACGCCCTTGTAGCCGCCCTGCGTGATCTTCGGATTGGTGCCGACCGTCGACATCAGCGCGCCGGCGTCGTTGTAGACGCGCGAGGCGGGGATCGCGACGCCCGAGTTGTAGGGGCCGAGCACGAATTTGACGCCGCCGTCGGCCAGCTTCTGCGCGACCGTCACGCCCTGCTTGGGGTCGCCGGCGTCGTCTTCCGATTGCAGCACGAAGCGCACCGGTTTGCCTGCGACCGTGATCTTCTGGGCGTTGAGTTCTTCGACGGCGAGGCGCACGCCGTTTTCGTTGTCCTTGCCGGCAAAGGCATTGGCGCCCGAGAGGGGGCCGGTCACGCCGATCTTGACGACTTGTTCCTGCGCCGAGGCAGCATAAGGGGTACTCAGCGCGCACAGCAGCGCGGCCAGCGCCAGCGGCGCCATGTTCATTTTCGATGGCATCAGCCTGTCTCCGTTTATATACAAACGGTCGCCATCATCGCATGAATAGACCGGCTAACAAAACCCTCATGGCTGCGTTGCAGCGTCTCGTCGTACTAGCGTACTGTCTTCGACGCTGCGCCTTGCCCTGAGGGCTTTGTTAACCGCTCTAGCGCTCAGCGGGGGAGGCGTGTCAGGCAGGCAATCCGTGCGCGATGAGTTCGAGGGGCAGGGCAGTCGTGCACTTGATCTGCTCCATCGAAAAGGCCGAGGACACGCCGCTCAGCTGCGCCGTCTTGATCAGCTTTTTGTAGAAGCGGTCGTAGCCGGCGATGTCGGTGGTGGCCACTTTCAGCAGGTAGTCGACGTCGCCGCTCATGCGGTGGAATTCCAGCACTTCGGGCAGGGCGACGACGGCGGCGGCAAAGCGTTCCAGCCATTTTTCGTCGTGCTCGGGCGTGCGCACGCTGACGAAAACGGTGACCGGCAAGCCGACCTTCTGGCGGTTGACGATGGTGACCCGGCTTTCGATATAGCCCTCTTCCTCGAGGCGCTTGACGCGCTTCCAGCAGGGGGTACTGGACAGGCCGACTTTCTCGGACAAGCCGGAAATGGACAGGGTCGCATCGGCCTGGAGCGCGGCGAGAATCGCACAATCAAACTTGTCTAGTGAATTCATTTTAGTTATAGGTCACTAACAGAATAAACATGCTAAAACCTAGGCGAATACTAGCAAAAATCGAAACGTGCTCTCCGCCCCGTCTATATAACATATTGCCTAACAATAACACGATCTGGACGCGTGTTTACGCTTTTTGCACGTTTTACGAAAATTATGTTTACTGAAATTTACCTCGATGCGAACGCGACGTCCACAGTGCTGCCGGCGGCGCTCGATGCGGCCCGGGCGGCGTTGGCCGACACCTATGGAAACCCGAGCAGCAGCCACGCGGCCGGCCTGCGCGCGCGCCGCCTGCTCGACGAGGCGCGGGCCTGCGCGCGGCGCGTGCTCGGCGCCGGCACCGGCCGCCTGATCTTCACCAGCGGCGCCACCGAAGGCATCCAGACCGCCGTGCTGTCGGCCCTGTGCGCGGTGCGCGAGCGGCGCGCGGCCGGGCTGCCCTGCGGCGAGTTGCTGCTCTACGGCGCCACCGAACACAAGGCCGTGCCGGAGAGCCTGGCGCACTGGAACCGCGTGCTCGGCACCGGCTTGACCCTGATGCCGCTGGAGGTCGACGCTAATGGACGCCATCGCCTCGACCTGCTGCGCGAGCTGGCGCCGCAGGCGGCCTTGCTGTGCACGATGGCCGCCAACAACGAGAGCGGCGTGATCTCCGACCTGGACGGCATCGCCGCCGTGTTGGACGACACCGGCAGCACGGCATTATGGATGGTCGACTGCGTGCAGGCGCTCGGCAAGCTGCCGCTCGCGCTCGGCGCCAGCCGCATCGACTACGCCCCCTTCTCGGGCCATAAACTGTATGCGCCGAAGGGCGTCGGCATGCTCTGGGTGCGCGACGGCGCCCCTTACACGCCCCTGATGTGCGGCGGCGGGCAGGAAGCCGGGCAGCGTTCGGGCACCGAGAACATGGCCGGCATCGCCGCGCTCGGCGCAGTGCTGCGCGCGCTGGAAGAGGGCAACACTTTCCGCTCGCCGATGCAGATGGCGGCCTGCCGCGACCGGCTGGCAGCCGCGCTCCGCCAAGCGTTTCGCGACGTCGAGTTCAACGCGCCCTTCGAGCACACGCTGCCGACCACGCTCAATTTTTCGGTGCCTGGCGTGTCGGGCAAGACCCTGCTCGACCTGTTCGACGCCGCCGGGGTCCGGGTCAGCGCGGGCTCGGCCTGTTCGGCGGCCAGGGCGGCGCCGAGCTATGTGCTGCAGGCGATGGGCCTGCCGGATGTACGCTGCGCGAACGCAGTGCGGATGTCCTTCGGCCCCTTGGCCGACGACGCCCTGATCGACGAAGCCTGCGCCCGCATCCTGCGCTGCGGGCGCGCCCTGGCTTCGGCGCCGCCGCTTGACGCCGAACCCGCGTTGCCGGCCCTCGACCCGGCTGGCGCCGCTGGCCTCGCCGTCGATGCCGCCGGCCTCGCCCGGTTCCTGGAACAGCACCCGGGCGCGCTCCTGGTCGACGTGCGCGAAGCCTGCGAGCACGCGGCCGGCACACCCTGCCTGCATGGGCGCGCGGCCTACAGCCTGCCGCTGTCGCGCCTGGCCGAGCATGCCGGCTGGCTGCGCCAGGAGACGCGGCCGCTGGTGTTCTTCTGCCGCAGCGGCAACCGCAGCGCACGGGCGGCGCAGCTGGTGCAGGGATGGGGGCACCCCAGCGTGCGCCACCTGGCCGGGGGGCTGGCGCTGTTCGCGGGCTGACGGCCTGGAGTGTGGTGGCGCTGGTACCTCTGTTCGTTATCGCACCGTCTCGTTTCCGATGAGGTCTTAGCATGGCGGCAGGCGTGTGCAGTGATGCTCGCCTGGGCCGCGCGGCCGCGAGGCCGTGCAATCGCCTGCATGCACGCTCATCATCGAGGCTTCTGTTGAACGAAGAATTGCACACCCCGCCAGATGCGCCGCACGCGGGGGACTTCCCATTGCACACCGCGGACAGCGCGGGGGCCCTGCCCCTGCGCGCCGAGATCTTCGGCGCCGCGCAGATGGCGCTGCACGGGCGCCAGCTCGCCGCCAGCCACACGCTGGCGCAGGAGAGGGGGCGCGAACGCCTGCTCGCGCGCCTGGCCGACAACGCCGACGTCATCGCCCGCGCCTGTGCCAGCCTGGCGCGCAGTGCAAGTGCCCCGTCCAGCGAGGGCATGGCCGAGTCCGAGCCTGACCATGCGCTGCTCGACCACCATGACCTGATCGACGAACACATCCGCTTCGTGCGCCGCCACCTCACCAGGCCCGCCAGCCGCGCCTTGCCCTGCCTGGCCATACCATTAGAGGGAAGCGGCAATCCGCGCGTCTACCAGTTGGCGCTGGAAGCCGTCATCCATGGCGACGGCCGCCTCGAGGACGACACCCTGGCGCGTTTTGTTGCCGCCTACCAGGAAGGCGCGCCGCTGCTGCTCGACGAGCTGCGCGTGTTTCCCCTCATGCTGCGCCTGGCGCTGGTCGACAACCTGCGCCGGCTTGCCGTCCGTGTCCAGCACACCCGGCAGCAGCGCGGTATCGCGCGCGACTGGGCCGGGCGCATGGAGGCCACCGCCGACGCCCGTCCCGGCGACCTGGTCCTGCTGATGGCCGACATGGCGCGCCAGGTGGAGCCGATGGACGCCGCCTTCGTCGCCGAACTGGCGCGGCGGCTGGAAGGGCGCGACGGGCCATTGGAGGGGGTGCTGCAATGGCTCGCCACCCGCCTGGCCGACGATGGCGTCACGCTCGGGCAGCAGCTCGAGCTCGACACGATCGACGAAGCCGCGGACGCAGTGTCGCTGGCCAACAGCATCGCCAGCTTGCGCCTGCTCGAGACGGTCGACTGGACCGCCTTCCTGGAGACGGCCAGCGGCGTCGAACAGGCGCTGCGCACCGATCCGGCCGGCGTCTACCCGCGCATGGATGCCGCCAGCCGCACCGCTTACCGCCAGGCCGTGGCGCGCCTGGCGCGGCAGTCCGGCCACAGCGAGGCGGAGGCGGCAGCCGAGGCGCTGGCGCTGGCGGGCGCGGCAGCGCCGGGTGACGAGCTTGACTCGCGCTCGCGCCATGTCGGCCATTACCTGGCCGGCGACGGCCTGCCGGCCTTGCGCGCGCGGCTCGGCCGGCGTCCCGGCCTGCTGCCGGCGCTGCGCGATGCCGCCAGGCGCCGCCCGCTGCTGTCCTGGCTGGGGACGGCCGGCACGCTCACGCTGCTGTTCGTGCTGGCGCTGGTGGTGCACGCCTGGCGCGGCGGCGCCGGTGCCGGCCTGCTGGTGGTGGTGGGCGTGCTGGCGACCTGCGGCGCCAGCCAGCTGGCCCTGGCGCTCACCGAGCTGATGGTGACGCGCCTGGTGGCGCCGCGTCCGTTGCCGCGCATGGATGCCAGTCGCGGCATCCCGGCGCAGAGCCGCAGCATGATCGTCGTGCCCGCGCTGCTGGCCAGCCGCGAGGAGGCGGCAAGCCTGTGCCGCCGGCTCGAGCTGCACTACCTGACCGAGCGCGATCCGCAGCTGCGCTTTTGCCTGCTGCTCGACTTCCCCGACGCGGCAACTGAGACGCTGCCCGCGGACGCCGGGCTGCTGGAGGCGGCGCAGGAGGCGATCGCGGCGCTGAATGCCCGTTACGCGGCGGCGCAATCCGGCGCGGCCGACGAAGGATCTTTCCTCCTGCTGTGCCGGCGGCGCACCTGGAGTGCGAGCGAACGCGCCTGGATCGGCCGCGAACGCAAGCGCGGGGCGCTGGCCGACCTGCATGCCTTGCTGCGCAGCGCGGCTGGGGCACGCGAGCGTTTTGCGCTGGTGGCCGGCAGCGCGGGCAATCCCGCCGAAGTGCGCTACCTGATCGTGCTCGACGCCGACGCCCAGCTCGCGCAGGGCAGCGCGCGCCGGATGGTGGCGGCGATGGCGCATCCGCTGAACCGGCCCTTGCTCGCTGCCGACGGCCGCAGCGTGGCGGCCGGCCACGGTTTCCTGCAGCCGCGCGTGACGAACTCGCTGCCGCTGGACGGCAATTCGCGCTACGCCCGCCTGTGCAGCGGCGAGCCCGGCATCGACCCGGGCGTGTCCCCGCTGCCGGACCTCTGGCAGGACCTGTTCGGCGCCGGCGCAAACGCGGGCAAGGGCAGCGGGCAGGGCATCTACGACGTCGACGCCTGCGCGCGCGTGCTGGCCGGCCTGCCGGAGCACACCGCGCTGTCGCACGACCTGCTGGCGGATGGGCTGCTGGCCGGCGGCCTGCTGAACGACGTCCAGCTCTACCAGCCGTGCCCGGACCGCTACCGCGACGACATGGCGCGCCGCGCGCGTCGCATCCGCGGCGCCTGGCAGCTGGCAGGCTGGCTGCGCGCGCGCATCAAGATAGCCGACGGCGAACATGTGCCCAATCCCCTGGGACCAGTCGCGCGCTGGAAGCTGCTCGACAGCCTGCGCCGCAGCCTGGTGGCGCCGACCCTGATGACCATGCTGATCCTGTGCTGGGCGCGGCTGCCCTCGCCCGCGTTCTGGAGCGCGGCGGCCTTGTCCGTGTTCTTCCTGCCGGCCTTTTTCGACATGCTGGTGCGCCTCGCCGACAAGCCGCACGACGCGCCCTGGCGCCAGCACCTGGCCAACTGGGGGCAGGGCGCGCGCTTCGTCCTGCGCCGCGCCGTCATGCAGGCCGTGGTGCTGCCGCACGAAGCCTGGGTCAGTCTGGAGGCGATCGCGCAGGGCGGCTGGCGCATGCTGGTCTCGCACCGCCGCCTGCTGCAGGCGGCGCCACCGGCCGCGCGCCCCCGTTTGGAGATCGAACAGAATGTGCGGCAGATGTGGTTTGCCCTGGCGCTGCCGGCCTGCGTGGCGGTGCTGCTCACCTTCATGCATCCGCTGGCGCTGTTCGCGGCAGCGCCCCTGCTGCTGCTGTGGTTCCTGTCGCCGGTGATCGCCTGGTGGGTCAGCCTGCCGGGCGAGCGCGGCGCGCCGGCGCCGCCGGACAGCCAGGCCCTGTTCCTGCTCGGCCTCGCGCGCCGCCACTGGGGCTTTTTCGAGACCCATGTCGGCCCGCAGGACAACTGGCTCCCGCCCGACAGCATGCAGGAGCACCCGCACGCGCGCGTCACCCACCGCACGTCTCCGACCGACATGGGCATCGGCCTGCTGGCCAACCTGGCGGCCTGGGACTTCGGTTTCCTTCCCCAGGCCGGGCTGCTGGCGCGGGTGCGCGCCGCCTTCGACAGCATGGCGCTGCTGGCGCGCCACCGCGGCCATTTCTGCAGCTGGTACGACACGCAGACGCTGGCGCCGCTGCAGCCGATGATGGTGGCCACCAGCGACAGCGGCAACCTGGCCGCGCACCTGCTGACCCTGGCCGCCGGCCTGGAGGCGCTGGCCGATGCGCCGGTCGCGAGCACCCGGCCGCTGGCCGGCCTGCGCGCCACGCTGCAGGTGGTGCAGGACTGCGCCCGCGAGGCCGGAACCGAGCTGCCGCCGGCGCTGCGCGAGGCCATCGAACGCGCGCGCGGCGTGCTGCAGCCGCAGGGCGGCGCCAAGGCCGAGACCCTGCCGGGCCTGGCCGATTGCCTGGCCAGCGCGGCACAGGCGGCGGCCGCCATCGTGCAGGCCCTGCCTCATGAGGCGAGCGCGGCCCTGCGCGACTGGAGCGCGCGCCTGGAGGCCGATTGCGCCGCCGCCCGGGCCGAGCTGCTGGCGCTCGCCCCCTGGGTCGCCGTGGCCCAGGAATACGTGTTCGAGGCGCGCCTGACGCGCATCCCGACCCTGCGCGAGCTGGCCGCCTACGAAGCGGCCAGTGTGACTGCCCCCGCGCTGGCGGCGATGGTGGAAGAGGGCGCCACCAGAGCGCGGGCGCGCCTGGACGGGATAGCCGAGCTGGCCGAACGGGCGCGCGACTTCGCCGACATGGATTTCGGCTTCTTGTACCGGCCTGACACCGGCCTGCTCGCCAGCGGCTACAACGCCAGCGACGAGGTGTTCGAAGAGGGCAGCTGCGCGCTGCTGGCCTCGGAGGCGCGCCTGGCCAGCTTCATCGGCATCGCGCGCGGCCAGCTGCCGCAGGCGCACTGGTATGCGCTAAAACGTCCGCTGGGCATGGTCGACGGCGAGCAACTGCTGCTGTCGAACGGTGGGGCGATGTCGGACTACCTCGCTCCCTTGCTGGTGATGCCGCTCTACCGCGGCACCCTGCTGGAAAAGACCTGCCAGGCGCTGGTGCGGGTGCAGGCCGCGCACGCGGACCGCTACCGCATCCCCTGGGGCATGTCCGAGTCCGGCTTCAATACCTTCGATGCGGCGATGAACTATGGCTACCGTGCCTTCGGCGTGCCGGGAACGGGCTTGTCTCGCGGGCCGGCTGGGGAGCGCGTCATCGCCCCCTATGCGTCGCTGCTGGCGCTGACGGTGGCGCCAAACGACGCCATCGCCAACCTCGAACGCATGGCCGGCCTCGGCTGGATCGGCCAGCACGGCTTCTACGAGGCGGCCGACTACAGCCCGGCGCGGCTGGCGCACGGCCAGCAGCACGCGCTGGTGCGCGCCTTCATGGCGCACCACCAGGGCATGGGGCTGCTGGCGCTGTCGCACCTGCTGCACGAGCGCCCGATGCAGGCCCGTTTCGCGGCCGATCCCGCGCTTGCCGCTGCGTTACCGCTGCTGTACGAGCGGGTGCCGAAGTCGGGCGCCTTCGATGTCCAGCGCGACGCCCTGGTGCCGCACGGACTGGCGCCGGCCGAGGAAGTGCGGCGTACGGTCGGCCGCCCGGTTGCCGCGCCCGAGGTGCAGCTGCTGTCGAACGGCCGCTACCACGTGATGGTGACCGGCGACGGCGCCGGGTACAGCCGCTGGCGTGACCTGGCGCTGACGCGCTGGCGCGGCGATGCGGTCAGCGACGATGCCGGCCTGGCCTGCTACCTGCGCGACCTCGACAGCGGCGCGGTCTGGTCCTCGGCCTGGCTGCCGACCCGTGCGCAGCCCGAGCACGAAGAGGCCGTGTTCCCCGAAGGGCGGGTCGAATTGCGCCGGGTCGACCACGGCATCGAACTGCACACCGAGATCGTGGTCGCTCCCGCCGACGACGTCGAACTGCGCCGCATGCGCATCCGCAACGGCTCCGCCGCGCCACGCCGCATCGAGCTGACGACCTATGTGGAACCGGTGCTGGCGGCGCCCGGGAGCAGCCGGCCGGCGCTGCGCAGCGAACTCCTGGACGGGCGCAATGCGATCCTGTGCACGCCGCGCTCGGGCGACGCTGGCCCCTGGCTGCTGCACCTGATGGCGGTGCACGGCCACGCCCCCGGCGAGGCCTCGTTCGAGACCGACCGCCTGCGCTTCCTCGGCCGCGGCGACGCCGGCCCGCTGCCGGCCGCGCTGCGCACATACGGGCCGCTGGGCGGCGGGGCAGACGCCGCCGAGCCCGCGCTGGCGATCCGCCGCGTCCTGCTGCTGGCGCCCGGCGAGGAAGCCGCCGTCGACCTCGTGCTCGGCGTCGCGCCTACGCGCGAGGAGGCGCTGCGCCTGGCCGGCAGATATGCCGACCGCCACGAGGGCGACCGCGCCTGCGAGCTGGCCTGGACCGAAGCCCAGGCGCTGCTGCGCCAGCTCGACATCGCCGAATCCGATGCGGCCTGGTACATGCGCCTGGCCAGCGCCCTGCTGTACCCGAACCGCGCACTGCGCGCGGAGCCCACTGTCATTGCCGGCAACCGGCTCGGGCAGGCGCGCCTGCCGCCCTACGGGATCTCGGGCGAGCTGCCGATCGTGCTGGTGCAGGTGCGCGATGCCGCCGGCCTCGGTTTGCTGCGCCAGTTGGTGCAGGCCCACGGCTACTGGCGCAGCAAGGGATTCGCCGCCGACCTGGTGGTCTGGTACGCGGACCCGCTGCAGGGCCAGGTCGCACGCCTGCTGGCCGCCGGCGGCGAAAACGCCGAGCTGCCGGGCGGGCTGTTCGCGTTCGCGGCCGACGGCATCCCGGAAGAGGAGCGGGTGCTGATGCAGTCGGCGGCGCGCGTGGTGCTGCAGGACCGGCGCGGCGGTCTGTTCGAGCAGCTGCGGCGTGCGGCGGCGGTCGTGCCGGCCGATGCGCCGCCGCTCCTGCAGCCCACGGCGCAGGTCCCGGCCGCGCCATTACCGCCGCCTGCGCTCGTGCTCGATAACGGTCTCGGAGGCTTTACCAGCGATGGCGCCGAATACGTGATCCGCACCGCGCCCGGCCAGGCCACGCCTATGCCGTGGACCAATCTGCTGGCCAATCCCGCCTTTGCTGCGCGCATCTCGGAAAGCGGCGAGGCCGTCACCTGGAGCGCGGATGGGCACTGCCTGAGCGCCGCCGGCGACGGACCGGGGCCCGGGCAGGGTGGCGAAGCCTTTTACCTGCGCGACGAGGCGAGCGGCGCGTTCTGGTCGCCGACCGCACTGCCGGCGCCGTCCGGCGGCGCCTACCTCACCCGCCATGGCTTCGGCTACAGCGTGTTCGAGCACGCGGCGCACGGCATCCGTTCCGAGATGACGAGTTTTGTGGCGATGGACGCGCCTTTGAGGTACACGGTGCTGAAGCTGCGCAACGAGGGCAGCACGCGGCGCCGGCTGTCGGTCACCGGCTACGTCGAGTGGGTGCTGGGTAGAACGCGCGCGCAGGATGCACTTCACGTGGTGACCGGACGCGATCCGGACAGCGGGGCGCTGGTCGCGCGCAGCGCCTGGCACGGCAACGCGGCGGGCGGCGCCGCCTTCTTCCACGTCGACGCCGCCAACCCGGCATTTACCTGCGACCGGCTCGAATTCATCGGCCGCAATGGCGACCTGGCGCGGCCACAGGCCCTGGGCAGGACAGGCTTGTCGGGCAGCGTGGGCGCCGGGTTCGATCCTTGCGCGGCGCTGCAGGTGGCTGTCGAGCTCCAGCCGGGCGAAGAGCGCGAGCTCGTGTTCGTGCTCGGCGCCGGCGCCCTCGTCCCCGCGCAGCGCGACGCCGCCCAAGCCTTGTCGCAGGTGCGCGCCTGGTGGAACGACACCCTGGGCGCGGTGCGCATCGAGACGCCGGACCCGGCGCTCGACGTACTCGCCAACGGCTGGCTGCTGTACCAGTCGATCACGGGCGGCCTGTGGGCGCACGGCGGCGCGGCGTGGAGTTTCCGCGACCGCCTGCAGCAGGCGATGGCGCTGGTGCACGCGCGCCCGCAACTGCTGCGCGCCGAGCTGCTGCAGTGCGCGGCGCACCAGTTCGTTGAAGACGGGACCCGGCACGCCGTGCACCTGCGTGCCGCGGATGACCTGCTGTGGCTGCCGCTGGCAACCTGCCGCTACCTTGCCGCCACCGGCGACCTCGGCATCCTCGACGAATCCATCCCCTGGCTCGAGGAACGCGCGCTCGAGACCGAGCAGGAGCTGGACCCGAAGGACGATCGCCACGGCGACCTGTATGCGCACTGCGTGCGCGCGATCCGCCATGTGCTGCGCTTCGGCGCCCACGGACTACCGCTCGACGAAGAAGGCGGCGAGAACGTCTGGCTGGCCCTGGTCCTGCTCGAGGTGCTGCGCGGCTTCACTGGAGTGGCCGAGCGCCGCGCCGACTACGGCTTCGCCATCACCTGCCGCGCCGGCGCCCTGGCGCTCGCCGCCCAGGTCGAGGACCACGCCTGGGAGGTCGAGCTGTACCGCAGCCGGCTGGACGGCGGGGACGCTACCGAGGAAGGCACACCGGCACTCGACCTGAACGTGCAGTCCTGGGCCGTGCTCTCCGGCGCGGCCAGCCCGGGGCGGGCGGCCTGCGCCATGGCGGCCGCCGACGCCCACCTGGTGCGCTGCGACGCCGGCCAGCCGCTCGATACCGCCGCCTGGACCGCCATGGCCTTCGCCCGCCTGGGGCAGGGCGAGCGCGCCTGGGAGCTGCTGGACAAAATGATTCCGGCGCACCGGGACACCCACCCTCCGTATGTGGCGCCGGCCGAGGTATTCGGCGCCCCGTCTATCGGGCGCGGTGAAGCGAACTGGTACACTGGCGCTGCCGGGCTGATGTACCGCCTGATCGTCGAGGTGCTGCTCGGCGTCGAGCGCCGCGGGCAAGCGTTGGTGCTGGCGCCGCAGTTGCCGCAGGGCTGGCCGGGCTTCCGCTTGCAGTACCGCTACCGGAACACGCGCTACGCGATCGAGGTGCGCGCCGCCGAGGCGGGCGCGCTGCTGGTCGATGGACAACATGTAGCCGGCAACACGGTGCAGCTGGTCGACGATGGCGCACACCACCGCGTCGAACTGCGGCTCGCGCGCCGGCAAGGGACCGCCGTTTCGGCGGAACGCGAAGAAACCCAGTCAAAAACCACTCCATGACGAACAAGATCACACTGGCCTGCGCCACCTTCCTGCTCTCCTTCGGCGCCGTTCAGGCAGTCCAGGCCGCCGACTGGAGCGACACCTCCATCAGCTGGCGCTACGGCACCCGTTTCGCCGAGCCCTTCAATCCCGAACACATCAGGAAGCACATCTTCGCGCTGACCCATGCCAGCGGCTACAAGTACGGCAGCAACTACTTCAATGTCGACCTGCTGCAGTCGGACGAAAGCGATCCGGCCTCGCTGACCCAGTCGGAAGGGGCGCAGGAAGCCTATGTCGTCTACCGCCATACTTTCGACATCGGCGCGCTGCGCGGCCAGGAAATGCGCTTCGGGCCGGTCAAGGGCGTGGGCGCGACGGTCGGCTTCGACTGGAACACGAAGAACGACGTCGGCTACAACTCGCGCAAGCGCATGCTGGTCGCCGGTCCGACCCTGATGTGGGACGTGGGTCCGGGCTTCCTCAACACCAGCCTCCTGCTGCTGCGCGAAAGCAATGCGCCAAGCGGCGCCTTCCCGCCGATCTCGAACGTGAACGGCCGCTACACCTACGACACCCATGCGATGCTCTCCGTCAGCTGGGCGATTCCCGTGCCCCTGAACGAGCGCCTTTCCTTCGAGGGCTACGGCAACTACATCGGCGCCAAGGGCCGCGACGAAGTCGGTCTCGCCACCGGCGCCGAAACGAATATCGACATGGCGCTGATGTACGACCTGGGCTTCCACTTCGGCCAGCCGAAGAACCGCTTCCGCGTCGGCCTCGAGTACCAGTTCTGGAACAACAAGTTCGGCAATACCCGCGCCACGACGGGCGGACGCGGCCAGCGCGCAAGCACGCCGATGGTCCGCGCCGAATACCACTTCTGATCCGCTCCGGATCCTCTACCGTGCCGGGGTATTGCGTGCAGGAATGGCATAATACTTCGACAATTTTTTAAGCAGTGCCAGACGTGCTGGGCCGGTGAGAGGATTCGAATGCAAGTCGTAAAAGATATCAAGCGTGCCTGGGCGCACCTGCGCTCCGGGAAGGGCGGTCACGCCTATCTGCCGTTCTGGCGCCAGTCGCTGGAGATGGGCGCCTTGTTCCTGTTGCGCGGCATCGGCCCCGGCTATTATCTGCAGGCGCGCTGGTGGCGCCCCTCGGTGCCCTTCGCCGACAAGTGGGCCCACGTCAACCGCAAGGAATACAACGCTTTCATCGACCGCTGGAACCGCCCGGGCTACCAGAAGAGCTCGCAGCACAAGGTGATCGAAAAGGCGATCCTGCAACTGGTCGGCGTGCCGACGCCCGAATTCATCGGCTACCTGCACCCGCAGCGCGGCGCCCGCGCCGACGGCCAGCCGCTGCGCGGTATAACTGACCTCGAAACCTTGTGCCGCGAATTGATGGGCAAGAAAGTGTGCTTCAAGCTCGTCGAGGGCTATGGCGGCGCCGGCTTCGCCGCCTTCGAGATCGGAGAAAAGGAAGGCAGGCCGGTGTTCCGCCATCCGGTCACGGGTAGCGAAACCGTGATTGCCGACTGGTGGGAAGGCGTGCGCCAGCACAGCGAAGGCTATATCGTCGAGCATTACCTGCACCAGCACCCGGTGTTATCAAGCATCCATGCCAATTCCGTGAATACCCTGCGCATCTGGCTCTACCAGGCGCGTGGCGAATGCCGCATCGCCGGCGCTTTCCTGCGCGTGGGGCGCAAGGGCAGCATGGTCGACAACACCAGCCAGGGCGGCATTTTCTGCCCGGTCGAGCTGGAGACGGGCGTGCTCACCCATGCGGCGAATGCGAAGAATCCGCTCGAGACCATGGACGCGCACCCGGATACAGGCGGACGCATCAGCGGCGTGCAATTGCCCTACTGGCGAGAGTGCCAGGACATCGCCATGCAGGCGCTGCGCGCGTTTCCGCATGTGAACCTGGCCGGGGTCGACGTGGCGATCGCCGTGGACGGGCCGCGCATGATCGAGCTCAACGTGCGTCCGGACCAGATCGGCTGTGCACGCCTGAATTTGCCCCTGAAACACATCGACCGCTGGATGCGCGCCGCATGAACGCAGCACCGGCGCGCCACGCTGTCCTTTTGTCAAAAAAGGTATAAATATTGCCAACTTAAAAGGGCGCTAGCGCAAGTTCCTACGATGATGCAATTGCAACAATTGCATCATGCAGACCTCCATCCTCCCCCCATTCCGCCTCGCCTTGTTCCCTCTGTGCTGCGCCCCCGGCGCGGTTGCCGCACCGGACGAACACAGCGAATTCGAAGCCACCCTGCATGCGCCTTACCGGGCCGCCAGTCCCGGTATGTCCGAGGCGCGCACCTTTACCCTGGCGTTCGACTTCCCGAACGCAAGCGTGCCGCAAATCGTCGACTGGCAGCTGGAAATCATCCACCCGCGCGGGCTGGTCGTGCGGCGCTGGCAGGGCAGCACGCCCATGCCGCAGGGGCCGGTGTCGGTGGCGGTGCCCTGGTCGGGGCTCGATGCGGGCAGGCTCGGTGCCGGCATCTATCAGGTGCGCCTGCGCGCCGGCAGCCGCGATGCGTCTTCCAACCTGCCGCCCCAGGACCAGCACGAGCAGGGCTGGCAAATCGAAATCGGCCCGCCCCAGTCGCCCGCCTTGCCGCGTTTCGCGCCGCTCCCCGTCCACCGCGCGCCACTGGCTGCGGCGCCGGCCACCGCAGCGCTCCCGTACACGATTTATTTCGGCAACCTGCACAGCCAAACGAACCACAGCGACGGCGGCGCCGAACTGTCCGACTGCAAGGGTGCCAAGGAACCCCTGAGCGCCAAATATGGGCCGGACGCCGCTTTTGCCTATGCCCGCCAGCACGGCCTCGATATCCTCGTCACCTCCGAGCACAACCACATGTTCGACGGCTCAGACGGCACGCAAGTCGAAGCCGATCCGGCCACCGCCAAGGCGCTCTACCGCAAGGGGCTGACCACCGCAGCCGGTTTCAATGCGGCGCACCCGGATTTCCTGGCCGTGTACGGGATGGAGTGGGGCGTCATCAACAAGGGCGGCCACATCAACATTTTTAATAGCGACCAGTTGCTGGGCTGGGAAAAGAACGCGAAGGGCGAGCTGCTGGCCGACCTCGACACGCCGCGCAGCGATTACGCGGCGCTCTACACCCTGATGCGCCAGCGCGGCTGGGTGGGACAATTCAATCACCCGTCGACCAGCGGCCAGTTCAGCATCGGCGGCGCCGCGCTCGGCTACACCCCGGACGGCGACGAGGCCATGGCCTTGTGCGAAGTCGTTAACAGCACCGCGTTCTCGACCAACGACAAGGAGGGAGAAACCCGGCGCAGCAATTTCGAGATGGCCTGCAACAAGGCGCTTGAGGCGGGCTTTCACGTTGCCTTCAGCACCAACCAGGACAACCACTGCGCGAACTGGGGCTCGGCCTACACCAACCGCACGGGCGTGCTGATCCCGAACGGCGTGCCCCTGAGCCAGGCCAGCTTCATCGAGGCATTGAAGGCGCGCCGCGTGTTCGCGACCATGGACAAGGGCTCGCAGCTGGTGCTCACCGCCAACGGGCGGCTGATGGGCGAACGGTTTACGAATAGCGGGCCGCTGACCTTGACCGCGAATTTTGCGAGCAGCAGCGGCAAGCAGGTGGCTTCAGTAGCGATCATGGAAGGCGTGCCGGGGCGGGGAGGGAACGTGACGCAGATGGCGAGCGAGGCGAGCGTGACTTTTACGCCATCCATTGGCGCGCATTTTTATTATGCGAAGGTGACGCAGGCGGACGGCAACGTGCTGTGGTCGGCGCCGGTGTGGGTGATGCAGGAGTAGGGTGGGCACCCCCGTGCCCACGCGGAACTGTGAGCAGTGTTAACACCGATCACAGCATCCAGTTAGTCCTGGCCGACAAGTTAACTCTGTGCAGTATCAACCGCTAACAATGATCATCATTTCGCGTGGGCACGGGGTGCCCACCCTACGCGTAATGGCCGTCAACGGCCATTACTCCACCATCTGGCTCTGCAGGTAATTCTGGATCCCGACCTTCACGATCAGGTCAAGCTGGGTCTCCAGCCATTCGATATGCTCTTCGGTGTCTTCGAGGATGAGCAGCAGCAGGTCGCGCGAGACGTAGTCGGCGGCGGCTTCGCAGGCGGCGATGCCTTCCTTGACGGTCAGCTGGGCGGCGCGCTCGAGCTTCAGGTCGGCGGCCAGCATTTCCTCGGTGTTCTCGCCGATCAGCAGCTTGTGCAGGGCTTGCAGGTTCGGCAGGCCGTCGAGCATCAGGATGCGGTCGATCAGCTTGTCGGCGTGCTTCATTTCGCCGATCGACTCGTCGTATTCCTTCTTGCCGAGCTTGAAGAAACCCCAGTGGCGGTACATCCGCGCGTGCAGGAAGTACTGGTTGACTGCGGTGAGTTCGTTGGTCAGCTGTGCGTTGAGCAGCCGGATGACGTTGGGATCGCCCTTCATGATGTGCCTTGTTGTTGGTGTGCGGGTGTGCGTTCCCGACATCATAACAAAACAAAAAAGGACGCCGGGGCGCACGCCGAAATGGCTGCGCCCGTATGGGGAGGGATCAGGCCAGCTGCGAGGCGCGGAAGCTCAGTTCGGTCACGACGGTCTTGCTGTCGAGGGCTTCGTGCAGCACTTCGCGGGCGTAGCTGATGCACTTGCCGCAGTCGGTGCCCAGGCCGAGCTCCGCGCGCAGGGCGGCGATCGAAGTAATGCCGAGGTCGACGGCCTGGCGGATTTCACGGTCGGAGATGTTGTTGCAGACACAGACGATCATCGAAGCAGTCCTTGAGTTATCGCAATATCAATGAGAATCGTTCTCATTCGTGTTCTATTCTGCGGAAACTTTTCGATGAACGCAAGCGGTTTTGTCGCGTAATCGTCCTGCAAATAGAAATAATTCGCATTTAGGTTTATGATGCTCGTATCTGTCTCATCAGCGCTACATCACCGCTACCTCAACGGACTGCCGCCATGACCCTAGCCCCAACTTTGACCACACTCGATACCCTGAAGGTCGGGCAGAGTGCCACCGTGATCCACCTCGCGCCGACCGCGCAGGGCGGCGCCGACGTGCCGCGCCGCCTGATGGAGCTCGGCTTCGTGCCGGGCGAGCGCATCCGCATGCTCAAGCGCGGCCTGCCGGGCGGCCCGGTCGCCGTCAAGGTCGGCGAGTCGACCTTCGCGCTGCGCAAATTCGAAGCAGCGCTCGTCTCAATCCAGCCGGAATAATCGATGGGTGTCATGGAACAACAGGTGGCGACGCGCTCGCCCCTGATCGCATTGCTGGGTAACCCGAACTGCGGCAAGACCGCACTGTTCAACCGCCTGACCGGCGCGCGCCAGAAGGTCGCGAACTACGCCGGCGTCACCATCGAACGCAAGGAAGGCAGTTTTACTTCCCCCGCCGGACGGGCGCTGCGCGTGCTCGACCTGCCAGGCGCCTACAGCCTGTCGGCCCAGACCCCGGACGAAGCGATCACGCGCGACGTCGTCGCCGGCCTGCGCGCCGGCGAAAAGGCCCCGGACGCCATCGTCTGCGTCGTCAACGCAACCAACCTGCGCCTGAACCTGCGCCTGGTGCTGGAAATCCAGCGCCTCGGGCTGCCGATGGTGCTGGCCCTGAACATGGTCGACGTCGCCAAGAAGCGCGGCATCGAGATCGATACACATAAACTGTCGCAGGAACTGGGCATGCCGGTGGTGGAAACCATCGCCATCCAGGCCGGCGGCGAGGCGGCGCTGCTGGAAGCCCTCGACCGCATGCCGCTCGACAGCCAGGTCGCGCCGCAACCGCTGGCCGCTATCGACGCGGTGCCGGTCGAGCAGACCCAGCGCGAGGTACGCCGCATCCTCGACGCCTGCACCAGTTACGCGCACGACAAGGGCAACCTGTCCGAAAAAATCGACAACGTGGTGCTGCACCCTGTCATCGGCCCGGTCCTGCTGGCCGTCATGATGTTCGTGATCTTCCAGGCCGTGTTCAGCTGGGCCGAGGCGCCGATGGACCTGATCACCGGCACCGTGGAAGGCATCGGCAGCTGGATCGGCAGCGCCATGTCGGAAGGGCCGCTGCGCAGCCTGCTCGTGGACGGCATCATCGCCGGCGTCGGCGGCGTGCTCGTGTTCCTGCCGCAGATTCTGATCCTGTTCTTCTTCATCCTCATCCTCGAGGACATCGGCTACCTGCCGCGCGCCGCTTTCCTGCTCGACCGCATGATGGGCGGCGTGGGGCTGTCCGGCCGCGCCTTCATCCCGTTGCTGTCCTCGTTCGCCTGCGCCATTCCCGGCGTGATGGCCGCGCGCACCATCCAGAATCCGCGCGACCGCCTGGTGACGATCATGATTGCGCCACTGATGACCTGCTCGGCCCGCCTGCCGGTGTACGCCCTGATCATCGCCGCCTTCATTCCCGACCGCGAAGTCGGCATCTTCAACCTGCAGGGCCTGGTGCTGTTCGTGCTGTATGCGCTGGGCATCGTCAGCGCCATGGGCGTGGCCTGGTACATGAAGCGCCGCAGCGGCAGCGCCCAGCATCCGCTGATGATGGAACTGCCCGCTTACCACTGGCCGCACCTGCAGACGCTGGTCATCGGCCTGTGGGAACGCGCGATGATCTTCCTGCGCCGCGTCGGCACCCTGATCCTGACCCTGATGGTGCTGGTCTGGTTCCTGTCGAGCTTCCCGGGGGCGCCGGACGGCGCCACCCAGCCGCCGATCTACTACAGCGTCGCCGGCATGCTGGGCCGCGCCCTGGCGGTGATCTTCGAGCCGATCGGCTTCGGCTGGCAGATCTGCATCGCCCTGGTGCCGGGCATGGCCGCGCGCGAAGTGGCGGTCGGCGCCCTGGGCACCGTGTACGCGCTGGCCGGCTCCGGCGACGACGTCGCCAACACCCTGGGCCCGCTGATCGCCGGTTCCTGGTCGATCGCCACCGCCCTGTCGCTGCTGGCCTGGTACGTCTACGCGCCGCAGTGCCTGTCGACCCTGTCGGTGGTGCGCCGCGAAACCGGCAGCGCCAAATATGCGTGGATGATGGCCGGCTACATGTTCGCGCTGGCCTATGTCGCCTCCTTCATCACCTACCGCGTCGCGCTGGCGCTGGGCGGGGGCTGAGATGTGGCAGGAGCTCGTCGTCGCGCTGGCCGTGCTGGTCGCCGCCATGTACGTCGGCGCGAAGTACCTGCCGGCCGCCTGGCGCATCCGCATCGTCAACCGCTTGTCGAGCGGCGGGGCCGACTCGAAGCTGGTGCGCTGGCTCGACACGGGAGGGAGGTGCGGCAGCGGCTGCAACAGCTGCAATACCTGCGATACCCCGGCCGAGCCGACCGCGCCCGAGGGCAGCAAGCACCGGGTGATCAAGCTGCACGAGAAGCGCTGATGTCGCCGGAATCGGCGCCCGATGCGTTCCGATTGACCTACCACATCCGCCGACGCGCGCTGCCGCACTACGATGCCGCATTATGTCGCGCTATCGTCCTTCCCTGACCGGCTCTACCTTCTTCTTCACGATCGTCGCCCACGGGCGGCGTCCCATCTTCTGCAACCCCGTCATCCGCACCAGCCTGGCCAAGGCGGTCCAGTTCGTGCGCGAGACCAGGCCCTTCGTGGTCGACGCCTGGGTGATCCTGCCCGATCACATGCACTGCATGTGGACGCTGCCGGACGGCGATGTCGACTACGCGGCGCGCTGGCTGGCCCTGAAGCGTTATGTCGCCAGCGACGTCGGGCGCCGCCTGCAGGAATCCGCCTTCGCCGCGCCATCGCCCCACCACCGGCGCGAAGTCACCCTCTGGCAGCGCCAGTTCTGGGAACACCCGATCCACGACCAGGCCGACTTCGAGCGGCACATGGACTACATCCACTTCGACCCGGTCAAGCACGGACAGGTCGAGCGGGTGCAGGACTGGCCGCATTCGACCTTTCATCGTCACGTGCGGGAAGGGACGTATGCATTGGATTGGCACGGGTCGGAAGCCATCGTAAAAATGTCGATGGGGTAGGGTGGAGTCCCCGACTCCACGCGTTTTACCGCCGGCACATGCTAACGCTTCATCACATTCCGCTGCCCCCGCATGCCCGATTGAGGTAACGCATCTGCCATTCGACCCGCCGGACTTACGATGCCGTACCATGTCCCGCTACCGCCGCCAGTTCACGGGCACGACCTACTTCTTCACCGTCGTCGCCTACCAGCGCCGCCCCATCTTCTGCCTCCCGGTTTTCCGCGCCGCCCTGCACGAGGCCATCCACACCGTACGCCTGACCCGCCCCTTCGTCATCGACGCCTGGGTGCTGCTGCCCGATCACATGCACTGCATCTGGACTTTGCCGGATGGCGACGGCGATTATCCGACGCGCTGGTCGGAGATCAAGCGCGATGTCGTGAGCGCCTGCAGGAGCAGCCTGCATGATCCGAAACGCATGACCAATGCGGCGAGAAACCGGGGCGAATCGACGATCTGGCAGCGGCGCTTCTGGGAGCACCAGGTGCGCGATGCGTTCGATATGGAGCAGCGTGTCGATTACATTCATTTCAATCCGGTCAAGCATGGGATGGTACGGCGGGTCAGGGATTGGCCGCATTCGACGTTTCATCGTTATGTGCGCGATGGGATGTATGCGGGTGATTGGGCGGGGTCGCCGGACATTGCGGAGTTGGATTGGGAGTAGGTGGTTCGCCGCCGTACGCGTGGGATTGGAATTGAGGCCACTGGCCTCAATTCCCCCACCCTACGCCCCGAGCGCGGCGATCAGGCGCTGGGCGTCATAAGGCGCGTGCACCTTGATGTCGTTGTCGAAGTAGCAGTAGACGTCGCGGCTGGGCAAGCTCGGTGGCGCCTGCGGAGACACCCGGCACCCGTCCTCCGGTTGCCCGCCCGTGCTCCAGGCGCGGATGCGCGAGGCCCACAGGGCGATGGCCTCGTCGTCGTAGCCGCTGGCATACAGTTCCTTGTCGCCGTGCAGGCGGATGTAGACGAAATCGGCGGTCACGTCCTCGATGTAGGGCCAGCGGCCCGCGGTGTCGGCGGCGACCAGGGCGACGTTGTACTCGCGCAGCAGGTCGATGAAACGCGGGTCTCGGAAACTCTCGTGGCGGATCTCGACGGCGTGGCGCATCGGGCGTTTCGCATCCATGGCCAGCGAGACTTTACCCTCCATGCGCGGCTGGTAGCGGCTGGCGAGCGCCAGCGCCGCTTCGGTATCCCGGGGCAGCAGGCGGAAAAAACGCTCGAAGCGCTCGGGATCGAAACGGACCATGGGCGGGAACTGCCACAGGAAGGGGCCGAGCTTCTCGCGCAGTTCGAACACGCCCGAGGCCAGCACGTTCGCCAGCGGACCCTCGACCTCGTTCAATTTGAGCATGTGGGTAATGAAGCGGTTGCCCTTGACCGCGAACAGGAAGCCCGGCGGCGTCGCGCGGTACCAGCTGGCATAGCTCTCGGGGCGCTGCAGCGAGTAGAACGAGCCGTTGATCTCGATGGTGGGCAGCTGGCGCGCGGCGTAGTCGAGCTCGCGCGCCTGGGCCAGCCCGCCAGGATAGAACTTGCCGCGCCAGGGCGCGTAGCGCCAGCCGGAGATGCCGATGTGGATCGTGCCCATGCGTCCATCATAGAGACGGCGGCCGGGCGGCTCGGTGCGCTGCCGTACTGTCCCGCCGTGCCCATGTCTTTTTGGAATGCCCTAACAGTGCTAAGCTAACGCTCCTTCGCCTCGAATGGCCTCTTTGCCGCCTCCATGATCACCGTCCACCACCTGAACAATTCGCGCTCGCAGCGCATCCTCTGGCTGCTCGAAGAGCTGGGCCTGGAATACGAGATCAAAAAATACCAGCGCGACCCGAAGACGATGCTGGCCCCGCCCGAACTGAAGGCCGTGCACCCGCTGGGCAAGTCGCCGGTCATCAGCGACGGCGACGTGGTCGTCGCCGAATCGGGTGCGATCATCGAGTACCTGCTCGAACGCTACGGCAACGGGCGCTTGATGCCGCCCGCGGGCACGCCGGAAAAACGCCAGTACACCTTCTTCCTGCACTTCGCCGAAGGCTCTGCGATGCCGCCGCTCCTGATGAAGCTCGTCTTCGACCGCATCGAGAATGGCCCCATGCCCTTCTTCGCGAAACCGATCGCCCGCAGCATCGCGCGCAAGGTCAAGGGCAGCTTCGTCAACCCGAACATCAAGAACCAGCTCGACTACCTGGAGTCCGAACTGGCGGGACGCGACTGGTTCGCGGGCGACGACCTCACCGCCGCCGACATCCAGATGAGCTTCCCGCTGGAGGCGGCCGCCTCGCGCGGGGGGCTCGATGCGCGCTACCCGCGCCTGTCCGATTTCCTGCAGCGCATCCACGCGCGGCCGGCCTATGCGCGCGCGCTCGAACGCGGCGGCCGGTACGACTTCGCCAGGTAAAACGATGCCCAAGCTGCTTGCGATCGACGGCCTGAACATCGTGCGCCGGGTGTACGAGGCCAGCCCGGAGCCCGACTCCGACCTGAAGGCCGGCATCGCCCTGCGCCACGCGTTCTCGTCGTTTCGCAACCTGCTCGAGGCGCATGCGCCGACCCACGTGCTGGCCGCCTTCGACCACGGCGGCGAGACCTGGCGCCACGCCCTGTATCCGCGCTACCGCGAACACCGCGACCCGATGCCTTCCGAACTGCGCGCGGCGCTGCCCGAATTCCAGGCGCGCCTGCAGGGCGCCGGCGTGCCCGTCGTGGTGGTGCCGGGCGTCGAGGCCGACGACGTGCTGGCCACCTGCGTGATGCGCTGGCTGCAGGAAAACCGGGGAGAAGCGATCGTCGCCACCACCGACAAGGACCTGCACACGCTGATCGCGCATGGCGCCCTGGTGTGGGACCATTTCAAGAACGAGTGGCACGACGACGCCTGGGTGCGCAACAAGTTCGGCGTCGCCCCCGAGCAGCTGCACGATCTACTTGCGCTGATGGGCGACGCCACCGACGGCGTGCCGGGCGTGTCTAAGATCGGCATGAAGACGGCCGCGCGCCTGCTCGGCGCCTACGGCAGCCTGGATGCCGTCATGGCCGGCGCCGGCATCCTGAAGACGCCGCTGGGGGAGCGCCTGCGCGCCGAGCGCGATATCCTCTACCTGTCGCGCCAGCTGGTGGAGCTGAAAACCGACGTGCGCCTGGGCGTGACGTGGAAGATGCTGGCCTACGAGTCACCTTGAGACTCGCCTTGAAATGCACCATGACATTGATTATGACAAGCGAAAGGACAGGGCCATGCTCAAGGCAATCCTGGTTGATTCGAACGCAATCTCGCGCGGCCTGCTGAACACGGTGCTGCAGGACGGCGGCTACGAGGTCGTCGGCCAGACCCATACCGGCCAGGGGGCACTGCTGCTGGCCGCCAAATTCCGCCCGCAGATCGTGTGCATCGCGCGCGAGCAGGTCGAGGACGGCAGCGACATCGTCGAGCAGCTGCGCGCGGCGCTGCCGAAGAGCTTCATCTTCATGGTCTCCGGCACCTTCGATGCGCCCACCATCGAGGCGGCGGTGGGGCGCGGCGTACACGGTTTTATCGTGAAACCGTTCAAGGCCGACACCGTGCTGAAAACCATCCGCAATACCGTGCTGGCCGCGGTACGCCGCCAGCAGTCTTCGAACCCTAACGACGCCTGATTTCCTCGGCCGCGATGGCCGCCAGTTCGCCCAGCGCGCGCAGCTCGCGTTCGCGCAGGCGGCGCGGCTCGCGGTCCATCACGCACAGCGCCCCAAGGTGGTGGCCGCCGCGGCCGGCCAGCGGAAAACCGGCATAGAAGCGCACGTGCGGCTCGCCTTTTACCAATGCGCTGTCGCGGAAGCGGCTGTCGAGCTGCGCATCGGGCACCATCAACGGCCCTTCCTGCGCGATCGTGTGGCTGCAGAAGGCGTCTTCGCGCGGCGATCCCGCCAACGCGATCCCGACCCGCGACTTGAACCACTGGCGCCGCGCCGTCACCAGGGTCAACAAGGCGATCGGGCACCCGGTCACCTCGGTGGCGAGCCAGGTCAGGCGGTCGAACACGGCTTCTGCCGGGCTCTCGAGCAGGCGCGTCGCCTGCAGGGCAGCCAGGCGCACAGGTTCCTGGACGGGCCGGACCCCGGGCGCCTGCGACGGGGCATCGTGCGGCTGCGCCAGAGGCGGCAAGCCGGCGCGTTCGCGCAACAGGGCGCTGACGTCGCTCAGGCGCACGCGGCGATGGCCACCCGGCGTCTTCCAGGCCGGCAGCGTACCGTTTTCGATCCAGAGCTGGGCCGTGCTGACCGCGATTCCCAGCAGTTCGGACGCTTCGCGCGTCGTCAGGACAGGGTCGTCCGATTCCTCGGGACGGGACGCATGCATGATATTTTTTACGAAAGCAATAAGTGAGCGGCATTCTACTGGAATCGGCATACAAATGCCGAATTTGAGGATTGCAGAATTGCCAGAATACCTATCCGTTCACATTGCGCGACTAAATCCCGTTATTTTCTTAAAACTTAGTTGACTCGTGGAAATTTGACGATCAAAATGGCGCCTATTCGTCATTTTCATCATTTTTGTGATCGGCTCAGCGCCGGCAGTACAAGGACACCATGAGTCATCAACCGCCGGCCCAGCTGGAAGCAGCTCGCCTCGACGCACTGCGCAAGCTCGACCTGCTCGATACGCCGCCGAACGAGGCGTTCGACCGTATCACGCGCATGGCGGCCCAGCTGTTCAAGCTGCCGATCGCGGCGGTTTCGCTGACCGATACCGACCGCCAGTGGTTCAAGTCGCGCGTCGGCGTCGACCACTGCGCGATCCCGCGCGAGAAGGCGCCGTGCGCGCAGGTGGCCGACACCGGCAGCACGCTGGTGATTCCTGACCTGCTGGACGATCCCTATTATTGCGACAGCCACCTGGCCGCCGGCGGGGTGCGCTTCTATGCCGGCGCGCCGCTGATGACGCGCGACGGCTACTGCCTGGGCGCGATGTGCGTGCTCGGCACCGAGCCGCGCACCGTCACCGAGGCCGAGCGCGCCGCCCTGGCCGACCTGGCCGCGATGGTGATGGCGCAAGTCGAACTGCAGCATGCGATCGGCCGCATCGACCCGGTCAGCGGCATCCCGAACCGCACCCAGTTCCTCGACGACATGGCCGACCTGGCGATCGACCGTCCCCAGGGAGAGGAACGCCTGGCCGCACTGGTGAACCTGGCCACCCCCGAGCAGCTGAGCAACGCCGTGCGTGCGATGGGCGCGGTCTACCTGGACGACATCGTGACCGAGGCGACGCGCATGCTGCGCGCCGCGCTCGGACCGGCGCGCAAGCTCTACCACGTGGGCACGACCCAGTTCGCCTTCCTGGCCGAACCGGGGACCGACCTCGGGCGCTTCAACGATTGGCTGGGCGCCTGGCTCGACCTGCGCGCCGTGAACACGACCTCGCGCTTCGTCACCACCGCCACGGTCGGCGTGGTGCCGCTGACCGTCGGGACCACCCGGCCGGCCGACATGCTGCGCGACCTGTACAGCGCGGCGCTCGACGCGACCGAAGGCGCCCGGCGCGTGCGCGTCTTTTCGGTCGAGCAGAACCTCGGCTACATGCGGCGCTTCCGTCTGGTGAACGCCTTCGGCGCCGCGCTCGAGGACGACAGCCAGCTGCGCCTGGTCTACCAGCCGAAGGTCGAATTGGCGACCGGGCGCTGCGTCGGCGCCGAAGCGCTGCTGCGCTGGCGCCATCCGGAGCTGGGCGAGGTCTCGCCGGGCGAATTCTTTCCGGTCATCGAACAGACCCTGCTGGCACGCAGGACGACGCGCTGGGTGATCGAGCGCGCGCTGCGCCAACTCGCCGCCTGGCAGCGCGCCGGGCTGGCGCAGCAGGTGGCGGTGAATGTGTCGGCGGTGAACCTGCTGGAGCCGGATTTCTGCGCCTGGGTGCTGGCGCGCCTGCGCGAGCACGGGCTGCCCGCCAGCGCGCTGGCCATCGAAATCACCGAAAGCGCCCTGATGAGCAACCGCCAGCTCGCCGCCGCCACCCTCGACGGCCTAGCCGCGGGTGGCGTGCAGCTGGCGATCGACGATTTCGGCACCGGCTACAGCAGCCTGGCCTACCTGCAGAGCGTGCCGGCGCAGGTGGTCAAGATCGACCAGAGTTTCATCCGCGGCCTCGACCAGGACGAGCGCAAGCGCGCACTGGTGTCGACGATGATCAAGCTCGCGCACGACCTCGGCCAGCTGGTGGTGGCGGAAGGGGTGGAGACGGCCGGCGAAGCCTGCTTCCTGCGCGGCGCCGGCTGCGACCAGGTGCAGGGCTACCTCTACGCCCGCCCGATGGCGCCCGAGGATTTCGAGCGCTGGGTATGTGCGGAATGGACGCTGCCGCGTCCGCGCGCGGCGCGCCGGTTGGATGCGGTCTGCGCCTGAAAAATCTCGGCAGGGCAGGCGGTAAAGCCGTTCACCCTGCATTCTCCACCGATTAAAACTCTTCCCAGCCGTCGGCGCCGGCCGTCGCCGCTTCCGCCTTGCGCTCGCGCGCTTGCGGTGCGGCTGGGGCGCGGGTCGCCGCGCGTTTGGCCGGCGGCGCCAGGCGGGCTGCCGGTTTGGCAGCTTTGGCCAGGGCAGGGGCGGCGCTCGCCGGCTGGCTATCGGCGCCGGTGCGGAACACGGCTACCGTCGTCGCCAACGTTGCCGCCTGGGTGCGCATGGCGTCGGCGGCGGCCGAGGTTTCCTCGACCAGGGCCGCATTTTGCTGGGTGCCCTCGTCCATCTGGGCGATGGCCTGGTTGATCTGCTCGATGCCGGCGCTCTGCTCGCGGCTGGCCGAGCTGATCTCGCCCATGATGTCGGTGACGCGGCGGATGCTCTCGACGATTTCCTGCATCGTGTCGCCGGCTTCATTGACCAGGCGGCTGCCGTCGTCGACCTTGGCGTTCGAGTCGTTGATCAGGCCTTTGATGTCCTTGGCTGCGGCGGCCGAGCGCTGGGCCAGGTTGCGCACTTCGGAAGCGACGACCGCAAAGCCGCGGCCCTGCTCGCCGGCGCGCGCCGCTTCGACGGCCGCATTCAGCGCCAGGATATTGGTCTGGAAGGCGATGCCGTCGATGACGCCGATGATGTCGGCGATGCGGGCCGAGGAGGCATGGATGGCGTCCATCGTGCCGACCACCTGTTTCACGACTTCGCCGCCGCGCTCGGCCACCTGCGAGGCTGCGTCGGCCAGGGTGCTGGCTTGCAGCGCGTTGTCGGCATTCTGCTTGACGGTCGAGGTCAGCTCTTCCATCGAGGACGCCGTTTCCTCCAGGGCGCTGGCCTGCTGCTCGGTGCGTGCCGAGAGGTCGAGGCTGCCGGCGGCGACCTGCGAGGAGGCCGAGGCGATCAGGTCGGTGCCGTCGCGCACCGTCGAAACGGTCTCGACCAGGCTGGTGTTCATCTTCTTCAGCGCAGCCAGCAGCTGGCCCAGTTCGTCGGTCGAGTCGACCTCGATCCGGCTGGTGAGATCGCCGGCCGCAACCGTCTCGGCAATGGCCAGCGCACGGGCCACCGGGACGGTGATCGAGGCGGTCGTACGCCAGGCGATGAAGGCTGCCAGCAGCAGGATGGCGGCGCTCAGCCCGTATAGCGTGGCGACCGTGTTGTCGTAGGTGGCCTGCGCCTCGGCCACGGCCTTGTCCGCCAGGTCTTTCTGCAGCTTGATCTGGGCGTTCAGGGCCTTGCGATAGTCGGTCAGCAGCGGACGGTATTCTGCGGTCAGGTAAGCCGACGCGCCGGCGATATCGTCGGCGGCGATGCGGCGCAGCAGTTCGTTCTGCGCGGCGATGGCCCGGGTATTGAATTCCTCGTTCTGGCGCAGCAGGGCCTTGCCTTCTTCGCTGACGATGGTCTGCTTGAGCTTTGCATTGACCTCGCCGATGGCCGCGCGTGCTTTTTCGATATCGGCGGCCTGGGCCTGGCGGTCGGCGGGATCGGCGTTGAGCATCATGTTGCGCAGGGCGACCGAGATGGCGTTGACCTGGGTAAGCACCTCGTGCGAGGCCTCGATTTTCGGCATGTAGTTGTTGACGATGACGCCGGTGCCGGCATTGATCCGGCTGAGCATGGTGCTGCCGAACAGGACGATAACGAGGAGGAAGGCGCAGATGATGCCGAAACCGGCGAACAGCCGGGTCCTGACGCGCAGGTTTGCAAGGTTCATATCGTTGAGTTTGTCTTGTTGATGGTGTGAGCCTGACCGGCGTCTGAAATAGCACCCGTCTTTACGTTTTGCCTCGTGGCAACATAGAGTAAGGTTGGGTATTACCCAAAATCAATAGCCGAAGGTTAAAAAACCGAAGTAATTGTGAAAAACCTGTGGGTTACTGATCGAGATAACAACAAAGTGTTGTTTGTAGGAGTAGGACTACGTTTTGCTGACCAATAAGTCATCAAAAATGGCGCGATGAGCCGTGCATACGTCTTGTCCTGATAGAGGCTGTTGTTCGCCGCGGACGTGACATGTCATGCCCATGTAGGACCGAGACTACACAATTGTTAAAGCGGAACGGGAAAGGAGAGGCGGAGCCGGCTGGCTCCGCCGAAAGGAATCAAACGCCGACGGCGCCGTCGATGATGCCGCCGCCGAGGCAGATGTCGCCGTCGTACAGCACGGCCGACTGGCCTGGAGTGACCGCCCATTGCGGGTCGGTAAAGTCGAGCGCGAAGCGGTCCAGGCCGTCGGCCGCCACGCTGCAGGCCACGTCCTGCTGGCGGTAGCGGGTCTTGGCCGACAGCAGGCCGCTCGGGGCTTCGCCCGCGACCCAGCTGGCCTGCCCGGCTTCCAGGCGGCTCGACAGCAGCCACGGATGGTCGTGGCCCTGCACGATGTACAACGTGTTGTTCGCGATGTCCTTGCGCGCCACGAACCACGGCTCGCTGGTGCCGTCGGCATTCTTGTGCGATTTCAGGCCGCCGATGCCGATGCCTTTGCGCTGGCCCAGCGTGTAGAACGACAGGCCGATGTGCTCGCCCACGGTCTGCCCGTTGTCGAGCTTGATCGGACCCGGCTTGTGCGACAGGTAGCGGTTCAGGAAGTCGCGGAAGGGGCGCTCGCCGATAAAGCAGATGCCGGTCGAATCCTTCTTGGCCGCATTCGGCAATGCGAGCTTTTCCGCGATCTTGCGCACTTCGGTCTTCGGGATCTCGCCCAGCGGGAACAGCGATTTTGACAGCTGCGCCTGGTTCAGGCGGTGCAGGAAATAACTCTGATCTTTCGTTGCGTCGAACGCTTTCAGCAGCTCGAATTTGCCGGCCGGCGTCTCTCGCACCCGGGCATAATGCCCGGTTGCTATTAAATCGGCGCCGAGCTTCATCGCATGGTCGAGGAAGGCCTTGAACTTGATCTCGGCGTTGCACAGCACGTCCGGATTCGGCGTGCGGCCGGCCTGGTATTCGCGCAGGAATTCCGCGAACACGCGGTCCTTGTATTCGGCGGCGAAATTGACGGCCTCGATGTCGACCCCGACCACGTCGGCCACGCTGGCCGCGTCGATCCAGTCCTGGCGCGACGAGCAGTATTCGGAATCGTCGTCGTCTTCCCAGTTCTTCATGAACAGGCCGACCACGTCGTAGCCCTGTTCCTTCAACATCCACGCCGCGACCGAGGAGTCGACTCCGCCCGACATCCCGATCACGACTTTTTTCTTGCTCATGTTACGTCCGGTTGGTTTCTAGCCCGTCTTCGAACACCGACGGGTGGGTGTACAGCAGGCCGAGTTCGGTGCGCTTGCCGGCCAGGTAGTCGTCCACGCACTGCAGCACGATCGGGCTGCGGTGGCGCTCGCTCGATGCGGCGATCTCGTCGCGCGTCATCCACAGGGTGCGCAGGATGCCGTCGTCGAGCGGCTGGTCGTAGTGCCTGCCGGCGGTGCCGCAGAAGGTGAAGCGCAGGTAGGTGATGTCGGCATTGCGCGACTTCGAGTAGTAGCGCGACATGTACATCCCGACCAGGCCGGTGGGGATGAATTCGTGGGCCGTTTCTTCCATCGCTTCGCGCACGACCGCCTGCACCAGCGACTCGTTTTCGTCGAGGTGGCCGGCCGGCTGGTTCAGCTTGATGCCTTCGCTCGTCTCTTCCTCGATCAGCAGGAAACGGCCATCGCGTTCGATGATTGCGGCAACGGTGACTGACGGTCTGAAGGTATGGGTCATGCGCGTCCTCGACAAATGAGCCGATATTCTACAGCCACCTGCAAAGCGTTGCTCGAAGGTACGTGTGCAATGCAGCAAAAAAGCAGCAGATGTCTTGATTTGATACAAAAAACCTTGTCATCTTGTCTCATCTGTATCGAATTCGCCGCACAATCTGGCGCTGGCTCTTCCTGTCATTTTTACTAGCAAAAGAGCTATGTTTACGTGTTAGATTGTGAACACAACACTAAAAGCAAGGAGGAATGCATGAGAATCGGCATTCCGGCCGAAACACGGCCGGGCGAGACCCGCGTAGCGGCAACTCCGGAAACAGTGAAAAAACTCGCGGGCAAGCACCAGGTCGTCGTCCAGGCCGGCGCCGGCCTGCATGCGGCGGTCACCGACGAGGCGTACGCCGCCGCCGGCGCCACGGTCGGCAGCCTTGAGGACGCCTTTGCCTGCGACATGGTCCTGAAAGTGCGCGCCCCGAACGAGTCTGAGCGCGCCCGCATGCGTCCCGGCACGGTCCTGGTCGGCATGCTCAATCCTTTTGATAACGACAACATCGCCGCCATGGCCGGCAGCCGCCTGACCGCCTTCGCGCTGGAGGCCGCGCCGCGCATCACGCGCGCGCAGTCGATGGACGTGCTGTCGAGCCAGGCCAACATCGCCGGCTACAAGGCCGTGATGCTGGCGGCGAACACCTATCAACGCTTCATGCCGATGCTGATGACGGCCGCCGGCACCGTGAAGGCGGCGCGCGTGTTGATCATGGGCGTGGGCGTGGCCGGCCTGCAGGCGATCGCCACGGCGAAGCGCCTGGGCGCGGTGATCGAGGCGTCCGACGTGCGCCCGCCGGTCAAGGAACAAGTCGAATCGCTCGGCGCCAAGTTCATCGACGTGCCCTTCCTCACCGACGAGGAACGCGAAATCGCGCAGGGCGTCGGCGGCTACGCGCGCCAGATGCCGGCCGACTGGATGCGGCGCCAGGGAGAGCTCGTCCACGAGCGCGCCAAGCTGGCCGACATCATCATCACCACCGCCCTGATTCCCGGACGCGCGGCGCCGACGCTCATCCGCGAGGAAACCGTGCGCGCCATGAAGCCGGGCTCCGTCATCGTCGACATGGCGATCGAGCAGGGCGGCAACTGCCCGCTCACGGAACTCGGCAAGACCGTGGTGAAGCACGGCGTCTACATCATCGGCGAGCCGAACCTGGCGGCGCTGGTGGCGGCCGACGCCTCGGCCCTGTATGCGCGCAACGTGCTCGATTTCCTGAAGCTCGTCTTCGACAAGGACGACCAGTTCTTCATCGACCGCGAGGACGAGATCGTGCGCGCCACGCTGCTCTGCCATGAAGGCGAGGCACTGCGCGGCGAGGCACAGCGCACCGCCGTGCGCACATAACAAGGAGACGGGCATGGACATCAGCCACACCATCATCAACCTGATCATCTTCGTGCTGGCGATCTACGTCGGCTACCACGTCGTCTGGACCGTCACGCCGGCGCTGCACACGCCGCTGATGGCGGTGACCAACGCGATCTCCGCCATCATCATCGTCGGCGCCATGCTGGCCGCCGGCCTCACCGAAGGCGTGCTGGGCCAGGCCATGGGCACGCTCGCCGTCGCGCTGGCGGCCGTGAACGTGTTCGGCGGCTTCCTCGTCACCCAGCGCATGCTGGAGATGTTCAAGAAGAAGGAGCCGAAACGGTCCGCCGATGCGGCTTCCGCCCAGCCGGCCGCAACGAAGGAGGGCGCATGAACTACATCAGCATGAACATGGTCACGCTGCTCTACCTGGTGGCGTCGGTCTGCTTCATCCAGGCCTTGAAGGGGCTGTCCTCGCCTTCGTCTGCGCGCATGGGCAATACCTTCGGCATGGCCGGCATGGCGATCGCGGTGGCCACCACCATCGCCCTGATCCTCAAATTGCAGGCCGAATTCGCCCAGCGCAGCGGCGACGTCCAGGGCATGGGTTTTACCCTGGTGCTGCTGGGCGTGGTGGTCGGCGGCGTGATCGGCGCCTATGCCGCGAAAAAGGTCGAGATGACCAAGATGCCGGAACTGGTGGCGGCGATGCACTCGCTGATCGGCCTGGCAGCCGTCTGCATCGCGGTGGCGGCCGTCTCCGAGCCCTGGGCCTTCAATATCGCCGAGCGCGGCGGCGCGCTGCCCTTCGGGAACCGGCTGGAACTCTTCATCGGCACCTTTGTCGGCGCGGTGACCTTCTCCGGCTCCGTGATCGCCTTCGGCAAGCTCTCCGGCAAGTACAAATTCCGCCTGTTCCAGGGCGCGCCGGTACGTTTCAAAGGCCAGCACATCCTGAACCTGATGATTGCGATCGCGATCATCGCCTTGGGGCTCGTGTTCTGCTTTTCGGATGCCGTCGAGCCGGCCTGGACGCCCTTCGTCATCATGGCGGCGCTCTCGTTCATCCTGGGCGTGTTGATCATCATCCCGATCGGCGGCGCCGACATGCCGGTGGTGGTGTCGATGCTTAACTCCTACTCGGGCTGGGCCGCGGCCGGCATCGGCTTCTCGCTGAACAACTCGATGCTGATCATCGCCGGCTCGCTGGTGGGCTCGTCGGGCGCCATCCTCTCGTACATCATGTGCAAGGCGATGAACCGCTCCTTCTTCAACGTGATCCTGGGCGGCTTTGGCGGAGAAGCGGCAGCGGCCGGCGGCGCCGCGCAGGAGCAGCGCCCGGTCAAATCGGGTTCCGCCGAGGACGCGGCCTTTATTTTGCAGAATGCCGAATCGGTGATCATCGTGCCGGGCTACGGCCTGGCGGTGGCGCGCGCCCAGCACTCGGTCAAGGAACTGGTGGATAAACTCACCGAGCACGGGGTCAACGTGCGCTATGCGATCCACCCGGTGGCGGGCCGCATGCCGGGCCACATGAACGTGCTGCTGGCCGAGGCCGAGGTGCCCTACGACCAGGTGGCCGAGATGGAAGACATCAACGGCGAATTCGGCCAGACGGATGTCGTGCTGGTGCTGGGCGCGAACGACGTCGTCAATCCGGCCGCCAAGGACCCGAAATCGCCGATCGCCGGCATGCCCATCCTCGAAGCCTACCGCGCGAAAAGCATCATCGTGAACAAGCGCTCGATGGCCTCGGGCTATGCGGGCCTGGACAATGACCTGTTCTACATGCCGAACACGATGATGGTGTTCGGCGACGCGAAGAAGGTGATCGAGTCGATGGTGAAGGCGGTGGACTGACTTGTAGGGTGGACGGCTCTGCCGTCCACGCGCTCAAGCGAACGATGAAAAGCCGTGGCCTTGCCCCTGGTGTTTGAACGCGTGGACGGCGCGCAAGTTTCGGACATGCCCGCCGACGGGTACAGCCGTCCACCCTACAGTATGCGGCTGCTCCTCGTTCATGAGGCAGCTGTCAAAATACCTCGCCGCCGACCTGTTTGCCGTCGACCACGATCTTCACGCTGACCGAGAAGATCGCATAGGCGTAGACTTCGACCACGAAGGGCTCGCCTTTTTCGCGCGGCACCGCTACCGACAGCAGGGCCTTGTCCTTGCCGAAGGCGAACAGCTGACGGTTTTCCGCGACCTGCTGGCCGTCCACGAACAGCCGGATGCCGCCGTTCCACGAGTTGCGCACCATGAGCTCGTGGCCTTCGAACGTGGCGATCCACTCCTGGACGAACCATTCCTTCGATGCCGAAGGCGCGAAGCGCTGCTGCGCCGCCTGCCGCGTGATGCCCATCAGCGCGCCCAGCTCGGCCCACGACCGGCCCGCGCGGCGCGCATTCTGCACCGCCTCCTTCTGCAGGGCTTCGCAAATCTGCAGCCCGGCGCTGCTGCTTGCTGCCAGGCGCAGGGCATTCTCCGCATCGTCGTCGGGCGCGTCGGACAGCCCGGCGTGGGCGACGACGGTCGACTCGATCGCGCGCTGCAGGCTCTGGCGCTGCTCGCTGGACAGGGGGCTGGGCTGGCTGGTCGTGGCAGTGGTCATGACGGTCTCCTCGGTAGTAGTAAGTCAAGATTAATTGACGCTCTCGCGAGTGTCAAGAAAAATTGACGCCCATTGATCTACCGTGGAGTGTCGCCGTTGTAGGGTGGGCTCTCGAGCCCACGCGGTGCAGAGTCCGCGTCATGACAACCTGTGCTCACGCTGTGCAACGTGAAAATCGAGACGGGTCGGAATAGTTCAGCCAACAGCGTAGGGTCATTGAAGCCGGAGCCTTCAATGACGTTGCCCACCCTACAAAACCGGGCTTACCCCTGCCGATGCGGCAACAACGCCGACCCGCCACGCCGCCCGTACATCATGAGCTCCCCCAGCAGCGTGCGCGCCGGTTTCACGGCGTCGAGCGTGGCCAGCCCGAGCCCGAGCACCGACTGCAGCGGCCCGCTGCCGACAAAGGCGCGCGCCATCGCGTCGGTCAGCGCAATCGTCATTTGCCGGTCCTGCGCGCGCTCGTCGAGGAAGCGCGTGACGCCTTCCGGTCCGGCGCAGCGCGCCAGCAATCTCGCCAGCACGGCGGCGTCGCGCAGGCCCAGGTTCAGGCCTTGCCCCGCCACCGGGTGCAGGGTTTGCGCCGCATTGCCGATGGCGACCGTGCGGGTGGTGGCGCGCGGTTCGGCGTTGAGGCCGAGCGGGTAGGCGAAGCGCGCCGACACCTTGGTAAAACGCCCAAGGCGGGCGCCGAAAGCCTCGTCCAGCTCGCGCAGGAAGCGTTCGTCCTCCATCGCCTGCAGCGCCTCGGCGCGCTCGGGACGCACGCACCAGACCAGCGCATAGCCATGGCCATCGACGCCATCCTGGGGCAGCAGCGCCAGCGGCCCTTCGTCCGTAAAACGTTCAAAGGCGCGGTGCGGAATCGGCTGGCTGGCGCTGACGCGCGCGATCACGGCGCTCTGGCCGTAGTCGCGAGTGCGTGCCTTGTCCTCCTGGACGCCGAACACGCCGCCTTCGGCGCCGACCACGACCTGGGCCTTCAGCGTGCGTCCATCGTCCAGTCCCAGCGTCACATGTTCGCCGTTTTCGTCGAGCGTGGCGACGCGCGCCGGGCGGATCACCTCGATGCCGGCGCGGTCGACGGCGCGCGACAGCGTATCGACCACGTCGCCGTAGCGCGTCACATAACCCAGCGCTTCGAGCCCGTGCTCTTCGCGGTCGAGCAGGCTGCGCCCGAGGTGGCCGCGGCGCGAAACGTGGATCGTGTGGATCGGCGTCGAAGGAATTGGCCAGGCGCCGACTTCCTCCAGCAGCTGGCGGCTGCCCCAGGCCAGCGCGATCGAGCGCGGGTCGGAAATGGCCTGGCCGAGCGCGCGCGCGTCGATCAGCGCGATGCGCCGCCCCTCGACGCCGCGCCGCACCAGCAGCGCCGCCAGGGCCAGGCCGACCGGCCCGGCGCCGCAGATGGCGACGTCGCGCATGTCTCCACCGCTGTCCTTGTGCTGTTCCATGCTCATTCCTTCCTCACCTCTTCATCAGCGCTTCGATGTCCGCCACCGTCTTCGGCGCGGCATCGGTGAGCACGCGCGCACCCTGGTCGCCGACGATGACGTCGTCCTCGATGCGGATGCCGATGTTCCAGAAGCGTTCCGGCACGCCTGGCGCCGGGCGCACGTAGATGCCCGGTTCGACCGTCAGCGCCATCCCCGGCACCAGCAGGCGCGAGGGCTTGCCTTCGAGCGCCAGGTCGCGGTAGCTGCCCGTGTCGTGCACGTCCAGTCCCAGCCAGTGGCCGGTACCGTGCATGTAGAAGGGAGTATAGGCGCGCTCGGCCAGCACGTCGTCGACGCTGCCGACCTTGGCCGGGTCGAGCAGGCCGTGCGCCAGCATGCCCTCGGACAGCACCCGCAGCGCCGCTTCATGCACGTCGCTGTAGGGCCGGCCCGGCACGATCGCGGCCAGCGCCGCCGCCTGGGCGGCGAGCACCAGCTCATACAAGCACTTCTGCGGTTCGGTGAAACGTCCGTTGACGGGGAAGGTGCGGGTGATGTCGGCCGCGTAGCTGTCGAATTCGCAGCCGGCGTCGATCAGCACCAGGTCGCCGTCACGCGTCTGCGCGTCGTTGGCGCTGTAGTGCAGGACGCAGGCATGGCTGCCCGAGGCCACGATCGGGGTATAGGCGGGGAACTGGGCGCCGTTCCTGCGGAATTCGTAGAGCAGTTCGGCTTCGAGCTCGTATTCGAACATGCCGGGCCTGGCCGCGCGCATGGCGCGCGCGTGGGCCTGGCCGGAGATGGTGGCGGCGCGCTGCATCAGCGCCTGCTCGGTGTCGTCCTTCAGCAGGCGCATCTCGTCGATGAGGGACAGCAGGTGCTGGGTGTGCGCGGGCGCACTCACGCCGCTGCGCGAGCGGGCGCGTACCGCCTTGAGCCAGCCGGCCACCCGGGCATCCAATGCGGCATCGTGCGCCGTCGCGTAGTACAGGCTGGGCGCGTCGGCCAGCAGGCAGGCCATCTGCGCATCGAGTTCGGACACGGGATACGCTTCGTCGACGCCGAAGCGCTCGCGTGCCGCGGCCGGGCCATGGCGGAAGCCGTCCCAGATCTCGCGCTCGACATCCTTCTCGCGGCAGAACAGGATGGAACGGGCGGGCGCCTCGCCGCGCGCCGCCACCAGCACCAGCGCGCTTTCCGGCTCCGTAAAACCGCTCAGGTAATAGAAATAGCTGTCGTGCCGGTAGGGGTAGTCGCTGTCGCCGTTGCGCGCGACTTCGGGCGCGGTGAGCAGCACCGCCACCGCGCCCGGCTCCATGCCGGCAAGCAGGCGGGCGCGGCGGGCGGCGTGGGGACTCAAGCGCCGGCCTTCCTTGCCAGCGGCGCGTTCAGCTCTTCCAGTTGCTCGACCGTGCCGACGTTGACCCAGGGGCCGTGGTAGATCTCGCCGCCGACGCGTTTTTGCTCGATGAACTTGCGCATCAGGGGACCGAACTTGAGGAATTCGCCGGCGCGGATCCCGTCGAACATCTCCGGGCGGTAGACGCCGATGCCGGCGAAGTTCCACTTCGGGTCGCCCTCGTTGGCCAGCGTGTACATGTCCAGGCCGAAGTCGCCGTTCGGGTTGTGCCAGGGGTTCGGGGTCAGGTAGAGCCAGGCGATGTCGCGCTGGTCGACCGGGATCGGCTGGCCGACGGCGTCGTTGTCGGGCAGGGCGTCCTTCGCCTGCGCGAAATCGAAGTAGGGCGCGTAGATGTCGCCCGACACCGCCAGGAAGGGCTCGTCGCCCAGCAGGTGCAGCGCGTTGACGATGCCGCCGGCCGTTTCCAGCGGGGTCGGCTCGTGCGAGTAGACGATGCGCGCACCGAATTGGCTGCCGTCGCCCAGCTCTTCCTCGATCATGTGGCCGAGGTGCGAGTGGTTGATGACGATCTCGGTGAGGCCGGCGCGCACCAGGTTCAGCACGTGCCAGGTGATGAGCGGACGGCCGCGCACCTTGAGCAGGGGTTTCGGGCAGGTGTCCGTCAGCGGACGCATGCGCTCGCCGCGGCCGGCGGCGAAAATCATGGCTTTCATGGGCTTCTCGGAAAAAACGCTCAGAAGGTATAGCCGACCTGCGGCGCCTTGTCCTCGAACGAGTCGAGCAAACGCAGCAGGGGCTTGAGTTCGGTGTAGCGGTTGGCGGTCTTGCGCACGTAGTCCATCACGGTCGGCAGGTCGCCCATGTAGATGGCCTTGTTGTCGCGGTAGTTCAGGCGGCAGAAGATACCCAGGATCTTCAGGTGGCGCTGCAGGGCCATGAACTCGAAGTCGCGGTAGAAGGCGTCGATGTCCGGGTTGACCGGCAGGCCGACCTGCTTGGCGCTCTGCCAGTAGCGCACCACCCAGTCCAGCACGATCTCTTCGTCCCACTGGATGTAGGCGTCGCGCAGCAGCGAACCGAGGTCGTAGGTGACGGGGCCGTAGACGGCGTCCTGGAAGTCGAGCACGCCCGGGTTGCCCTGGTCGAGGAACATCAGGTTGCGCGAGTGGAAATCGCGGTGCATGAACACCTGCTGCTGGGACAGCACGTTGGCGGTGATGGCCTCGAACACTTTATCGAGTTGCGCCTGCTGTTTGTCGTCCAGGGTCACGCCCAGGTGGCGGTTGATGTACCACTCCGGGAACAGGTTCATCTCGCGCAGCACGAAGGCGCGGTCGAACTCGGGCAGCACGCCCGGCCGGCTGTTGAGCTGGAACTTGATCAGGGCGTCCACCGCATCCGAGTACATGAAGGCGGCGTTGTCGGCATCGAGGCGGGCAAGGTAGGTCGTGGTGCCGAGGTCCGACAGCAGCAGGAAGCCGCGCTCGACGTCGCGCGCGACGATGGCCGGCACGGTGACGCCGGCTTCCTGCAGCAGGCCTGCCACGTGGATAAAGGCCGGCACGTTTTCACGCTCGGGCGGGGCGTCCATCGCGATCAGCGTGTCGCCGAGTTTGGCGCGTAGCGCCGGCGCCACATCGAGGCGGAAATAACGGCGGAAGCTCGCATCGGACGACGCGGGGCGGCGCGAACCGAGGTCCACCAGGTCGAGTGTGCCCAGCCATTCGGTCAGCAAGGCCAGGCGTGCATCCTGCTCGGCGGAAGTGGGGGTGTTTTGATACAAAGAAGACATGAAGCGACCAGGGGAAACCGGTTGAGAGGGACAATTCCCATATAATAAGGGATTCAATCCAAAAAATCGCCCTTTATGGTGCAGCCCAAGATTCCATGAGCTGGTTTACGGCCCTACCATTCCCGCGGCGGCGGGCATTTGCCTTGTCCGCCCTCGTCACCGTGGCCTCGGGGCCGTTGCATGCGCAAGTTGCGCCGGCCACGTCTCCTGCCGACGAACAAGATCTTCCGATTACAGTCAGTGCGGAGGAAATCGACGGCCGCCCGGACCGTGAAATCAATCTCAACCGCAACGTCGAGATCACCCGCGGCCAGTCGAAACTGACCGCCGACACCGCCTGCTACCGCCTCGTCGAAGATGAAGTCACGGCCAGCGGCAATGTGCAGATGTGGCGTTTCGGCGACCGCTACCAGGGCGACTCGCTGCAGTTGAACCTGTCGACCCAGCGCGGCTGGCTGCTCAATCCGCAGTACAAGCTGCAGACGAATAACGCGCAAGGCCGCGCCGACCGCATCGACTTCCTCGGCGAGAACCAGGCGCTGGTGCTGGACGGCACCTACAGCACCTGCGAAGGAACCAACCCGGACTGGTACCTGAAATCGAGCACCCTGCGCCTCGACCAGGGGCGCGACATCGGCACCGCCGGCAAGACCGTCATCTATTTCAAGAACGTGCCGATCCTGGCCACGCCGGGCATGTCGTTCTCGCTGTCGGGCGAGCGCCGCTCGGGCTGGCTGCCGCCGACGATCGGTTTCGGCTCGAAGGGCGATTCCGAGGTGATGCTGCCGTATTACTTCAACATCGCGCCGAACCGCGATTTGACGGTCTTCCCGCGCCTGATGTTCGACCGCGGCCTGCAGCTGGGCGCCACGGCCCGCTATATCGGCGAGACCGCGCGCGGGCCCTACGGCGGCCAGACCCACCTCGAATTCCTGCGCAACGACCGCGTCACCAAGACCGACCGCTGGCTCGTCAATTCCATCCACAACCAGACGCTGGCGCCGGGCTGGACCTATGGCTGGAACGTCAACGGGGCCTCGGACGACGAATACATGAGCGACTTCTCGCGCACGGTGTCGATCAGCGCCGAGCGCCAGCTGATCCGCGAGCTGTACACGAGTTACGCCACGCCGTACTGGAACCTGATGGCGCGCGCCCAGGGCTACCAGATCCTGCAGGAACCGGCGGCGGTGGCCAATCCGGCGCTGGCGATCCCGAAGCCCTATGCGCGCCTGCCGCAGGTACTGTTCCATGCCGGCCGCTACGACGTGAAGGGTTTCGACTGGGCCTTCGACGCCGACGCCACCCGTTTCGACCACCCGACTTTCGACAACGGCAACCGCCTGGTCGCCGTCGGCCAGGTCAGCTATCCGTTCATCCGCCCGGGCTACTACGTCACCCCGAAGCTGATGCTGCACTCGACGAAGTATTCGATGGACACCAATGCGCGCGGGCCGACCAGCCTGTCGCGCACGCTGCCGATCTTCTCGGTCGACAGCGGCATGGTGTTCGAGCGCGATGCCTCGCTGTTCGGCAAGGCCGTCACGCAAACCCTCGAGCCGCGCCTGTTCTACGTGCGCACGCCCTACAAGAACCAGGACCAGTTCCCGATCTTCGATACCTTCGAGACCGGCTTCAGCTATGCCCAGCTGTTCAGCGAGAACCGCTTCGTCGGGCCCGACCGCATTTCCGACGCCAACCAGCTGACTGCGGCCGTCGTGTCGCGCTACATCGAGCAGGACGGCGCCGAGCGCCTGCGCATGGTGGTCGGCCAGCGCTTCTACCTGGACGAGCCGCGCGTCGGCCGCGTCCAGGACGGCCGCGGCCGTTCCGACCTGCTGCTGGCGGCATCGGGCCGCATTATCGATAACTGGAACTTCGACAGCAGCGTACAATATGACGCGACCGGCGAAAGCGTGTACGCCCAGAGCCATGGCGTGCGCTGGACTCCGGGACCGATGAAAGTGCTCAACGCGGAGTATCGCTATGTGCGCGACAGTTTCCGCAATGCCGACGTGTCGGGCCAGTGGCCGCTGACGAAACGCTGGTACGGCGTCGGCCGCGTCAGCTATTCGCTGCGCGACCACAAGGTGCTCGAGAGCCTGGTCGGGCTCGAGTACAAGGCCGACTGCTGGGTGTTCCGGATGGGCGCGCAGCGCTTCGTCACGACCGCCCAGACGACCTCGACGCCGATTTTCTTCCAGCTCGAGCTCAACGGCCTGTCGCGCCTGGGCCTTGGCAACCCGCTGGATTCGTTTTACAAGAGTATTCCCGGCTATACGCGGTTGAACAGCAACGTCGGCCGTCCTTGACCGGACATGGATGATTTTTGACCTGAATGAGTGCCCCCCAGATTATGCGTACTACCCGTTTGCATCACCTTAAGCTCGCAGCGGCGCTGCTGTGCGCGCTCACGGCGAATGCCGCCATTGGACAGACGGCGCCTGCCGCCGCCGCAGCGCAACCCGCCGCCAAGCCTGCGTCGGCACCGGCGCAAGCCGCTGCCCCCGGAAGCGGTTTCCTGCCGCCGGCGTCGAGCAGCGCCAACGTCATCGATTCCATCAAGGTGGTCGTCAACGACGAAGTCATCACGACCAACGAACTGCGCAACCGCGTCGGCCAGATCGTGGCCCGCCTGCGCGCCCAGAACGCCCAGCTGCCGTCCCAGGCCGACCTCGAGCGCCAGGTGCTGGAAGCTATGATCGTCGAGCGCGCCCAGCTGCAGCTCGCGCGCGAGATGGGCGTGCGCGTCGACGACCGCCAGCTCGACGCCGCCATCGCCCGCATCGCCGAGGGCCAGAAGATGTCGGTCCAGGACATGCGCAACCAGATGGAAAAGGAAGGCATGACCTTCGCCCAGTTCCGCGAAGAGATCCGCAACGAGATCATGATGCAGCGCCTGCGCGAGCACGAGGTCGACAGCAAGATCCAGGTCTCCGATGCCGAGGTCGACACCTACCTCGCCGCCGAGAAGGCCGCCGCCGCCGAGAAGGTCGAGATGGACCTGTCGCAGATCTTCGTCGGCATCCCGGCCAATGCCACGCCCGAGCAGATCGCCGCACGCCGCGCGCGCGCCGAGGAAGTGATGCGCCAGCTGCGCACCGGCGCCGACTTCGCCAAGATGGCCACCACCTATTCCGACGCGCCCGACGCCCTGAAGGGCGGCGCCATCGGCTGGCGCGATGCGGACCGCCTGCCGCCGCTGTTCGCGAACGAACTGCGCAAGCTGAGCCCAGGGCAGGTCACCCCTGTCATCAAGACCAATACCGGCTTCTACATCCTCAAGATGGCCGACAAGCGCAGCCTGGCCAAGACGGAATCCACCGAGGCGGTGGTGCAGCAGACCCGCGCGCGCCACATCCTGCTCAAGGCCACGCCGACCCTGCCGGCTGCGGAAGCCAAGCGCAAGCTGGCCGAGATCAAGGCCAGGATCGACAGCAAGGCGGCCACCTTCGAAGACATGGCGCGCCAGAACAGCGTCGACGGCTCGGCCGCCAAGGGCGGCGACCTCGGCTGGCTGGAGCCGGAAGACGTCGTGCCGGAATTCACGGCCGCGATGGATGCCCTGCAGCCGGGCCAGGTGTCGGACGTGGTCGAGACGCCTTTCGGCTTCCACCTGATCCAGGTCCTGGAACGCAAGCGCCAGGACGTGTCGAAGGACCGCGAGCGCCTGCAGGCGCGCCAGGTGATCCGCGAGCGCAAGCTCGGCGAAGCCTTCGAGGACTGGGCGCGCCAGGTGCGCGACCGTGCCTACGTCGAGTTCCGCGAGGAAGGGTAATCCCGTGGCGGCACCGCTCGGCGCACGTCCGACACTGGCGCTGACGGTCGGCGAGCCTGCCGGCATCGGCCCCGAAATCGCCATCCGCGCGGCCTGGGCCCTGCGCGAGGCCGCCAACTGCGTGCTGGTCGGCGACGCCGCCTTCCTGGCGCTGACTGCCAGCCTGATCGACCCTGCCATCCGCCTGTCGGCCCTGTCGACCCAGGCGCTGAGGAACGGCGGCCTGCCGCACTTCGGCCGCGAGCGCCTGGCCGTGATCGACGTGCCGCTCGCCGCCCACGTGGTGCCCGGCCGGCTCGACGCCCAGAACGGCCGCGCCGTGCTGGCCACGCTCGACCTGGCGATCGAGGGCGTGGGCGCAGGCTGGTTCGACGCCATCGTCACCGCGCCCCTGCAAAAAAGCACGATCAACGACGCCGGCATCGCGTTTTCCGGCCATACCGAATACCTGGCCGAGAAGACCGGCACGCCTCGCGTCGTGATGATGCTGGCGGGCCAGCCGGCCAACGATCAAGCCTATCTGCGGGTGGCGCTGGCAACCACCCACCTGCCGCTGAAGGACGTGCCGGCCGCGATCACGATGGACGGCCTGGCGCAGGTGCTCGACATCCTGCACGCCGACCTGCGTTCCAAATTCGGCATCGCCGCGCCGCGCATCCTGGTGACCGGCCTGAACCCGCATGCGGGAGAGAATGGCTACCTCGGACGCGAGGAGATCGAGGTCATCGAGCCGGCGCTGGCAAGCGCCCGCGCACGCGGCATCGACGCCCGCGGGCCTTATCCGGCCGACACCCTGTTCCAGCCGAAATACCTGCAGGACGCGGACTGCGTGCTGGCGATGTACCACGACCAGGGGCTGCCCGTGCTCAAGCACGCGACCTTCGGGCGCGGCATCAACGTCACGCTCGGCCTGCCGCTGATCCGCACCTCGGTCGACCACGGCACGGCGCTCGACCTGGCCGCGCGCGGCCTCGGCCTGGCCGACTGCGGCAGCATGGAAGAGGCGATCCGCGCCGCCGTGCACATGGTCACGGCCAGTCGCGCCGCCGCTGCCTAAACCTATTCAACGAAAGCACCAATGAAACACGTCGCACGCAAGCGCTTCGGCCAGAACTTCCTGACCGACGACCATGTCCTGAACAGCATCATCGACGCCATCGAGCCGCGCCGCGGCGAAACGATGGTCGAGATCGGGCCGGGCCTGGCGGCGATGACGGCGCTGCTGCTCAAGCAACTGGACCACATGCACGTGGTCGAACTCGACCGCGACCTGGTGGCGCGCCTGGAAAAATCCTATCCGCGCGAAAAGCTCACCATCCATTCCGGCGACGCCCTGAAATTCGATTACGCGTCGATTCCGGTAGCGGAAGGGAAAAAGCTGCGCGTGGTCGGCAACCTGCCGTACAACATCTCGAGCCCGCTGCTGTTCCACCTGGCCGAGTTCGCGCACCTGGTCGAGGACCAGCACTTCATGCTGCAAAAGGAAGTGGTCGAGCGCATGGTGGCCGAGCCGGGCACCAAGGCCTATGGCCGCCTGTCGGTGATGCTGCAATGGCGCTACGACATGGCGCTGCTGTTCATCGTGCCGCCGACCGCCTTCGACCCGCCGCCGCAAGTCGACTCGGCCATCGTGCGCATGGTCCCGACCCGGCGCCCGCTCGCCGCCGACGGCCCGACCCTGGAAGCGGTGGTGCAGAAGGCCTTCTCCCAGCGCCGCAAGGTGATCCGCAACTGCGTGGCCGGCATGTTCACCGAACAGCAGCTGGTCGACGCCGGCATCGATCCGGGCAGCCGCCCGGAGACGGTCAGCCTGGAACAATACGTGGCGCTGGCGAATATCCTCAAGCCGGTGTAAGGGTTTGTAGGGTGGACTCCCGAGTCCACGCGGTCGTACTTATGCGTGTCGCAGCGTTTCAGGGAACCTCCACGTCGCCGGATCGGATTGACGCCGCATCTGCTCATTTATTGCATACGCGTGGACTCGGGAGTCCACCCTACGGATAGATAACGCCCCTACCTCATCCGTGACGCACCGCACCATCGTGCGTAAACACGGTATATCGCCCCTCCGCGCGCTTCATCGCGCGCTTTTTGCAGTTCGTCGCAACCCGATGGAAGCCCTCCGACCCGGTTGCTAAAGTACTCCCATCGAAAGCCCAAACGCACTCGGCGCAGGGCACAACACTCACCCAAGGGAGTACTGAAATGAACATCCTCAAACACATGGAAGCCCTGTTCGTCGTTGCCGCACTGGTCGTGGGCGTCAGCACCTATGCGAGTGCCGAGAGCTACAAGGCGCAAGTGCGCGCCGATGCGATGGTGGCGGTCGGCAGCGAAAAAGTGGCCGTGGTGAAGGTCAGCGCCAAGCGCCTGTCGGCCTGAACCAGAGGCGGCTGAAGCGCTCTGCCGGCAACGGAATGAAAACGCGGGCAAAAAAAAGCCCGCCGTTGCGGGCGGGCTAAATCCAATTCTTTTCTGAGGAGAGTTGGAGGAGACAGAAGCATTATGCTGCGCCACAACATATAAGTCTAATTTTCTTTTGGAATGGTCGACATGCGTGTGGCGAATATCTGTCCCTAGGCTTCCGGCGTGCAGACGACGGCAATGTTGTTGACCGGATCGTCTTGCATGGTGCCTGCACCGTTAGTGACACTGCAATTGAGACCAGCAGGCTCTTCCACTACCGTCACGCCATAAGTCTGGTTGTACACCACCTCTTCCGGGAAGATAAAGCTGGTGGCATTCGCAGCCACGGTCAAAGGGGCACTGGCGCTGCCGTTGGTCAGCTTGAGTCCCTCTGCCGTCAGGCCGCTCACCGTGCCGCCGATCGTGTTGCTGACCAGCGCGCAGGAAATGACGGCGTTGATGGTGGACAGGCGGCCTGCCGTATCGGTGGTGCCGCCGTTCTGCACGCAGACCTGGTGCGGAGGCGAAGCCTTGATGGTGACGTCGTAGGGATCGCCGTAGTCGACCTGGTTCTTGAAGGCGTAGGTGACGTTTTTCGGCGTGCGCGTGACGACGCCAGTCGCCGTGTTCGTCGTTTCGTCGTAGCCGGCTTGCGCGATCGGCAGGTCTTCGCCATTGTTCGACAGCACCAGTCCCGGATACTCCAGGCCGGTGACGACGCCGCCGATCGTGTAGGTCGAGGTGCCGCCGCCGCAGGCGCTCAGGCCGGCGGCCAGCGCCAGGGTCAGCGCCGACAGCGCCAGGGTCGATTTCTTCAAATTAGCCTCCAGAATCATGGGGTGCAGCGTACGACGATGTCCGTGACATTGCTCGATGGCATTTTTTCACGGCTGCCGTTTTCCACGGTACAGTTCGGTCCGCCCGGCGTCGGCAGCACGGTCACGCCGTAGGGCGATTCTTCCGATACCTTGGCCATCTTGAATTCGGTGGCATTCGCCGGGATCTCGACACGGTCGGTACCGTTGACGAGCACGAGGCCGGTCCGGTTGCCCAGGCCGACGATCGAGCCGCCCAGGTCCCATTTGCGGATCGTGCAGGTAACAAACACGTTGGAGACGTTGAAGACGGCGCGGCCGGTGCCGTTGGTCACCACGCAGTCTTCGATTTTTTCGACGTTCGGCGGAACGCTCTTGACCTTGACGTCATAGCGCGAATCCGTTTCCACGAGGTCCTTGAAGAGGAAAGAGCCGGACGTGGGGACTTCGAGGTCGGAGCCGCCATTGAGCGTCAGCACCAGGCCGGCCTTGGTGACACCGGTCGCCTGGCCGCCGACATATATATCGCCGTCGCCGCCGCCGCAGGCGGACAGGCCCAGCGCGCATGCCAGCGCGATGCCGGCACGCAGGGGGGAACGAATCATCATTTCTCCAAATAAAAAGGGAAGGGGCTGGCGCGCAAGCGGGTGCGCCACGCCGCACGGTAGAAGTTTGCCCATCATTTTAGAGCATTTGACAAGGCCCGGGCTCTTTGCGCTTTGTATCACGGTGTAACGCGCCTCTCCACGCAGGGGCCGTCCGCTAGCCGGGCGCGTTTGCATTTCGCCGCTGGCCTCGCTATGCTTGGGTCGCCCCCACTTGGGTGGTCCCCTCAACGCACTCACGATGACGCCCTCCCACCGCCGCCCCTGGCCCAAAGCCGTCCTGTTCGACCTCGACGACACCTTGTGGCCCATCGCTCCCGTGATCCTGCAGGCCGAGCAGACCCTGTTCGCGTGGCTTGCCAACAACGTGCCGCGGGTGGCGGAGCGCTTCACCATCGACAGCCTGCGCCAGGCCCGCCTGGAGCTCCTGGCGAGAAAACCCGAGTTCCAGCTCGACCTGGGCGCGCTGCGGCGTGCCGGCCTGGTGGCGGCCTTCGAACAGGCCGGCGAGGACGCGGCCAAAGTCGAGCTGGCCATGATCGAATTCTTCGCCGCGCGCAATGCCGTGATTCCTTACGACGACGTGCTGCCGGGCCTGCTGCGCCTGAAAGGGCGGGTGCTGATCGGATCGGTCACGAACGGCAACGCCGACCTGCAGACGATCGGCCTGGCCCACCATTTCCACGCCTCGGTGTCGGCGCCGGCCTTCGGGCGCGCCAAGCCGGACCCGGCGATCTTCCATGCCGCCCTCGACGCGCTCGGCGTGGCGCCCCACGAGGCGGTGTATGTCGGGGACGACCTGGTGCTCGACGTGCAGGGCGCCCAGCGCGCCGGGATGCGGGGCGTCTGGATGAACCGCACCGCCAGCCGGCGCCACCTGGAGGAGGGCATCGAGCCGGATGCGATCGTGTCGGACTTCGATGCCTTGCTTGCCTGGCTCAAGCGCGAACACGCCTGAGAGCGGCGCTCTGAGCGCACAGAGCGCGGGCGAACGTGCATAATAGGTACAGAACCATTCTGCCCGTTTTCTTCCCCATGCAACTTGAACCCCGTGCCCAAACCCTCCTGAAAGCCCTGGTCGAGCGCTACATCGCCGATGGCCAGCCGGTCGGGTCGCGCGCGCTCTCGAAGATCTCGGGCCTCGACCTGTCCCCGGCCACGATCCGCAACATCATGGCCGACCTCGAGGAAATGGGCTACGTCGCCAGTCCCCACACCTCGGCCGGCCGCGTGCCCACGCCGCGCGGCTACCGCCTGTTCGTCGACACCCTGCTGACGGTCCAGCACCTGGACGGACAGCACGGCGTCGATCCCGAGCGCATGCGCCTGGCCTGCCAGCAACCGCAAAAGACCATTGCCAGCGCGGCGCAGATGCTGTCGTCCCTGACGCAGTTCGCCGGCGTGGTGCAGAGCCCGCGCCGCGAATCCGTGTTCCAGCAGATCGAATTCCTGCGCCTGTCCGAGCGCCGCATTTTATTGGTGATCGTCGACCCGCGCGGCGACGTGCAGAACCGCCTGCTGCTGACCGAGGTCGACTACACCCCGGCGCAACTGGTGCAGTCGGCCAATTACCTGAACCAGAATTACGCCGGCCTGACCTTCGACGAAGTGCGCCGGCGCCTGGGCAGCGAACTGCGCCAGCTGCGCGACGACATCGGCGGCCTGATGCAGACGGCCGTGGAAGCCGGCACCGAGGCGATGGCCGAGCAGGGCGACGGCATGGTCATTTCCGGCGAACGCAACCTGCTGTCGGTGTCCGACCTGTCCTCGAACATGAGTTCGCTGCGCCAGCTGTTCGAGATGTTCGAGCAAAAGACCGGGCTGATGCAGCTGCTCGACGTGTCGAGCAAGGCCGGCGGCGTGCAGATTTTTATCGGCGGCGAATCGAAACTGGTGCCGATGGACGAAATGAGCGTGGTCACCGCACCTTACGAGGTCAACGGCAAGATCGTCGGCACCCTCGGCGTGATCGGCCCGACCCGCATGGCCTACGAGCGCGTGATCCCGATCGTGGATATCACGGCCAAGCTGCTGTCGAATGCGCTGAGTCATTCGTAGGGTGGGCACCCCGTGCCCACGCGGAATGGTGATCATTGTTGACTGGATCGCCGTGCATCGTTAACGCTTGTATTCTTCGGGGTGTTTTTAAACGGGCGTTAACGCAATACCGTGGCTGACGCTACCGCCATTCACCGTTCCGCGTGGGCACGGGGTGCCCACCCTACAACTATGCAGCAACAAAAAACGGCGCCCTCGGCGCCGTTCTTCATTGCGAAGTAACCCGATCAGTTATTACCCCGATGCGGGCAAGCCGGCTTGACGCAATTGCCGTAGATCGCCAGCGCGTGCTCGGCGATCTTGAAGCCGCGTTCGACGGCGACCTTGTGCTGGCGCGATTCGATTTCCTCGTCGAAGAATTCTTCGACATGGCCGCAGTCGAGGCAGACCAAGTGGTCGTGATGCGAACCGGCGTTCAGCTCATAAATCGCCTTGCCGGTTTCGAAGTGGTTGCGGTTGAGCAGGCCGGCCTGCTCGAACTGGGTCAGCACCCGATAGACGGTCGCCAGGCCGACGTCCATGTTCTCGGCCAGCAGGATTTTATAGACGTCTTCCGCCGTCAGGTGGCGCACTTCGCTGTTCTGGAAAATTTCGAGGATTTTCAGGCGAGGCAAAGTCGCCTTCAGGCCGCTCGCCTTCAGGTCGGTCGGTTTGTTACTCATGTTTGTTACTCGTAGATGGGCGGAGTGCTTTATGATATAGCGTTTTGGAAGCTCCGCCTAATACGTTTTGAGGTTACTTATGCGCGTCATTGATGCCGTTGTTCATCGTTCCTATGCCCGCGCGACGCTTGCCGCAGGCCTTGCATGCACGCTGCTGCTGTCGGGCTGCGCATCCTGGCGCAACCAGACCCGGCCCGCCGCGCCGGTGAGCACGTCCGCGCAAGCCGTGGAAGCCGATGCCGACAAGTCGGCCGCGCTGGCCAATGCGGGTGCGCAAACGACCCAGGTCACCAAGCTGCAGAAGTTCCTCTGGATCTTCTCGCCTTACCGTCCGGACATTCAGCAGGGTAACTTCGTCTCGCAGGAAATGCTGAGCCAGCTGAAAGTGGGCCAGACCCGCGACCAGGTGCGCTTCCTGCTGGGTACGCCGCTGCTGACCGACATGTTCCACGCCGACCGCTGGGACTACCCGTTCTATCTCGCGCGCGGCAACGGCGAACTGACCACCAGCCGCGTCACCGTGTATTTCAAGGACGGCGTGGTCGAGCGCTTCGACGGCGGCAACCTGCCGACCGAACGCGAATACATCGCGCGCATCGCCGGCCCGATCAAGACCTCGAAGAAGGCAGCCGCCGCGCCCGTCCGTCCGATCGAGCCGACCACGGCGGCACAGCCAGCAACGTCCACGACCACCCCGTAATTGCTATGAATCACATGAAAATCGCGGTTGCCGGCGCCAGCGGGCGCATGGGCCGCATGCTGATCGAAGCGATCGCCGCCGCCCCCGACGCCCAGCTGTCCGGCGCCCTCGACGTGGCGGCGTCGCCCTTCATCGGCCAGGATGCCGGCGCCTTTTCGGGCCAGCTGACCGGCGTCGCCATCGAGTCCGACCTCGCGCGCGCTCTGGCCGGCGCCGACTGCCTGATCGACTTCACGCGTCCGGAAGGCACGCTCGAGCACCTGAAGTATTGCGCCGCGAACGGCGTCAAGATCGTCATCGGCACCACCGGTTTCGACGACGCCGGCAAGGCCGCGATCCAGGCGGCCGCCGAAAAAACGGCCGTCGTGTTCGCGCCGAACATGAGCGTGGGCGTGAACATCACCCTCAAGCTGCTGGAAATGGCCGCGAAGAGCCTGGCCGAAGGCTACGACATCGAAATCATCGAAGCGCACCACCGCCACAAGGTCGATGCGCCATCGGGCACCGCCTTGAAAATGGGCGAAGTCATTGCCGACGCCCTGGGGCGCGACCTGAAGGAATGCGCCGTCTACGGCCGCGAAGGCGTGACCGGCGAGCGCGATCCCTCGACCATCGGTTTCGCCACCGTGCGCGGCGGCGACATCGTGGGCGACCACACGGTCCTGTTTGCCGGCATCGGCGAGCGCATCGAGATCACCCATAAATCGAGCAGCCGCGTCACCTACGCCCACGGCGCCCTGCGCGGCGCGCGCTTCATCGCCGACAAGGCGAACGGCCTGTACGACATGCAGGACGTGCTCGGCCTGAAAACGGGCGTGAAAGGATAACCATGGCAGTGGCAGAACTGAACGGCGCGGCGATCGTCAACGAAGCGAGCTTCCTGGCCGAGAGCCGCCGCGCATTCGGCTTTCACACGGCGACGGGCGACACCATCGACACCTGGGTCGACTGCCTGAGCTACCTGCGCGACGACGAGAACATGACCAAGTTCCGCCTGCAGCCGGACGAGGTGCTGGAAATCGTCATCACCGACAGCGCCGGCCTGCGCGGCCGCCTGCCGGACCTGGTCGACGAGATCGTGTTCTGCGTCGGCGGCATCAACGAGCGCTACGAAGACTACGGCGAAAAGCCGGCCTTGGAACTGGTTCTTCGTTAAATCATTTGCGTCCGCCCGGCATGGCGTCCTCATCGGACCCGGGCGCGGCGGACCTGCTTTCCATTCCCACTACGTGATGCCGGCGCTGCCGCTGCGCCCGGCGGCGCTCGGCTTCCTGTTCGGTACGCGCCAAGGCGTCCAGGAATTCTGCCAGGAGACTGACGCGTTTCCAGCCCACCCTACGGTCAGCGCCTCTGGCTTGCGCCGGCAAAAGGCGTCCAGTCAGCCCCTTATCGCCTCATCCTGCCCCGCTTCGCCGCAGTGCAAGATGAACCAGTATAATGTTCTGCTCCACCCTCCAAAATTCCGTCCGCAGAACATCATGCAAGATAAATATAGTCCCGCCGAAGTTGAACAGGCCGCACAGGCGTACTGGAAGTCGATCGATGCCTATAAAGCCGTCGAACACGATCCACGTTTCCCTAAGGGCAAGTACTACGCCTGCTCGATGCTGCCTTATCCATCCGGCAAGCTGCACATGGGCCATGTGCGCAACTATACGATCAATGACGTGATGTACCGCTACCTGCGGATGAACGGCTACAACGTGCTGATGCCGATGGGCTGGGATGCCTTCGGCATGCCGGCCGAGAACGCCGCGATGGCGAACAACGTACCGCCGGCCGAGTGGACCTATTCGAACATCGCGCACATGCGCGGGCAGATGGAGTCGATGGGCCTGGCCATCGACTGGTCGCGCGAGATGACCGCCTGCAAGCCGGAATACTACAAGTGGAACCAGTGGATGTTCCTGAAGATGCTCGAGAAAGGCATCATCTACCAGAAGACCGGCACCGTGAACTGGGACCCGATCGACCAGACCGTGCTCGCCAACGAGCAGGTCGTCGACGGCAAGGGCTGGCGTTCCGGCGCGCCGATCGAAAAGCGCGAGATCCCGATGTACTACGTGCGCATCACCGATTACGCCGAGGAGCTGCTCGACTTCGTCGACAACAAGCTGCCGGGCTGGCCGGAGCGCGTGCGCACCATGCAGACCAACTGGATCGGCAAGTCGACCGGTGTGCGCTTCGCCTTTCCGCACGTGGTGATGGACGACGCCGGTGAACTGATCAACGAAGGCAAGCTGTACGTCTTCACCACCCGCGCCGACACCCTGATGGGCGTGACCTTCTGCGCCGTGGCGCCGGAACACGCGCTGGCCCAGCACGCGGCCAGGAACAATCCGGAGCTGGCCGCCTTCATCGCCGAATGCAAGCTCGGTTCCGTCATCGAAGCCGACATGGCGACGATGGAAAAGAAGGGCATGCCGACCGGCCTGTTCGTGACGCACCCGGTGTCGGGCGAGCAGCTGCCGGTCTGGGTCGGCAACTACGTCCTGATCACCTATGGCGACGGCGCCGTGATGGGCGTGCCGGGCCATGACGAGCGCGATTTTGCGTTCGCGAAAAAATACGATCTGCCCATCAAGCAGGTGGTCGAAGTCGAAGGCCAGGCATTCTCGCTCGACGGCTGGCAGGAGTGGTACGGCGACAAGGAAAACGGCCGCGTCATCAACTCGGGCAAGTACGACGGCCTCGATTACATCGCCGCCGTGAACGCGGTCGCGGGCGACCTGGCCGAAAAGGGCCTGGGCGACAAGAAGGTCACCTTCCGCCTGCGCGACTGGGGCATCTCGCGCCAGCGCTACTGGGGCACGCCGATCCCGATGATCCACTGCGCCGAATGCGGCGTGGTGCCGGTGCCGGAAGCCGACCTGCCGGTCGTGCTGCCCGAGCACCTGGTCCCGGACGGCACCGGCAACCCGCTGGGCAAGGACGAGGCCTTCCTGAAGTGCGATTGCCCGAAGTGCGGCAAGCCCGCGCGCCGCGAGACCGACACGATGGACACCTTCATCGACTCGTCCTGGTACTACATGCGCTATACCTCGCCGGGTTCGAACGACGCCATGGTCGACGCGCGCAACGATTACTGGATGCCGATGGACCAGTACATCGGCGGCATCGAGCACGCCGTCATGCACCTGCTGTATGCGCGCTTCTGGACCAAGGTCATGCGCGACTTCGGCCTGGTGAAGTTCGACGAGCCCTTCGTCAACCTGCTCACGCAAGGCATGGTCCTCAACGAGACCTACTACCGCGAAGACGCGGCCGGTAAAAAAACCTGGTTCAACCCGGCCGACGTGGAACTCGTCTTCGACGACAAGGGCCGCCCGCAGAGCGCGACCCTGAAGGCCGATGGCCAGCCGGTCGAAATCGGCGGCACCGAGAAGATGTCGAAGTCGAAGAACAACGGCATCGACCCGCAGGCGCAGATCGAGCAGTACGGCGCCGACACCGCGCGCCTGTTCACGATGTTCGCCTCGCCGCCGGAGCAGACCCTGGAGTGGTCGGACAGCGGCGTCGAAGGCGCAAGCCGCTTCCTGCGCCGCGTCTGGGCCTTCGGCTACGCGCAGCGCGAGCGCATCGCGGCGGCGCTGGGCGGCCAGCAGCAGGGATCGCTCGACGAATCCCACAAGACCCTGCGCCGCGAAGTGCATAAGCTGCTGCAGCAGGCCGACTACGACCTGAAACGCATCCAGTACAACACCGTGGTCTCGGCCTGCATGAAGATGCTCAACACGCTGGAGCAAAGCAAGCTGGCCGAAGGCGTGGCCGGCGACGCGGTGATCGCGGAAGGCCTGTCGATCTTCCTGCGCATGCTCAATCCGGTGGCGCCGCACATCACCCACGCCCTGTGGCAGGACCTGGGCTATGCGAAGGTGTACGGCGACATCCTCGACGTGCAGTGGCCGGAAGTCGACCCGGCGGCGCTGGAGCAGGCCGAGATCGAGATGATGATCCAGGTGAACGGCAAGCTGCGCGGTTCCGTCAAGGTGCCGAAGGATGCCGACAAGGCGGCGGTCGAAGCGGCCGCGCTGGCATCGGAAGCGGTGCAGAAGTTCGTGGAAGGCACGCCGAAGAAGGTCATCGTCGTGCCCGGCAAACTCATCAACATTGTGGTGTAAGCCATGCGCGTATCTACTCTCCTGGTACGCGCGGCCGGCGCGCTGCTGCTGGCGGCGGCCGTGTCGGCCTGCGGCTTCAAGCTGCGCGGCTCGACCGATGCCTACAACATGCCGTTCGCGAGCATTTTCCTGGCCTTCCCGGACACCTCTCCGCTGGGCAATGAGCTCAAGCGCAACCTGCGCGCCGGCGACCGGGTCGTCATCATGCCGACCCAGGAAGGCGCCGAGGCCCGCTTCGAGGTGCTGTCGGAAGGGCGGAACAAGGCCATCCTGTCGCTGAACAACCTGGGCCGCGTGCGCGAGTACCTGCTGAGCTATACGCTGGTGTTCCAGCTGCGCGACGCCAGGGGCAACCTGATGCTCGGCCCGACCGAGATCACCCTGCGCCGCAACCTGACCTTCAGCGAAGAAGCGGTGCTGGCGAAGGAAGGCGAGGAAGAGCTGCTGTACCGCGACATGCAGTCCGACCTGGTGCAGCAGATCATGCGCCGCCTGGCGGCCGTGAAGCCGGCCGGGGCGCTGTCGGCGCAGCCGGCTGCGACGCCGGCAGCCCGGCCTGCCCAATAAGCGGGCCAGGGAGTAGCGATGCAATTACGGCCCGAGGCGCTCGAGCCCCATCTGGCAAAAGGGCTGGCGCCGCTGTACGTCATCACCAGCGACGAGCACCTGCTGGCGCTGGAGGCGGCCGATAAAATCCGCCGCGCGGCGCGCGCGGCCGGCCATACCGAACGCGACGTCCTCACCGTCGAGCGTACCTTCAAGTGGGGCGAACTGCTGGCGGCCAACCAGGCGCTGTCCCTGTTCGGCGACAAGAAGCTGATCGAGCTGCGCATCCCGAGCGGCAAGCCGGGCAAGGACGGCAGCGCCGCCCTGCAGGCCTACGCCAAGGACCTCAGCCCGGACAACCTGACCCTCATCACCCTGCCCAAGCTCGACTGGCAGACCGCCAAGGCCTCGTGGGTCGCCTCGCTGCAGCAGGCGGCGGTCTACATCGAGATCCCGAACGTCGAGCGCGCGCAGCTGCCCGGCTGGATCGGGATGCGCCTGGGCGCCCAGGGGCAGAGCGCGGACCGCAGCGCGCTCGATTTCATCGCGGACCGGGTGGAAGGCAACCTGCTGGCGGCGCACCAGGAAATCCAGAAACTGGGCCTGCTGCACGAGCCGGGCAAGCTGAGTTTCGAGCAGGTGCAGGACGCCGTGCTGAACGTGGCGCGCTACGACGTTTTCAAATTGTCGGAAGCGATGCTGGCCGGAGACCCGGCGCGCCTGGCGCGCATGCTCGACGGCCTGAAGGGGGAAGGGGAGGCGCTGCCGCTGGTCTTGTGGGCCGTCTCCGAAGAAATCCGCACGCTGTTAAAATTGAAAGCCGGGATGGCGCAGGGGCGGCCGCTCGGGGCGCTCATGAAGGAATACCGGATCTGGGGTCCGCGCGAGCGGATGATGGAACCGGCGCTGCGGCGCGTGTCCCTGGCCACGCTGGAAGCGGCCCTGCAGGAGGCGGCGCAGGTGGACAAGATGGTCAAGGGATTGCGGGCCAGGGCCTTTGCCGGGGATGCGTGGGATGCGATGTTGCAGCTGGCGTTGAAGGTGGCGGGGTAGGTTGAGTCGTTGGCCTGTGCCGGTATGCACCGGTTCCTGGACCTGCAGGTGCTCTGCAAGAGGCTCGCACCATCCGCGTGGGCAGTGGGGCTGGCTAGATGCCAGCACCACACATGCCCACCCTACGGGAGACGTTCCAACGCACATCTGCACATCTGCACGTCGAAAACGCATCACGCTACATGCTTAACGCAACTGGAACCGACACGATGGACATCACCGATTACATGCACACGCTGGGCCGCAACGCCCGCGCGGCCTCGCGCGCGATGGCGCGGGCCGATGGCGCCACCCGCAACCGTGCCCTGCTGCTGATTGCCGAGGCCATCGAACGCGATGCCGCCGCGCTCTCGAACGCCAACGCGCGCGACCTCGACGCCGCCCGTGACGCCGGCCTGGCCCCGGCGCTGCTCGACCGCCTCGCCCTGTCGCCAAGCGCGATCGCGACCATGGTCGACGGCCTGCGCCAGATCGCCGCGCTGCCCGACCCCATCGGCGAGCTCTCGAACATGAAGTCGCGCCCGAGCGGGATTCAGGTCGGCCAGATGCGCGTGCCGCTCGGCGTGATCGGCATCATCTATGAAGCGCGCCCGAATGTGACGGTGGACGCCGCCGGCCTGTGCATCAAGAGCGGCAACGCGGCCATCCTGCGCGGCGGCTCGGAAGCGATCCACTGCAACCGCGCCCTGGCCAAGCTGGTCACCGAAGGCCTGCAGAAGGCCGGCCTGCCGGTGGAAAGCGTGCAGGTGGTCGACACGGTCGACCGCGCCGCCGTCGGCACCCTGATCACGATGCCGCAATACGTCGATGTGATCGTGCCGCGCGGCGGCAAGGGCCTGATCGCGCGCCTGATCGAGGAAGCGACGGTCCCGATGATCAAGCACCTCGACGGCATCTGCCACGTCTACATCGACGACAAGGCGGACCTGGCGAAAGCGCTGCCGATTGCGTTCAACGCCAAATGCCACCGCTACGGCACCTGCAACACGATGGAGACCCTGTTGGTGTCGCGCGCGATCGCGCCGACGGTGCTGCCCCAGCTGGCCGAGCTCTACAAGACCAAGGATGTCGAGCTGCGCGCCGACGAGGAAGCGCGCGCGATCCTTGCCGGCTACCCGCATCTGAGCGCCGCCGTCGAGGAAGACTGGAGCACCGAATACCTGGCGCCGATCCTGGCCGTGAAGGTCGTCGCCGGCATCGAGGAAGCGATGGACCACATCGACCGCTATTCGTCGAAGCATACGGAGGCGATCGTCACCGAAGACTACAGCGCGGCGCTGCGCTTCCTGCGCGAAGTCGATTCGGCTTCGGTGATGGTGAACGCCTCGACCCGCTTCGCCGACGGTTTCGAATACGGCCTGGGCGCCGAGATCGGCATCTCGAACGACAAGCTGCACGCGCGCGGGCCGGTCGGGCTGGAAGGGCTGACTTCACTCAAATACGTCGTGTTCGGTCACGGCGAAATCCGCAGCTAAGCACAAGGAACCCATGTACCTCTGGATCAAAGCCTTCCACATCATCTTCATCGCCTCCTGGTTCGCCGGCCTGTTCTACCTGCCGCGCATCTTCGTGAACCTGGCCCAGGAAACCGAGCAGGGCGCGACCGCCCGCCTGCTGGGCATGGCGCGCCGGCTGTTCCGCTTCACGACGATCCTGGCGGTGCCGGCGGTGCTGCTGGGCGTCTGGCTGTGGATGGGCTTCGGCATCCGGGGCGGCTGGCTGCACGCGAAACTGGCGCTGGTGGTGCTGGCGATCGGCTACCATCATGCCTGCGGCTCGATCCTCAAGAAATTCGAGGCGGGCGTGAATAAACGCAGCCATACGTGGTTCCGCTGGTTTAACGAAGTGCCGGTCGTGTTGCTGGCGCTGATCGTGATTCTGGTGGTGGTGAAGCCGTTCTGATAGCGCGGCGTGCGAGCGTGCGTTGAACGCGTGGACGGCAAAGCCGTCCACCCTACGTAGGGTGGGCACTTGTGCCCGCGCGGACTCACCATTTGAACATCGCCGGCTCGACACTCGGGCCGCAAACAATCGAACACCTTGGCCGAAAGCGCAGGCGCTTTCGGCCTCATTATTTTTTACTAACGGACAAAGGGTACCCCCATGACCTCCTATTTTTGCCCCTGCCCGCGCGGCATGGAAGCGGCGCTGGCCGAAGAACTGACTGAAATCGCCCAGGCGCACAGCCCCACGCTGAAGGTCCACAACCAGGTGCCGGGCGGCGTGCACTGCTCGGGCACGCTGGTCGATTCCTACCGCATCAACCTGCACTCGCGCATCGCGTCGCGCGTGCTCATGCGCATGGGCCAGCGCAGCTACATGAACGAGAACGACATCTACGACCTCGTGCTCGAGCAGCCCTGGGAAGACTGGTTCAGCGTGGACCACACGATCCGCGTCGACGTCACCGCCGTGAAGTCGCCCCTGAAAAGCCTGGAATTCACGACGCTGAAAATCAAGGACGCGATCTGCGACCGCTTCCGCGACCAGTTCAACAAGCGTCCCTCGGTCGACACGCGCGAGCCGGACATGCGCATCGTCGGCTTCCTCGACCAGCGCAACTTCATCATCTACCTCGACACCTCGGGCGAAGCGCTGTTCAAGCGCGGCTGGCGCGAAGAAACGGGCGACGCGCCGCTGCGCGAGAACCTGGCTGCCGGCATGCTGCGCGTGTCGGGCTGGAAGCCGGGCGTCCCCCTGTTCGACCCGATGTGCGGCTCGGGCACGATCCTGATCGAGGCGGCGCAAATGGTGCAGGGCATTCCGCCGGGCGCGCGCCGTCGTTTCGCCTTCGAGCAGTTCGCCGACTTCGAGCGCGAAGCCTGGCAGGAGATGAAGGCCGCGATCAAGGCCAATCCGCTGCCGAGCGAGCCGACCATCTTCGGTTCCGACATCTCGGGCGACATGGTCGCGATGACCCGCCACAACCTGAAGATCGCCGGCATCCTGTTCGACGTGCCCCTGAAGCAGATCGAGGCCCAGCACGTGAGCCCGCCGGTCCCGGGCCCCGGCATCCTGCTGACCAATCCTCCGTACGGCGAGCGCATCGGCGTGCGCGGCGACTCGACCGTGCCGCAGGACGAGATGGCGGTGAGTTTCTACTCGGCGCTGGGCACCACGCTCAAGCAGCGTTTCGCCGGCTGGACCGTGTTCCTGTTCACGGCCGACCTGTCGCTGCCCAAGCTGCTGCGTTTGAAGGAAGCGCGCAAGACGCCGTTCTTCAACGGCGCCCTGGAGTGCCGCCTGTTCCGCTTCGACATGGTGGCCGGCTACAACCGCCGCGAGGAAGCGAAACCGAAGCAGGATTCGGCACCGGGCGCGGAGTAAACACCGCCATGCTGCCTCCGACCGAACCCGACCAGCTGCCGAAAGACCCCGTGATCCCGGTGCCGCTGCCGGCGCCGCACAAGATCGTCATGCTGTCGGCGGGCGGGCTGGCCACGCTGCTGGCCGCGCTGTCGATGCTCGGCCCGTTCTCGATCGACGCCTACCTGCCGGCCTTCCCGCAGATCCAGTCCAGCCTCGCGGCGTCCTCGATCGAGGTGCAGCAGACGCTCACCGCCTACATGCTGGCCTTCTCCGGCATGGTGCTGTGGCACGGCGCGCTGTCGGACGCCTTCGGGCGGCGCAACGTGATCCTGGTCGCCCTGGTCGTCTTCGCGATCGGCACCCTGGGCTGCGCGGCCGCCTCGACCGTGCATTACCTGTGGGTGTTCCGGATCATGCAGGGGGTCTCGGCCGGGGCCGGCGTGGTGGTCGGGCGCGCCATCATCCGCGACCTGTATTCCGACGCGCCGGCGGCGAGGCTGCTGTCGATGGTGACGATGATCTTCTCGATCGCGCCGGCGCTGGCGCCCGTGCTGGGCGGCTGGATCGTCACCTGGTTCGACTGGCGCGCGATCTTCCTCGCGCTGTTCGGCTATACGGTAGTGCTGGGCTGGGTGTGCTGGCAGCACCTGCCGGAAACCGTGCCGAAAACGGAGCGCCAGCCCTTCAATCCGCGCTTCCTGGCGCAGAGCTATGGCGCCATCTTCAGCTCCTTCCTGTTCCACATGAAGGCCGGCATCACGGCGCTCAACTTCGCCGGGCTGTTCCTGTACATTACCGCTTCGCCGGTGCTGCTGCCGGTGCACCTGGGGCTCGGGCCCTCGCAGTTCGCCTGGCTGTTCGTGCCCACCGTGAGCGGCATCTTCCTCGGTTCGATGGCGGCCAACCGGATGGCCGGCAAATTCAGTTTCCCGCGCCAGATCTGGATCGGTTTCGGCTTCATGCTCAGCGCCGTCGCCTTCAACGTCGGCTACCACCTCCTGCAGCCGCCGGCGCTGCCGTGGACCGTGCTGCCGATGTTCGTCTTCACCTTCGGCAGCTCGCTCATTTCGCCGGGCGCGACGCTGCTCGCGCTCGACCTGTTCCCGCACATCCGCGGCACCGCCGCCTCCTGCCAGTCCTTCATCACGACCCTGATGGGGGCTATCGTGGCCGGCATCATCGCGCCGATGCTGTCGCACTCGGTGCTGGCCTTGGCCCTGGGGCAGGCCGGGTTCGCCGTGATGTCGCTGGGCTTGTGGCTGATCGCGCGCCAGTACCGCCGCATGAAGGCACGGGGCGCTTGAGCAAGAACGACGGGTTATGTTATACGTCTGATATGTCTTTTATGCAATAAAACGTACCCTATATGCATCAATCTTCTGGTGTGAAACATACTTTTGATTGAAAGTATTGTTCCCGATCAGAAATGTATATATGCTAAGACGACTTTTTTACAATGGAACAGAAGCGGGAAGCAGTCTCTGTTCCAAAGATTGCATGAATGTCATGTCGTGGTAGCCCCGAGGGGACGCCACCCCACAACCTCGTTCAGTGGCGTCCTCGCTTGAGACAATGCACCAACCAGACCAGGATATCCGCAATCGTCTGCTGATCGCCCGTTTGCCGGCGATGCCGCAGATACTCATCAAGCTGCTCGGGCACCTGCAGGCCGACGACCTCGGCATGCCGGAGCTGGCCGCCCTGATCGCGAACGACGCCGGTATCACCGGCAAGCTGCTGGCCACCGCCAGCAGCTCGGCCTACCACCGCAACGGCCGCGGCGTGAACCTCGAGCAGTCGCTCGTCGCGCTTGGCACCGACATGATCAAGACGCTGGTGATCAGCGACTCGGTGTTCCAGACCTTTAACAGCTTCCCGCATTCCGGCAGCACCGACCTGCGCGCCTTCTGGAAGCGCTCGCTGGCCGCCGCGGTGCTCGCGCGCGACATCGCGCGCCGCATGGACTATCCGCACGTTGAAGAAGCCTATCTCGGCGGCCTGCTGCACAACGTCGGGCGCCTGGCCCTGCTGGCCACCGCGCCGAAGGAATACGCTTTTAACTTCACCGCGCGCGACGACGAAGACCTGTGCGCGGTCGAGCAGCGCACGCTGCAGATCACGCACGCCGAAGCCGGCGCCTGGCTGGTCGAGCGCTGGCAGCTCGATTCCTTCCTGGCCGACGCGGTGCTGTACCACCACGAGTCGAGCGAGCGCCTGGAAGCGGCGCATCCTTTGATCCGCATCGTGCGCCTGGCCCATGTGATGGCCTGCCATGCCGACGACAGCCAGGCGCTGCTCGACGCCGCCGCGCTGTGCGGCATCGAAGAAAGCGAGCTCGATGCCATGCTGACGTCGAGCGCGCGCCAGGTCGACAAGGCCGCCGTCCACCTCGGCATCGACCTGGCCGGCGCCGACGACATCCCGACTCCGCCGGCCTTTGCCGCGCCGGCCCTCGACCCGGTCCAGCAGCGCCTGCAGGAAGAGGTGCGCAACCTGGTGCTGGTGTCCGAGGTCGGCCAGACCTTCGCCCGCCAGCAGGGAGAAGGCGGCCTGCTCGAATCGATGACGCGCTCGGCGCGCATCCTGTTCGATTTCGACAATACCGTGATCCTGCTCGAGAACCCGACCGGCCAGATGCTGGTCGGCGCCCCCGGCGGCCCCAGCGTGCGCATCGCCGAGTTCGCGATCCCATTGGGTAAGGGAGGGCAGGTTGCCGAAGCGGTGCAGCAGCGCCGCACGGCCTACATCCGGCGCGATTCCGCCCCCCTGGCCCTGCCCGAAGAGCAGCTGCTGCGCATGCTCGGCACCGAGAGCATGGTCTGCCTGCCGCTGGTGGCGGGCGGGCGTTGCCTGGGCGTGATGGTCGGCGGCATCGCCAGCTGGCAGCTGGCCGATTGCCAGAAGCGCGAGCGCTTCATGCAGTCCTTCGGCGCACAGGCGGCGAGCGCCCTGGAGACCGCGCTGTTCGAGAAGGGCAACGCGCGGCGCCAGCTGGCCAGCGTCGCCGAGGAATACCGCGAAGCGTCGCGCCGCGTGGTGCACGAGGTGAACAACCCGCTGTCGATCATCAAGAACTACCTGAGTGTCCTCGACAGTAAACTCGCGCGCCAGGAACCGGTCGCCACCGAAATGTCGGTCCTGAACGAAGAGATCGACCGCGTCGGCCAGCTGATCGGCAGCCTGGCCGAGCTCAAGCCCGAAGCCAGCGGCCCGCGTCCGCTCGACGTGGCCAAGGTCGTCGACGACGTGGTGCGCCTGTTCCGCGCCGGCCAGTTCGTGCCGGCCAGCGTGCAGATCGCCACCAGCATGAACGAGGAAGCGCGCCTGGTCGAGGGCGAAGCCGACCTGCTCAAGCAGATCCTGGTGAACCTCGTCAAGAACGCGGTCGAGGCGCTGGCTTCCAGCGGCGGCGGGCGCATCGAGATCGTCAACCGCGGCATCGTCCACCGCGAGCGCAAGCTGTACCTGGAACTGGCCGTGACCGACACCGGCCCGGGCCTGTCGCCGGACGTGATGAACAACCTGTTCTCGGTGGTGCGCAGCACCAAGGACGGCGCCCATCGCGGCCTCGGCCTGTCGATCGTGCACGGCCTGGTGAAAAAGCTGGGCGGCCAGATCGCCTGCCGCAGCGGCCGCGGTGGCACTGCATTTGAAATCCTGCTGCCGGCCTGGTCCGGCGCCAGCGTTGCCCCGGCGATCCCGGTGCGCGCAATCGGTTCTGCTTAAGGTCATCATGAACGAGTACTGCGCCGGTGGCGATCCCGCCTGGCATGCCGATACCGAAGACCAGCCACACCTGCTGCTGGTCGACGACGAGCCGCGCCTGCTGTCTTCCCTCTACGAGCTGCTGCGCGACCGCGGCTTCCACCTGACCACGGCCAGCTCCGGCACCGAGGCCATCGCCCACCTGTCGCGCTTCCGCTTCGACCTGGTCCTGCTCGACCTGCGCCTGCCCGACATCGGCGGCCACGAGATCATGGACTTCATGAACGAGCGCGGAGTCGGCGCCGACGTGATCGTGATGAGCGGCGAAGTGGGAATCGAGGCCGCCATCGGCGCCCTGAAACGCGGCGCCTACGACTACCTGCGCAAGCCCTACAGCCGCGAAGAACTGCTGAAAACGGTCGGCAACGCGCTCGAGCAGCGCCGCCTGGCCTCCGCCAACATGCGCATCGCGAACCAGCTCGAGAACTCCGAGAAGATGTACCGCTACCTGGTCGACAGCTCGCCGGACATCATCTACACGCTGAACCACGAAGGCCGCTTCACCTTCGTCAACGACCGCGCCTACCAGCTGCTGGGATTCTCGCGCGATGAGCTGATCGGCAAGCATTACTCGATCCTGGTGCACGACGAAGACCTGGAACGCGCGCGCTATGTCTTCAACGAGCGCCGCGTCGACGAGCGCGCCTCGCGCAACGTCGAACTGCGCCTCAAGTGCAGGGGCGCCAAGAGCAATAGCGGCGAGCGCACCTTCAACAACACGCTGATGACGATCTCGCTGAACTCGATCGGCATGCACGTGCCCGACGGCGAAGTGAGAAAACTCGAGTTCTTCGGCACCTATGGCGTCGCGCGCGACATCACTGACCGCAAGCGCGCCGAGGAGGTCATCTCCTACCAGGCCTACCACGACATCCTGACCGACCTGCCGAACCGGATCCTGTTCAAGGACCGCCTGGGTCTTGCCGTGATCCAGGCCAAGCGCAAGCAGACCGAACTGGCCGTGATGTTCATCGACCTCGACCGCTTCAAGCTGGTGAACGACACGCTCGGCCATGTGAAGGGCGACGAGCTGCTGCAGCAGGCCGCCGTGCGCCTGAAGGATTGCCTGCGCCGCGGCGACACCATCGCGCGCCAGGGCGGCGACGAATTCACGATCGTGCTGCCGGAGCTGCGCGACCGCGACGACGCGCGCCTGATCGCCGACAAGTTCCTCGAGAGCCTGCAGCGCCCGTTCGACCTCGACGGCCACGAAGTGCACATCTCGGCCTCGATCGGCATCGCGATCTATCCCGGCGATGGCGAATCGATCGACGAGCTGCTGCGCCATGCCGACATCGCGATGTACCAGGTGAAGGCCCTGGGCAAGAACGGCCACAGTTTTTATCACGACTCGATGCTCGACGTGTCGCACCAGAAGATCGCGCTGGAGCATGCGCTGCGCCGCGCGCTCGAGCACAACGAGCTGGAGATGTACTACCAGCCGCAGATCGATTCGACCAGCGGGCGCATCGTCGGGGCCGAAGCGCTGATGCGCTGGAACCATCCGACGCGCGGGCTGCTGTCGGCCGGCGAATTCCTGCCCTTCGCGGAAGAGAACGGCCTGATGCTGCCGATCTCGGACTGGATGATCGGCGCCCTGTGCCGCGACATGCTGCAGTGGAACCTGGCCGGTGGGCAGGAGGTGAAACTGTCGCTCAACCTGTCGCCGCAATACCTCGACCGCGGCGACTTCTTCGAGAAGATGCGCGGGGCGCTGGTGCGCTACGGGATCTCGCCCGGCCAGATCGAGGTCGAAATCACCGAGAACATCTGCATCCGCAATCCGCAGTACGCGATCGAGCAGCTCAACAAACTGTGCCAGCTCGGCGTGTCGGTGGCGATCGACGATTTCGGCACCGGCTATTCGTCGCTGTCTTACCTGCACCGCTTCCCGATCCACACGATGAAGATCGACCAGTCCTTCGTGCAGGAGATCCACGACGCCGAGGGCCACTATCCGGTGATCCTGGCGATCATCTCGATCGCGCGCGGCCTGAACCTGAACCTGGTGGCCGAAGGCGTCGAGACCGAGACGCAGGCCGACTACCTGCGCGCCAACGGCTGCGAGACGATGCAGGGCTACCTGTTTTACCGCCCGATTTCGCTGTCGAGCTTTATCGGCGTGCTGCGTGCCCAGGCCGCGTCGGTGCCAGCTTCCGTGCCGGCTTCGGTGCCGGCTTCGGCTCCCGCGCGGCCGGTGGTGCACGCGCTTCGCGCCTGATCCATCGTGCATAGCGCAAGCGCGCCCGCCACGGGCGAACGCCACACGGCCGAGTACCTGCGCATCAAGGGCCTGGCCGAGCGCGGCATCGCCAGCGCCCAGCACAGCCTGGGCTTCATGTATGCGAACGGGCAGGGCGTGGCGCGCGACGAGGAAACGGCCGTGGCCTGGTACCGCAAGGCCGCCACCGCCGGCTACACCCAGGCCCAGTACAACCTCGGCGTCATGTACCAGAAGGGACAGGGCGTGGCCCAGGACCCCGAGCAGGCGATCCGCTGGTATGCCATGGCGGCCGAACAGGGCTATGCCCCGGCCCAGTACAACCTCGGCTGGCTGTATGCCAAAGGCCAGGGCGTGCCGGCCGACGTCGGCCAGGCGCTGCACTGGTTCCGCCAGGCGGCCGAACAGGGCGACCCCGGCGCCCAGCACAACCTCGGCATGATGTACGACGGCGGCAAGGGCGTGGCACAAGACCTCGATGCGGCGCTGGGCTGGTACCGGCGTGCGGCCGAGCAGGGCTATGCGCGCGCCCAGTTCGCACTGGCGCTGCGTTACGACAGCGGACAGGGCGTCGAGCGCGATCCCGCCCAGGCGCTCGACTGGCTGCGCCGCGCCGCCACGCAAGGCCATGCGCCGGCCCAGTTCAACCTGGCGCTGCGCTATGACAAGGGACAGGACCTCGAACAGGACAGCCGCCAGGCGATCGCCTGGTACGAGCGCGCCGGCGCCCAGGGCCACGCCAGTTCCCAATTCAACCTCGCCCTGATCCTCGACAGCGGCCACGGCGTGGCGCGCGACGAAGCGCAGGCCCTGACCTGGTTCCGCCGCGCGGCCGAGCGCGGTCACGCCGGCGCCCAGGACAACCTCGGGCTGCGCTACGAGCACGGCCAGGGCGTCGAGCGCGATCCGGTGCAGGCCGCGCACTGGTACCGGCAAGCGGCGAACCAGGGTCTGCCGGCGGCGCAGTACCACCTGGCGCAGCTCTTCGATGTGGGCAGCGGCGTCGAGCAGGATCCGGCGCAGGCCGTCGCCTGGTACGAGAAGGCGGCCGAGCAGGGCCACCTGCGCGCCCAGTTCGACCTGGGACTGCGCTACGAGAACGGCGCCGGGGTGCGCCAGGACGCGGCGCGCGCACTCGGCTGGTACCTGCGCGCGGCCGAGCAGGACTACGTGCCGGCCCAGCACATGGTGGCGACCCTGCTCGACCGCGCCGACACGGTCGACCCGGTCGAAGCGACCCGCTGGTACCGCAAAGCGGCCGACGCCGGCCACGCGCTGGCCCAGTTCGCGCTCGGCCTACGCTACGACAGCGCCCACGGCGCCGAGCGCGACTACGAGGCGGCTCACTTCTGGTACCTGTGCGCGGCGCGCCAGGGCCACGCACGGGCGCAGTTCAACCTCGGGGTGATGTACGCGACCGGGCAGGGCGCCATGCGCGATTTCATCGAGGCCTACGAGTGGCTGGCGCGCGCGGCGGCGAGCGGCGTGCCGGCGGCGGGGCCGTACCTGAAGCGGGTGGCGGGGAGGATGACGGCGGAGCAGCTGGCGCAGGTGCAGGGGTTGATGCGGGAAGCGGCTTAAGGGCTGTTCTGGAGCTGGTTGAACGCGTGGACGGGAGACCCGTCCACCCTACGTCCCTCGCAGTCGGCGCTCGTATGCATATCCAAAACCCATCCTGATCTCGGCACCCCACGGTTAAAATACCGCGCACAACAACTACACCATTCCCCCGGAGACCCATGAACAAACCCCTGCTCGCCGCGCTGGCGCTCGCCTTCGCCTCGACCGCCGCGCTGCCCGCGCACGCCGCCCCTGCCGCCAAGGCCCCTGCGTTCGACCGCAAGGCCTACACCATCGACTACAAGAAATTCGTGCTGCCGAACGGCCTGACCCTGGTCGTGCACGAGGACCACAGCGTGCCGGTGGTCGGCGTGAACATGTGGTACCACGTCGGCTCGCGCAACGAAAAACGCGGCAAGACCGGCTTCGCCCACCTGTTCGAGCACTTCTTCTTCAACGGCTCCGAGAACTACCCGCACGGCTTCCGCGAGGCGATGGACGACCTCGGCGCGAACAACCGCAACGGCACCACCAACACCGACCGCACCAACTTCTTCGAGGACGTGCCGGTGTCGGCGCTGGAACGCACCCTGTTCCTCGAATCGGACCGCATGGGCTTCCTCGGCAACTACATCTCGAAGGAGATGCTCGAGCGCGAGCGCGGCGTGGTGCAGAACGAAAAGCGGCAAGGAGAAAACCAGCCCTATGGCCGCGTGCGCAACGAGATCGGCGCCAAGATGTACCCGTACTCGCACCCGTATTCGTGGTCGACCATCGGCAGCATGGAAGATTTGTCGGCCGCCTCGCTGGAAGACATCCGCGAGTGGTACCGGACGTACTACGGCCCGAACAACGCGGTGATCTCGCTGGCCGGCGACATCACGCCGGAAAAGGCGCTCGAGCTGGTCACCAAGTACTTCGGCGCGATCCCGCCGGGCCCGCCGCTGCCGCGCACCGATCAGTGGATCCCGACCCTGGACCGCAACATCCGCGACGAGATGGAAGACCACGTGCCGCAGGTGCGCATCTACCGCAGCTGGCACGTGGCGGCATGGAAGGACGCCGACACCCCGCGCCTGTCCCTGCTGGCCGAAGTGCTGGCCGGCTCGAAGAGCGCACGCCTGGACAAGCGCCTGGTCTACGAGAAGAACTTCGCCACGAGTGTCAGCACCTACGTGAATGATGCGGAGCTGGGCGGCACCTTCAACATCGTCGTCACCGTCAAGCCGGGCACCGATCCGCTGGCGGTGGAACGCGAAATGGACGCCATCGTCGCCGAGCTGCTGGAGAAGGGCCCGACCAACGCCGAACTGGCGCGCGTCAAAACCCGCACCCTGTCCGACTTCTCGCGCAGCCTGGAACGCCTGGGCGGCTTCGGCGGCCGGTCGGACGTGCTGGCCGAGAGCCAGACCTATGGCGGCTCGCCCGACGCCTACCTGACGCGCCTGGAGCAGCTGGCGAAGGCCGATGCGGCTGAAGTAAAAGCCGCCGGCAACCGCTGGCTGCGCGCCCACCACTACACGATGACCGTGCGTCCGTTCGCCAAACTGGCCGCCGTCAAGTCGACGCTCGACCGCAAGGTGCTCCCAGGCCTGGGCGACGCGCCGGACGTGAAGTTCCCGGCGATGCAGCGCGCCCAGCTGAAGAACGGTTTACAAGTGATCCTGCTCGAGCGCCACACGGCGCCGATCGTCAACGCGACGCTGGCCGTGGATGCCGGCGTCGCTTCCGACACCCTGGCCAAGGCGGGCGCCGCCTCGCTGGCGCTCGACCTGCTGGACAAGGGCACGAAGACGCGCGACGCCTTTGCGCTGTCGGACGCGCTGGAAAACCTCGGCGCGCGCCTGTCGACCGGTACGGGCGCCGACCAGTCGCTGGTGCGCCTGCAGGCGACGTCGGCCAACCTCGCGCCCTCGCTGGCCATCATGGCCGATGCCGCGCTGGCGCCGAGCTTCCCGCAAGACCAGTTCACGTTGCAGAAGGGCCGCCGCGTGGCCCAGATCGGCCAGGAAAAGGCGCAGCCAACCAGCCTGGCCACGCGCCTGGTCCCGGGCCTGCTGTACGGCCAGGAGCACGCCTACGGCAAGCCGGCCAGCGGTACGACGGCCAGCGTGCAGGGCATCAGCCGCGAGGATCTCGCCAACTGGCACGCGACCTGGTTCAAGCCGGGCAGCGCGACCCTGATCGTCGCCGGCGACACCACGATGGACAAGCTGCTGCCGGCGCTGGAAGCCTCGTTCGGCAAGTGGGCGGCCGGCACCGCGCCCGCCAAGCAGATGCGCGCCGCTGCCGCCGCTGCTCCCGGCCGCAAGGTGTATTTGATCGACAAGCCGGACGCGCCGCAATCGACCATCGTCGCCGCCCACCTGTCGCTGCCCTACGGCCAGCCGGAAGACCTGGCCATCGAGCCGGTGATGCACAACTTCGGCGGCATCGCGACCTCGCGCCTGAACCGCAACCTGCGCCTGGATAAACACTGGAGCTACGGCACCAGCGCGCGCCTCACCGAGGTGCGCGGCCAGCGCAGCTTCATGACGATCGCGCCGGTGCAGACCGACAAGACGATCGAGGCGATGCGCGAAGTGGCGAAGGAAGTCAAAGGCGTCGCGGGCGAGCGTCCGCTGGTGGGGACCGAGTACGAGAGCATCATGCGCAACATGACCTCGCGCCTGGCCGGCCGTTTCGAAACCCTGGGCGCGCTCGAGGGCGCGGCGCTGGCCAGCGTCAACCTGGGCCTGCCGGAGAACTACTGGAGCGGGTATTCGGCCAACCTGAAGGCCCTGACCCCGGCCCAGCTGGGCCAGGCGGCGGGCAAGTTCGTCAAGCCGGACGAGGTGACCTGGATGGTGATCGGCGACCTGCGCAAGGTGGAGGCGGGGATCCGTGCGCTGGGCTGGGGAGAGGTCGTGGTGCTGGATCAGGATGGCAAGCCGGTGAGGTAAGCCCTGATGTTGATGTTGTAGGGTGGGCTCTCTGTTTAGCACAGAGACATAGGTAACACCTGTCTAGAGACATAGGTAACACTTTTATGATCATTGCACAGCCAACAAATGGAGTGTGCGATGCCCTGGAAAGAGAGTTCCCAAATGTCCTCCAGACTC